>JBDGTB010000107.1:0-16784 GCA_042217235.1 Haloferacaceae archaeon | reverse complement strand
ACTGCAGGTTGCGCTCGCCGGCGTCCTTCGTCCGGATGCGCTCCTGCCACTTGCGCAGGCGGTGCATCTGCGAGCGCTTCTCCGAGGAGATGGAGCGCCCGTACGCGTCCTTGTCCTTCCAGTCGATCGTCGTCGTCAGCCCCCGGTCGTGCATCGTCTCGGTGATCGGGGCGCCGACGCGGGACTTGCTCTGTCGCTCGGAGTGGTTGAAGGCGCGCCACTCCGGGCCGCGGTCGATCTGCCGTTCGTCGAGAACGAGCCCACAGTCCTCGCAGACGAGCTCGTTCTGGTCGGCGTCGGTGACGATCCGATCCGAGTCACACTCCGGACAGGTGATCTCCTCGTCCGACGTCTCCTCGCTCTCCCGCTGTTGTTGGCGCTGGCTACTCGGACCCTCCATTATAAGTGTCGTGACGGAGGGGGCAGTTAAACCTTGGGCCGATACAAAGATGTGTCGGCCACGTTCCGACAGGTCTCCTCGCTGGGACTACACGCCGAACAGCGCGACGATGCCGGCCGTGACGACGAGGGTCAGGAACAGCTGGAGCGGCGCGCCGACCCGGAGGTAGTCGGTGAACCGGTAGCCGCCCGGACCGTACACCATGAGGTTCGTCTGGTAGCCGATCGGCGTCATGAACGCGCCGCTGGCCGCGAACGTGACCGCGAGCAGGAAGGCGAACTCGTTCGCGCCGATCCGGGTCGCGGTGTCGACCGCGACCGGGATCATGAGCACGACGCTCGCGACCGGGGTGATGACGTTCGCGAGCAGGCCCGTCAGGAGGTAGAACAGGGCGAGGACGACGACCACCGGGACGACGTCGGCGACACCGACGAGCGCGGCGGCGATGAACGCGTCGCCGCCGGTCGCCTGGAGCGCGACGCCGAGGGGCAACACGCCCGCGAGGAGGAACACGACGTTCCAGCTGACGGCGTCGTAGGCGTCGGCGGGGGTGAGACAGTCGGTCGCGACCATCGCGAACACGCCGCCCAGCGCGGCGATGACGACGGGGACGACTCCCAGTCCCCCGAGAAGGACGACGCCGGCCAGGATCGCGAGCGCGACCGGCGCTCGCGGGCCGAGCGGCTCGGCGGTCGCCTCGCCGGCGTCGGGGCCGGGGACGGCACGGGTCGGGTCGTACGTCACGAGCAGGTCGCCCGTCTCGCGCAGGTACTCGAGGGTCGGCGGCGTCGTCCGGAGCAGGAGCGTGTCGCCCGGGTGCAAGACGAGGTCGTCGAGCCCCTCGCGAAGCAGGTCGTCGCCGCGCTTGACCGCGAGGACGACGGTGTGGAAGTGGCGTTCGAGGCGGGCCTCGGCGACCGTCTCCTCCGCGAACCGGGAGTCCGGCGGGACGAGAGCCTCGGCGAGCGTGCCCATCCCGTCCCGGAGGTCGGCCGCCACCACCGCCTCGCGCGAGAGCTGTCTGAGCCCGTAGGTCCCGGCGAGCCGGTTGAGGTCCTGTAGCGTCGCCCGGACGACGAGCGAGTCCCCCGCCTCGACGACCCGGTCGGGCGACGGGAGGGAGTACGTGTCGTCGTCGCGGGTGAGCTGGAGCAGGTCGGCGTCGAACGCCTCGACGGCCTCGATCTCCTCGACCACGGCGTCGACCTGGCGCCCGACGAGCTCGGAGGACTCGCGCACCACCACCCGGGAGAGGTGTGCCTCGAGGTCGTACGCCTCCGTGAGGTCGGCGTCGACCGGGATCCGAGCCGGGGTCAGCGCTCGGCCGACCGTCAGGAGGTACGCCGTCCCGGCGACGACCACGAGGACGCCCAGCGGCGTGAACTCGAACATCCCGATCGGATGGTCGAGCAGTCGACGCGAGAGGTCGCTCGCGAGCAGGTTCGTCGAGCTGCCGACGAGCGTGAGGGTCCCACCGAGCATCGCCGCATACGAGAGGGGCAACAGGAGCTTCGACGGCGACACCCGGGCGCGCTCGGCCACCCCCGTGATCATCGGGACGAACACCGCCACGACCGGCGTGTTGTTGACGAATCCCGCGGTGAGCGACGCGGTGCCGACGGTCGCGCCGAGCAGCCGGCGCTCGTCGCCCCCGGTGGCCCGCGCCAGGGCGACGCCGAGCCGGTCCACGACGCCCGTCTGCCGGACCCCCTCGCTGAGGACGTACATGGCGACGATGGTGACCGTCGCCGGGCTGGCGAAGCCGGCGATGGCCTCGGCGGTCGAGACACCGGTCCAGGGTTCGAGGACCGCGAGCGCGACGAGGACGCCGATCGCCGTCGTGTCCGGCGGCAGGGCCTCCGTGACGAACGAGAGGAGCGCGACCCCGACGAGGCCGAACACCAGCAGCATCTCCGCGGTGAGGGGCGGCATCGGCGGTCGTCGCGTGAGTCCGACGGCCGACCGCTTGAGTCCGGCGGCCGTCGTCGGTCGAGGCTGTCTCGCTGCGCCGCGGCGTGACCGACCGCTTTTGTCCCCGGCCACCGAACGCCGTCCGTGCGTTTCGCGCCGTTCGTCGTCTGTCTGGTCGTCCTCGCCGGCTGCACCGCGGGCCTGCCGGCGTCCGACCCCGGTCCGACGGCGGGCGAGGCGACCGCGGGGTCGGAGCCCGGCGGTTCGGCGACCGCGACGCCACGCACGGCGACCGCCACGCCGCACCCGGCGACCGCGCCGACGGTTCGCGTCCGGGTCGTCGCGGTCGTCGACGGCGACACGATGCGGATCCGCTTCGGGAACGGGACGCGGGACACCGTCAGGCTGCTCGGCGTCGACACGCCGGAGGTGGAGGCCGAGAACACGCCCGACGAGTTCGAGGGCGTCCCGTCGACGGCGGCCGGCCGGGCCTGTCTCCGGGAGTACGGCGAGCGGGCGAGCGCGTTCGCGACGCGGCGCCTCGAGGGCGCGACGGTCGGCCTCGGCTTCGACCCGAACGAGCCGCGCCGGGGGTACTACGACCGCCTGCTCGCGTACGTCTACGTCGACGGGACGCAGTTCAACCACCGGCTGCTCGTCCGCGGCCACGCCCGGCGCTACGAGAGCGGCCTCGTCGAGCGGGAGCGATACGCCCGAGCTGAGTCGCGCGCCCGGACCGCCGGCCGCGGGCTCTGGACCTGTGCCGACGGCGCCTCGACGGCTCCCCCGACGGCGCTCGCCGACGGCGGCGGCACGCCGGCGACGACGACCGCGGTCGACGGGCCGCTCGCCGTCTCGGTCCACGCCGACGCCCCGGGCAACGACCACGAGGACCCGAACGGCGAGTACGTCGCCCTCCGGAACCGCGGCGACCGGACGCTCGACCTCGCCGGGTGGACGGTCCGCGACGCGGCCGGCCACGCCTACGCGTTCCCCGACGGTGCGACGCTCGCCCCGGACGCGACCATCCGCCTCCACACGGGGACCGGCACGGACGGCGACGGACGCTACTACTGGGGGCGTTCGCGGGCGGTCTGGAACAACGGCGGCGACACCGTCACGGTGACCGACGACGCCGGACGGACCGTCGTCTCCCGGCGGTACTGACCGTCGGGCGCTCGCCTGCCCGTCCCGGTCTGCGTCCGCGGCGCGCCACGGCCGAACGGGGGAGTGGGGGAAGTGGAGCGTGTGACCCCCGTCAGACGTACGGCGTACGAACCCTTGAATCCGCGGGCGGCCGCCGTGGCGCGGCCGATAACCATCGAAAATAGACGAACACTTTTGGATTACCGGCAGCAATCACCCGTCGATGCACCGAGCGGGGACGACGAGCGGACGGGGTGGCGGATGAGCACGCGCGCCGCGCTGGAGACCCAGCTCGCGGTGGTCGCCGGCTTCGAGCGCCCCCGGGCGGCGCTCGAACAGTACCCCACGCCGCCCCACCTCGCGGCGCACGTGGTCCACGCCGCGGACCTGCGGGGCGACGTCGAGGACTGCACGGTGGTCGACCTCGGGACGGGGACCGGGATGCTCGCCCTCGGCGCCGCGCTGCGGGGCCCGGCCCGGGTCGTCGGGGTCGAGATCGACCGGGCGCCGCTCGCCACGGCGCGGGCGAACCGCCGGCGGGTCGGCACGACCACGGACGTCGCGTGGGTGCAGGCCGACGCCACCCGCGCTCCGCTCGTCGGCGATCCGGCCCGCCGGACGACGGTCGTGATGAACCCGCCGTTCGGCGCGCAGTCGGGCAACGAACACGCCGACCGTGACTTCCTCCGGACCGCGGCCGGGATCGCGGACGTCTCCTACTCGGTCCACAACTCGGGGAGCCGCGAGTTCGTCGAGGCCTTCGCCGCCGACGCGGGCGGGGCGGTGACCCACGCCTACGAGGCGTCGTTCACGCTCGACCGACAGTTCGACTTCCACGAGGCCGACCGCCGGGAGATCGCGGTCGAGGTCTTCCGGATCGACTGGTCGGGGACGGTCGAGGGCCCGACCGCGTGACTCGGCCGTGCCGACGGACGAACGTCCGGGCGGCTACTCGTAGGTCTCCCGTTTCGCCACCGGTACCCGCGTGTCCCCCCGGACCGCGACGAGCCGTCGACCGTCGCGGACGAACCGGACGCCGTCGAGGGTGATGGACTCGTTGCGCGGCGGGAGCGGGCCGTCGACGGTCAGGTCCCCCCGCGTCACCGCGATGCGGAACCCCTCCTCGACGGCCCGGACCGAGACGTTGCGGCCGGCGACGACCGGCGAGGCGTTCGACGGCGGCGCGGTGTACACCGTCCGCGCCCGGTCGTCGTGGCGAAACCGGACCCGGTAGGTTGCGTTGCCGCCGACGGCCGTCCACCCGGTCCGGTTGACGACGACGTGGTCGCGCCACCCGACCCCGCCGACGCGCACCGTCACCTGGCCGTCGAACGCGAGCCGGCCCTTCGAGACGGCCGTCAGCCAGACGTTGCGCTCGCGCGAGCGGACGATCACCCCCGAGGTGTTGACGCTCGTGGTCTCCCCGAACGCCCGCACGTCGACAACCGACACCATGCCGTTCTCGACGTTCTCGGCGTAGGTCACCTCGTAGTCGCGCACCTGCACCGTCTCGCCGGGGAGCGGCTCGTCGGTCGCCGCGGCGAGGTTGACCGCCACGCCGGGCCCGGCGAGCCCCCCGAGCACGAGCAGGAGGACGGTCGCGAGCGCCTGCCACCGGGGGATCGACCGGAGCGACCGGCCGGCCGGCCCGTCGCCGACGAGCGGGCGCGCCGAGGCGGCGACGGTCCCGGCGACCAGGACCGCGAGCACGACGACGAGCGCCAGCCCGGTCGCCCGGTAGAGGACGAACGTGTCGTTCCCCCGGAACCAGTACACCGCCCACAGCGACTGGGCGACGCCGTACAGGAGCACGCCGGCGAACACCCGCCGGGCCGACGGCCGGGACTCGGGCCGGGACCGGACGTACCACAGGCCGGCCAGGACGCCGACGAGCAGGCCGAGCGCGTGCCCCTGGATCGCGACCTGTGCCCACCAGGGCGTCGAGAACGACGGCTGGGCGGTGGCGGTCACGACCGGCGTCTGCAGGCTCGCGACGGCGAGTCGCAGGACGCGGCCGGCGAGCAGCGCGACGAGCGTCCGGACCGGGTAGACCGCGAGCGCTCCCCCGGCGAACGCGAACACGACGCCGGAGAAGCCGATCACGGGCCCGACCGAGAACGCGCCGGTCAGGAGGCCGACGAGGCCGGCGCCGGCGGGGACGGCGAGTATCCGGGCGTACGGGTTGGCGCGCAGCGAGCCGAAGGAGTGAGCGCCCCGGCGACGGGGGTAGTGCCCCCACGCGTACTCGACGAGCGGCGCCATGGCGAGCGTCCCGACGAGGTTGCCGAGCAGGTGGTCGGGGCCGACGTGGGCGAACGGCGCGGTCACGACGCCGAGCGGGTAGAAGTACGACCACGCCCGGAACGGGATGGTCGTGGGGCTCGCCCAGTGTGCGAGCCCGCCCTGCAGGAACAGGTACACCGCGAGGACGCCCGCGACGGTGAGGAGCGTCCCCCACGGGACACCGAACACGAGGCGCCGCCGGAGCGTCCCCAGGACGTCGCCGTCGCCGCGACGACGGAGGAACTGGACGGCGCCGAGCGCGACGAGCACGAGCGCGAGCCGCTGGAGCGCACCGAGACCGGAGACGGGGACGGCGAGCGCGGCCGACAGGGCGGACGGCCCCGTCACGGCCTACAGCTTGCTCTCGGCGTCTTCCGCCAGCTCCGCCATCCGCTTGCCGACGCGCCCGGCGTTCGAGAACTCGTCTTCGCTCATCGCGGAGGCCAGCGCGTTGCCCAGGACGAACACGGCGTGTTTGTGCTCGCTTTTCGATTTGTGGACGTGCGACGGGTCGACGTCGAGCTGCTCGTAGGGGTCGAACAGCCCCTCGTCGACGTCCTCCTGTGCGGCGAAGTAGTCTTTGATCGTCACCATCTGCTCGTGCAGTTCGAGGAGTTCGTCCTTGTGCATGGGGGAGCGTTGGGCCGAAGGCGGTTTAACCGTTATTGCGACGACATCCCACACGTGTCGGTCAGAAGACGTACTCGTCCTCGTGACCCATCATGCCGTCGTCCTCGAACCCCGACCCCGCCTCCTCGTCGTCCATCGGACCGCTCGTCTTGAACGCCCGAAGGCCGGTCGAGAGCAGCTCCTCGATCGCCCGCTCGCGATCGACGAACTCCCCTTTCTCGACCAGCTGCGCGATCTGCATCTCCAGGTGTTCGGGCACCGTGATCTGGACCTTGGGCATCTGAACGGTGCGGGCTTTGAGGTGGGCTTATTTATATTTGGCGGGGGTGTGTTCGATCGAACCTAAACGATCGACCAGGGAGAGCGAACATGGCTTCGTAACTCGCGAATCAGATTTGTCGAAACGCGTGCCCTCGGCCGGCGACTCCGGCATCGACTGCCGGGTTCGACGACCGCTCGCGCCGGCTCCCGACGGGGGCGACCGCCGACGCCGCTACCCCCTGGCGAGCGGCGTGACGGACGCGCCATAGTTAGGTAAAAGGCCGTCGCGCCCGGACTGGGTGTAATGAGCGCTCCGCGCGCCGACGAGGCGTCCAGCCTCGTGAGTCGGGCCGTCGAGATCCCGCCGCCGGACCCGCGGGCCGTCCTCGCCGACCTCGCCGACCGCGACGCGGACGCGGGGGGCGACGCCGCCGCCCCCCGGACCCTCTGGGACCCGTCCGACGGACCGCTCGTCGTCGCCGGGGGCGCCGCGGCGACGGTCGAGGCCGACGGCGCGGACCGGTTCGCCGCCGTCCGCGAGGCCGCCGACGCGCTGTTCGAGTCCGGAAACGTCCACGCCGGAACCGAGGCCGCCTGTCCCCGCCTGTTCGGGGGCTTCGCCTTCCACGACGCCGGGAGCGAGCAGCCGCCCTGGGGGGCGTTCCCCGGCGCCCGCTTCGTCCTCCCGCGGGTGCAGGTGACCTACACCGACCGCGGCGCGTGGCTGACGGTCACGGCCGTCGGCGACGACGTGGCGGCCACGCCCGAGGCGGTCGAGCGGCGCCTCGACCGCGAGCGCGAGCGCGTGACCGCCCTCCCCGACCCCCGCCCGGTCGCCGACCCGCCCGGCGTGGCCGAGCGGACGCGGACGACGAGCCGCGAGGCGTGGCGGCGAAGCGTCGAGGCGGCCGTCGACCGCATCCGCGCCGGCGACCTGCGGAAGGTGGTGCTCGCACAGGGGCTCGAAGCGCGCCTGGAGCGCCCGCTCGCGACCGCCGACCTGCTCAGCCGCCTCGGCGCCACCCACCCCGACTGCTACCGGTTCCTGGTCGAACCCGGCGACGACCGCCCGTCGCCTGGCTTTCTCGGGGCGACGCCGGAGCGGCTCGTCCGGCTCCACGGCCGCACCGTGAGCACGGGCGCACTCGCGGGTACGACCGGCCGCGGCGAGACGCCCGCCGAGGACGAGTGGCTCGCCGACGAACTGCGGGCCGACGAGAAGAACGCCCACGAGCACGAGCTCGTCGCCGAGGCGGTCCGCGACCAGCTCGCCCCGTTCGCGCGCGGCGTCCGCCGGGGCGAGCGCCGGGTCCGACGACTGGCGACCGTCCAGCACCTGTTCACCCCCATCAGCGCGACGCTCGACGCCGACGCCCACGTGCTCGACCTCGTCGAGGCGCTCCACCCCACGCCCGCCGTCGGCGGCCTTCCCCCCGAGCGGGCGCTCGAGACCATCCGCGACACCGAGCCGTTCGACCGCGGCTGGTACGCGGCCCCGATCGGGTGGTTCGACGCCGCGGGCAACGGCGAGTTCGCGGTCGCCATCCGGTCGGCGGTCGTCGACGCCGACCGGCGGACGGCGACGATGTTCGCCGGCGTCGGACTCGTCGCCGACAGCGACCCCGACCGGGAGTGGGACGAGGTCCAGCTCAAGTACCGGCCGATCCTCGACGAACTGGAGCGGTGACGTGCGCCGCTCGACCCCCTCGTCGACCGTCGGTGGCGTGACGGCGACCAGCCGACCGGCGCCCGCGCCGACCGTCCGACCGCCGACCGTCCGACCGCCGACGCAGCGACGCCCTCGATTGCCGACGCAGCGACCCCCTCGACCGATGACCACGCCGACTCCACCATCCAGCCGATGACCGCACCGAACCGCAACACGCTCTGGGCCCGGGCGCTCGTCGACGAGCTGGCGCGCGGCGGCGTCGACGCCGTCTGCGTCGCGCCCGGGTCGCGCTCGACCCCCCTGACCGTCGCGTTCGCGGAACACGACGACGTCCACGTCTTCTCCCACCTCGACGAGCGCTCGGCCGCCTACTTCGCGCTCGGCCGGGCCCGGCGGACCGGCGACCCGACGCCGCTGGTCTGTACGTCGGGCACCGCCGCCGCGAACTTCCACCCCGCGGTGGTCGAGGCGAGCGAGGGCCGGGTGCCGCTCGTCGTCCTCACCGCCGACCGCCCGCCCGAGCTGCGCGACAGCGGCGCCAACCAGACCATCGACCAGGAGAAGCTGTACGGCGACGCCGTCCGCTGGTACCGCGACGTCGCCGAGCCCGAGCCGGACGACCGGAAGCTCCGCTCGCTGCGGACGACCGCCGCCCGCGCGCTGCGGGAGGCGACCGGCGTCCCCGCGGGGCCGGTCCACCTCAACCTCCCCTTCCGCAAGCCGCTGGAGCCGACGCCCGTCGAGGGCGACGTGCCGGCGGACCTGGACCCGCTCGCCGCGACCGGTCGCCCGGACGGCACGCCGTTCGTCCGGGCGACCGACGGGACGCCCGCGCTCCCCGACGAGCGCCTCCGTGGCCTCGCGACCGCGCTCGACGCCGACCGGGGGCTGGTCGTCGCCGGGCCGGCGGACCCGCCGGGCGTCGACACGGACGCGTTCGCCGCGCTCGCGCACGCGACGGGGTTCCCGATCCTCGCCGACCCGCTGTCGGGGCTCCGGTTCGGCGGCCACACCCGCACCGTCCCCGTGATCGGCGGCTACGACGGCTACGTCGACACCGCCGTCACGGACGGGTGGCCCGACCCCGAGGTGGTGCTTCGGGTGGGCGCCTCGCCCACGTCGAAGGCGCTGCGGAAGTACCTCGCCGGGACCGGCGCCCGGCAGTTCCTCGTCGACCCCGCCGGGGGCTGGCGGGAGGCGGAGTTCGTCGCGACCGACCTGGTCCGCGCCGACCCCTCGCGGCTGGCGGGGCGGCTGGCGCGGCTCGCGACCGAATCGGGCGACAGCTCCTGGCTCGAACGGTGGCGGGACGCCGACCGGGCCCACTGGGCGACCGTCGCGGACGCGGACACACACGAGGGGGCGGTGCTCGCGGACGTGGTCGAGAACGCCCCCGACCCCTCGACCGTCGTCGTCTCCAACAGCATGCCCGTCCGCGACCTGGACCGGTTCGGCGCGCCGACGACGACGAGCGTGACCGCGCTCGGCAACCGCGGCGCGAGCGGCATCGACGGGGTGGTCTCGACCGCGCTCGGCGCCGGGAGCGCGACGACCGACCCGCTGACGCTCGTCGTCGGCGACCTCGCGTACTACCACGACATGAACGGCCTGCTCGCGCTCGGGCGCTGTGGCGTCGACGCCACGGTCGTCCTGGTCAACAACGACGGCGGCGGCATCTTCCACGAGCTGCCGATCGAGTCGTTCGACCCGCCCTTCACCGAGCAGTTCAAGACGCCCCACGGGCTCGACTTCGCGCCGACCGGCGACCTCTACGACCTCGACTTCCGCCGGGTCGACCCCGACGAGTTCGCCGACGCCTACGCGGCGGCCGCCCGGCGCGAGGGGACCGAGGTGCTGGAGGTGTCCTTCGACGCCGAGCGGAGCCACCGGACGCGCGAGGCGCTCGCAGCGCGGGTCGTCGCCGCGATCGCGGAGTAACGCTCTTGGGGGCGGGTCGACCAGGTTCGGCCGATGCCCTCCAACCCCTGGCACGTCGGCGGTGGCCTGCTCGCGCTCCTGGTCGTCGCGTACTCGACGTTCGTCGGCGGAGCCTTCCTGATCGGCGTCGCCGCCGCCGGGCTGGTCTACCTGCTCGGCTGGCTGGTCGCGCTCGTCTCGCCCGAGCGGGTCGCCGCCGACATGGGCGGGACCCGCGCGAAGGCCACGGCCGCCGTCGTGTTGCTCGTACTCGCCTACGCCGTCGTGATCGCGGCCCAGATCCTGCTCGGCGTCGTCGCCGCAACGCTCGTCGTCTTCGTCTCGTGGGTGACCGCGCCGAACGGGCCGCTCGTCCGTGGCGTCCGCTGGATCCGGGCGGTCCGGGACGACCTGCACGCGGTCCGCGTGGCGGTGGAGGACGGCGGGGCCGCGGGACGCGACGCACGGGGTGAGGGGGGCGGACCGGCCGGCGACGACTGACGGCGCAGCCTCGTCGACCGCTTCTCCACCCCAACGCGGCGACGGCGAGGGCGCTCGACGCGGCGTCGACCGGGTCGCGGACCCGAGCGGGGGGCCGAGGCGGCTCCGGCCCCCGTCCGTGAGCCCCGGAACGCCGGCCGCGGGAGCCGAACCTATTTCCTCGCGCCGCCCGGTCGTCGGGTGTGTCCGACGTCTCCGCCCTGTTCGACCCCGACCGGTGGGAGCCGGTCACCGACGAGTTCGACGACGTGACCTACCACCGCGGCGTCGACGTCCCCGCGGTCCGGATCGCCATCGACCGCCCGGCGGTCCGGAACGCGTTCCGCCCCGGCACGGTCGACGAGCTGGCCGCGGCGCTCGACCACGCCCGCAAGCAGGCCGACGTGGGCTGTGTGCTCCTCACCGGCAACGGCCCGTCGCCGAAGGACGGCGGCTGGGCGTTCTCGGCCGGCGGCGACCAGTCGGTCCGCGGGGAGTCCGGCTACGAGTACCGCGACGACGACGCGGCCGACGAGTCCGAGGACGCCCTCGTGCGCGAGGCGGAGGCGGGTCGCCTCCACGTGCTGGAGGTCCAGCGCCTGATCCGGTTCATGCCCAAGCCGGTCGTCGCGGTCGTCCCAGGGTGGGCGGTCGGCGGGGGCCACTCGCTGCACGTCGTCTGTGACCTCACGCTCGCCAGCGCGGAGCACGCGAAGTTCCGCCAGACCGACCCCGACGTGGCGAGCTTCGACGGCGGGTTCGGGTCCGCCTACCTCGCCCGGCAGGTCGGACAGAAGAGGGCCCGCGAGATATTCTTCCTCGGGAAGACCTACGACGCCGCGGAGGCCGCCGAGATGGGGATGGTCAACGAGGCCGTGCCCCACGAGACACTGGAGGAGCGAGCCGTCGAGTGGGCCGCGGAGATGACGGGCAAGTCGCCGACCGCGATGCGGATGCTCAAGTACGCGTTCAACCTCGCCGACGACGGGATGGTCGGCCAGCAGGTGTTCGCGGGCGAGGCGACCCGGCTCGCGTACATGACCGACGAGGCCGCCGAGGGGCGCGACGCGTTCCTCGAGGGGCGGGCCCCCGACTTCTCGGACGTGCCCTGGCACTACTGAGCCGGCGACGGCGCTCGCGGTCGCGGCGGCCGACGGCGGACGGACACAAGACCTACGTGGCCGTCCGTCCACCGACGGCCGATGAGCGTCCTCGCGCGCCTGTGGGCGTCCCGCCGGGAGCGACCCTGGCTCGTCGCCGGCGTCGCGCTCTTTCTCGTCGCGCTCCTCCTCCACCCGCTCGTGGACGCGTGGCTGCGCGCGGCCGGTGTCGCCCCCCCGATCCGCGCGTTCGACTTCGGGACCTACCTGGAGGGCGTCGAGCGCTGGCGGACCGGCGGGACGGTGTACCGGCGGTCCGAGGGGGGCGGCTTCCACGGCACGTTCCTCTACCCCCCGGTCGTTTTGCTGCTCTTGCGCCCGTTCGACGCCGTCCCGTTCCGGACGGCGCACCTCCTCTGGTCGGGCGGCGGGCTGGTCGTCCTCTGGGTCGGGCTCCAGCTCGCCGCCGACGAGTTCGGCGCGGACCTCGCGCCCGTCGACCGGGTCGTCCTCCTGTTCGCGCTCGTCGGATTCCAGCCGCTCCTGCTCGCGCTCAAGATGGGACAGACCGCCGGCCTGCTCGCCGGCCTGCTCGCGCTCGCGCTCTGGCTCCTCCGGCGGGGCGAACGCCGCGACGGCCGGCGCGCGCGGGTCGCGAGCGGGGCGCTCACGGCCGCCGTCTGCGTCGTCAAGCCGGCCTACGCGCCCGTCTGTGCCCACCTGCTCGCCGACCGCGACCGGTTCGCCGGCGGCGTCGCGGCGGTCGGCGCCCTGGCCGCCGTCTCGCTCGCCGCGTTCGGGCTCGAGATCCACCGGACGTATCTGGAGGTGCTCGCGTGGGGCGTCGCGGGCGGCGGGCCGCTCCGACAGCCGGCGCTGTGGCTCGCGCCGTACTTCCGACCGCTGTTCGTCCTCCGGGGCGAGGCGCTCGCGCTCCGGGTCGGCGGCAGCCTCGCGGTGGCGGCGCTCGCCGTCGCGGCCGGGCGGGCGGACGCCGACCACCTCGCGTTCGCGCTCGGGGTCGCCGCGATGCCGCTCCTGACGCCGCTCCCCTACACCTACTACCTGGTCGCGGCCCTGCCCGCGGCGCTCGTCTGTCTCGCCGTCGAGGCCGGGCGGGGACGCGACGGCCACCCGCTGGCGGCCGTCGCCGCGCTCGCCTGCCTCCACGCCCACGCGTACGGGCTGAAGCTCGCCGTCAGCGTCCTCCCCGAGGCGGGGCCGGCGGTCCACGGGCTGCTCCAGCCCGGCCTCTGGGGCGTCCTCGTCCTCGTCGGGGTCGCCGCCGCGGCGGCCCTGCGCGCGACGCTCGACGCCCGGTCGGTGCCGGCGACGCTCCGGGACGCGACGTAGCCGGTCGATCGCCCGCCGGAACCACAGCCGCTTTGCGCCGGGCGGTCAAACCCCTCGCCGATGACCGCACAGGACCACGAGAGCGTCTCCCGGCGGCGGGCGTGGGTGATGGCGGCCCGCCCGCAGACGCTCCCGGCGGCGGCCGCGCCGGTGCTCGTCGGCGTCGGGCTGGCGGTGCACGCCGGCGCGTTCGCCCCGGTGCCCGCGCTCGTGGCGCTCGTCGGCGCCGCGCTGATCCAGGTCGGGACGAACTTCGCCAACGACTACTACGACGCGGTCAAGGGAGCCGACACGGCCGACCGCGAGGGGTTCACGCGGGTCACCGCCGGCGGACTGATCCCCCCAGAGCGGGTCAAGCGGGCGATGTGGCTCACCTTCGCCGCCGCGGTGGCGGTGGGCACCTACCTCGTCGCCGTCGGCGGCGTGCCGATCCTCGTGGTGGGCCTCCTGAGCGTCGCGTCGGGGATCGCCTACACCGGCGGGCCGTACCCGCTCGGCTACCACGGTCTCGGCGACGTGTTCGTGTTCGTCTTCTTCGGGCTCGTCGCCGTCGCCGGCACCTTCTACGTGCAGGCCGCGAGCGCGGTCGCGGGCGTCCCCGTCGCCCCGCCGTCGGGGACGATCCCGCTCGCGGCGGTCGTCGCGGGGCTCCCCCCGGCCGCGCTCTCGACGAACATCCTCGCCGTGAACAACCTCCGGGACCGCGAGGACGACGCCCGGGCCGACAAGCGGACGATCGTCGTCCGGTTCGGCCGCGGGGCCGGCCGAGCCGAGTACCTCGCGATGCTCGCGGTCGCCTACCTCGTCCCGCTCTGGTTTCTCGCCCGGGGGTACGGCCTCGTCGTCCTGCTGCCGCTTCTCACGCTCCCGTACGCGGTGTCGGTGACGCGGACGGTGCTGACCGAGACCGCCGGCGCGGCGCTCAACCCCGCGCTGGAGCGCACCGGGAAGCTGCTCGCCGCACACGCGGCGCTTTTCGCCCTCGGGCTGGCGCTATGAGCGTCCGCGTCGCGCCGTTCGCGCTCGCCCTCGACCCCCCGCTCGGGACCGCTCGGGGCGAGATCCAAAGACGGCGCGGCCTGCTCGTCACCGTCGAGCGGGACGGCGTCCGCGGCGTCGGCGAGGCGTCCCCGCTCCCGGGCTGGACGGAGTCGCTGGCCGACTGTCGGGCGGCGCTCGACGACGCCACCGACCGGCTGAACGCCGACGACGGCGACGTCGACGGCGACGTCGACCGGGCGGCCCTCGACTCGCTCGACGGGACGCCCGCCGCGCGTCACGGCCTCGCGCTCGCGCTGCTCGACGCCGAGGCCCGCGCCGCGGGCCGGTCGCTCGCCGCCTCGATCGCGGACGGTCCGCCGGCGACCCGCGTCCCGGTCAACGCGACGGTCGGGGACGGTCCGCCCGCGGCGACGGCCGACGCGGTTCGCGCGGCCGTCGAGTCGGGCTTCGACTGCGTGAAGGTGAAGGTCGGCGCCGGGTCGCTCGACCGCGACGTCGCTCGCCTGCAGGCCGCCCGCGACGCCGCCGGGCCGGGGGTCGCCCTCCGGGCGGACGCGAACGGCGCGTGGGACCACGAGACGGCCGCGCGGGCGGTCGAGGGGTTCGCGGACCTCGACCTCGCGCACCTCGAACAGCCGCTCCCCGCCGGTGACCTGGCCGGCCACCGCGACCTGCGTGGGCGGGGCGTCGGCGTCGCGCTCGACGAGTCGGTCGCCCGGGCGGGCGTCGGGGCAGTACTGGACGCCGACGCCGCGGACGTCGTCGTCGTGAAGCCGATGGCGCTCGGCGGGCCGGAGCGGGCGGTGGCGGCGGCCCGCCGCGCCCGACGCGAGGGGGTCGAGCCCGTCGTCACGACCACGGTCGACGCCGCCGTCGCCCGCGCCGCCGCGGTCCACGTCGCCGCGGCCGTCCCCGACGTCGAGCCCTGTGGGCTGGCCACGGGCGACCGGCTGGTCCGCGACCTCGTCCCCGACCCGGTGCCGGTCGAGACCGGGGCGATCCGGGTGCCCGAGGGGCCCGGAACGGCCGGGACGGCGTTCGACGGCCTGCCGGCGTCGCTCGACGGCACCCGCGGGCGCGGCGAGCGGCGCTGAGCGCGGACCGCCGGCCGGCGCGACCGCCGGTCGGAGTCGGTCTGTCGGCGACCGATCGCCGCGACCGGCCGCCCCGCCGTGACCGCGGACGGACGCCGCGGAACACCTAAGTTCGGGGTGCCCCTGTCGGTCGTCGTGACCGACACCGACGCGGACGCGGGGGCGACCGGCCGGCTGCTCGTCGGACTCGCCGCTGTCGCGACGCTCGTGACCCTCCTCGGCATCGTCGTCGTCTGGTCGCTGACCTACGGGCCGCTCGGCTGACCGGTCGCCCCCCCCTGACCTTACGGCCTGGTCGGTCGAGGAGCGGTCGCCTCGGGCCGTCACCCCGGCGAATCAGCCGTCGTCGGGGCGGTGGGTCACGCCCTCGCGCGCGTCGGCGCGCATCCGCCGGAGCGCCGCGGTCGCGGTGCTCGCGTCGTAGCCGAAGAACACGTCGTCGGCGTACTCCCCGGCCACGTCGGCAGCGTCGACGAGCGCGTCGACGTCCACGTCGACCGCGTACAGCTCGACGGCGAACGGGGTCGCCGGCGTCCCGTCGGGGTCGCCGCCCGCGAGCGCCGTGCGAAAGCCCTTCGCGAGCGACTCCAGCCAGTAGGTCGTCCCGTATGCCGTGTCGTACAGCGGGACGACGAACTCGTCGACGTGCTCGACGAGTCGGCCGAGGGCGACGCCGGCGCGCCGCGAGAGGTGGCCGGGGTAGGGGTCGGGGTGGACCGCCAGGTAGAGGTCGCCGGGCACCCGCTCGCGCGCGGCGGCGACGAACTCCGTCACCACGTCCGCGCGCCACGCGAGACGGTCCTCGCGGTCGCTCTCGGCGAACAGCCGCTCGCAGCGCTCGCAGCGACAGTACCCCTCGCGCGGGAAGCCGACGTCGTCGAGGCGGACGTCGGGCGCGACCGCGGCGCAGTCCTCGACGATCTCCAGGAGCCCCTCGCGGTACTCGGGGTGGGTCGGGCAGACGTACGACCAGTCGAAGTACGGCCGGTCGCGCGTCGCCCGCTCGCCCGCGTCGTTCACGGGAACGACCCCCGGGTCGTCGCGCGCGGCGGCGTTGTCGGCGAACGTCGAGAGGGTGTTGACGGCGCCCTCGACCGGCTCCGACGCCCGTCCGGACACGTCTTTCACCTCGTAGCAGCCGACGTCGAACGCCGACCACGACGCCTCCTCCGCGTTCCGCGTGACGACCCCGTACATGCGGCCGGATCGACGCCGGTCGGCCCTAAGTCGTTCGACGCCGGGCGCCGAGCGACGCCGCCGACGGTGCCGTGGCTGAACGGCGGCGGCGACGGAGAAGTCGGTCGGTCGACCCGGCGGCTAGCTCTCGACGTCGACCTCGACCGGTTCGCTGCCGCCGGAGACGGCGAGGTACACGACGGCCACCAGGACGAGCGCGAGCACGAGTTTCGTCTTCCCTGACATGGTCGAACGTACGTCGAACCGCTACTAAGGCGTTGCGGGAACGGTGACGGGGAGGACGACCGGCGCGAGCGGCGATCGGCGGACTGGCGGCGGAGGACGACCGGCGCGAGCGGCGA
>JBDGTB010000054.1:0-16869 GCA_042217235.1 Haloferacaceae archaeon | reverse complement strand
CGCCTTCATCATGCCGTTCATCGTCCCGAAGTCGCCACAGCCGGGACACCAGGTGGGCTGTTTGTCGGACTTGAAGTCGGTGAATCGAACGTCGGAGCTCATGGGCTCACCTCCTCGCTTTCGACCCCGCGGTCGAGCGTCTCGCGGATCCGGCCGGCCAGCTCGTCGGCCTTGAACCGGACGCCGTTGTACTTGTTGATGCGTTTCACCCGTTCGAGCACGTCGTGTTCGACCAGGTCGGCGAACTGCCCCGTCGCGTTGCACTCGACGACGACGACCTCGTCCGCGGCCTCGACCGCGTCGGTGAGGTCCGGCCGGGGGAAGACGTAGGGGACGGAGACGAACCGCACGTCGACGCCCTCGTCGTCGAGGAGGTCGATCGCCTCGACCATCGCCCCCTCGTTTGACCCCCAGGAGACGACGAGCGCGTCGGCGTCGGGGTCGCCGAACTCGCGGTAGTCGAACTCCTCGCGCTCGCGGGCCGTCTCGACTTTCCGGGACCGCTTGTCGACCTGCTCGACGCGCAGGTCGGTGTCCTCGGTCCGCCGGCCGAGCTCGTCGTGTTCGAGGCCGGTCGTCATGTGGGCGCCGCCGGCGGTCCCGGGGAACGCCCGCGGGCTGACGCCGTCGTCGGTGACGGCGTGGGGACGGAACCGGTCGCGCTCGTCGGTCCACTCCTCGACCCCCTCCTCGTCGACGACCTTGCCGCGCTCGATCTCGACGGCGTCCATGTCGAACTCCTCGGGCGCGAACGTCTGCTCGGTGACCGCGAGCGAGAGGTCAGCGGTGAGATACACCGGGAGCTGGTACTTCTCGGCGAGGTTGAACGCCTCGACGGTCTTGTGGAAACACTCCGCGACCGTCGTCGGCGCGAGGACGAACCGCGGCACCTCGCCGTGGCCGCCGTAGAGCATCTGGTTGAGGTCGCCCTGCTCCTGTTTGGTCGGCATCCCCGTCGAGGGGCCCGACCGCATCACGTTACAGATGACGAGCGGCGTCTCCGAGGTGGCGACCAGCCCGAACGTCTCGGTCATCAGGTCGATGCCGGGCCCGGAGGTGGCGGTCATCGACCGGGCGCCGGCGCGCGCGGCGCCGAGGGCGATGTTGATCGCCGAGAGCTCGTCCTCGGCCTGCACGACGTGGCCGCCGTACTCCTCGATCCGGCCCGTCAGGTACTCCATCACGTCGGTCGCGGGCGTGATCGGGTAGCCGGCGTAGAACCGGCAGCCGGCCGCGATGGCGCCCATCCCGATCGCCTCGTCGCCGTTCAGGAGGACGTAGTCCTCGTCGGTCTCGGCCAGGTCGTAGTCGAACTCGTGGTCGTACTCCGCCTCGACGTAGTCCCGGCCGGCGCGGGCGGCCTCCTTGTTGTTCTCGACGATGCTCGTCCCCTTGTCCCCGAAGCGCTTCTCGAGCGCGCTGTCGAGGTTCTCGATCGAGAAGCCGGCGACCGCGCAGGCGGCGCCGAGCGCGACGACGTTTCGCATGATCGCCCCGCCGGCCTCCTCGGCCAGGCGCTTGAGGGGCACCGAGAGGCCGACCATCCCGTCCGGGATCGCCACGTCCTGCATCGACGTGCGCTCCCCGTCGTAGATGATGACGCTCCCCTCGTGGAGCTCGTCGAGGTTCTCGTCTATCGTGCGCTGGGTCAGCGCGATGAGGACGTCGAGTTCGTCGACGACGCTCTGCACGGGCTCGACCGCCGTCCGGATCTTGTAGGCGGTGTAGCCGCCTCGGATCCGCGACGCGAAGTCCTTCGAGGTGAAGACGTGGCGGCCAGCCCGGGAGAGCGCCTGCGCGAAGATCTTCCCGGTGGAGTCGATGCCGTCGCCGGCCTCGCCCCCGATGGCCCAGTTGAAGTCCGCAGGCATGCTGTAGCGCTCACTCGTGTTGGACCGAGGAAAAGCCTTCTGAATGGGGGGCTCCGGCCGCCTCCCGTGACACCCGGGTCGGCGACTCACGTCCCTCCCGTACTCGGGCTCTCCGGCGGCGTCTCTCGGCCCGGGCCGGTCCCGGAGACGCCGGCGGCGGGGCGGCGACGACGCGCGACGCCCGGGCCGGACCCCCGCGACCGCGTCCGGCGACGACTGCGGGGCCCCCGCGGCGGCCACGAACGACGGCCGTGGCCCCGTGTCGCGACGCCGGACGCGAAGAGCCTTTGCCCGGCGGCGCACACGCCGACCCATGGACGCACGCGTCGCCGTCGTCGGGGTCCGCGACGTCGGTCCCGACACCGTGGCGATCGAGTTCGAGACGCCCGCCGGCTTCGAGGCGACGCCGGGCCAGTTCGTCCGCCTCGACGCCGTCGTCGACGGCGAGGAGCAGCGCCGCTTCTACACGCTCTCCTCGCCCGACGTCGCGGACTCCTTCGAGGTGACCGTCGGGGTCGACCCCGAGGAGGGCGGCTCCGTCAGCCAGCACCTCGCCGCGCTCGAGCCGGGCGAGGAGGTCGACATGTCCGGTCCGTTCGGCTCGAACTACTACGAGGGCGAGGGTCGCGTCGTGGTCCTCGCCGGCGGGCCGGGCGTCGGCCCAGCCGTCGGCATCGGCGAGCGGGCCGTGCGCGAGGGCGCCGGGGTCGCGGTCGTCTACCGGGACGAGGCGCCCGCCCACCGGGACCGGCTCGACGCGCTCGCTGACGCGGGCGCGACCGTCCGGATCACGGAGGACTCGCTCGTCGACCCGGTCGCGGCGGTCCTGACCGGCGAGGCCGACGAGCAGGTGTTCGTCTACGGCTTCCAGGGGTTCGTCGACGAGGCGGTCGAGGCGCTCCGCGCCGCCGGTACCGACCCGGACGAGGCGAAGATCGAGAGCTTCGGGTAGGTAGCGACCAGGGCGGGTCGGGACGAGTCGCCGGTCGCCGCCCGCTCCGCCCGTCTCGTCTCGTCTCGTCTCGCCCCGGCGACCGTAGCTTTACCACCCCGCGGCGCGGGCGTCGACCCATGCCCGAGGCCGACCTCCTCGACCGCTATCGCACGTTCGACACCAGCGTCGTCTCGGACGCGCTCGACCACCACGGCGTCGACGGGGTGATCGACGGCGTGGAGCCCGCGGCCGGAGGCGGCGAGCCCCACGCTGCGGGCTACGCGCGGCCCGTCCAGCTCGCACGCGTCCGCGGCGACGAGGCGACGAACTTCCCGCACGCGATGCTCGCGGCGATGGAGCCCGACGACGCCGTCGTCGTCTCGGGCGTCGGCCCGACCGTCTCCTGCTGGGGCGGCAACGCCTGTCGGCTCGCCGCGAACGCGGGCGTCGCCGGGGTCGTCGTCGACGGCGGCTACCGCGACGTGGCGGAGGTGCGCGCGGAGGCGTTCCCCCTGTTCGGCGCCGCGCCGACCCCCCGGTCCGGACAGCACCGCGTGCGCGTGTCGGCGACCGACGAGCCCGTCACCGTCGACGGCGTCCGGGTCGCGCCGGGCGACGTGGTGGTCGCGGACGCGACGGGCGTCGTCGTGGTCCCGGCCGACGACGCGGCGGCGGTCGCCGACACCGCGGCCGACCTCCGCGACGCGGAGCGGGAGCTCGAGGCCGCGATCGACGACGGTGCGACCGTCGAGGACCTGCGCGACCGGGAGTTCTGAGCGCGCCGTCGGGTCGGCGTGCGCGCCGCCGGGTCGGCGTCGTGGAATCGACCCCACCACGAGCGCGTCCGCGTCGCGGGTTCGACCAGCGGCCATCGCGTCGTGCGGTCGGACCGGCCGGCGTCGGTTCGACAAGAGATAATAGCCGTCGGTGTGGTGTGTGGGTATGGCACAGCACGCCGACGCGGGACGGACGAGAACGCTCGACGAGGTCGACGTGGTGGTCGACACCGACGCCCACGTCACCGAAACCGTCGACCAGCTCCTCCCGTACATGGACGAGCGGGACGAGGGGTTGCGCCGGATCATCGAGGACGCCGCCAGCCCCGAGCACGACGTGTACTCCGTCTCCCACCCGACGCCGCCGTTCATCCACTCGGACGCGTTCGGCGACGTGTACGCCGACCAGCCGACGGGGTCGGTCGAGGCCAAGCGCGCGGAGATGGCGGAGTTCGACCTCGACTACTCGATCCTCAACCCGACGCTGAACCTGTCGCTCGCGACCGTGAACAACGACCGCGCCGCGGTCGCGCTGGCGACGGCGTACAACGAGTGGATCCTCGACCAGTTCGTCGACGAGGGCGACGAGACGATCCTCACGCCCGTCGTCGTGGCGCCGCAGGCGCCCGACAAGTCCGCCGAGGAGATCGACGACCGGGCCGACGAGGACGGCGTCGTCGCCGTCGCCGTCCCCTCGACCGGCCTGGTGCCGCCGCCGGGCCACCGCTGGTACGACCCGATCTACGAGGCCGCCGAGGACAACGGCCTGCCGCTGCTCTTTCACTCCGGGAGCGGCGCGACGGGCAACGCCTTCCCGGTGGTCCGGCGGTGGGCCGAGACGTACGCCGAGGACCACGCAGTCGTCCACCCGTTCACCGGCATGTGGAACCTCACGTCGATGCTGTTCGAGGGCGTCCCCGAGCGGTTCCCCGACCTCGAGTTCGTGTTCCAGGAGTCGGGCATCGGCTGGATCCCCTACATGAAATGGCGGCTGGACGACCACTACCTCGAGCTGTCCGACGAGGTTCCCTGGCTGCGCAAGCTCCCGAGCAAGTACGTCGACGACCAGTTTTACTTCTCGACCCAGCCGCTGGGCCACACGGCCGAACACCCCGAGCACCTCGGGATGGCGCTGGAGATGGCCGGCCCCGACAACGTCATGTACAGCTCCGACCTCCCGCACCCGGACTTCGACCCGCCGGAGGAGCTGTTCGACCGCATCCGCGGGCGGTTCGACGCCGAGACCGTCGACCGGATCATGGGCGGCACCGCCGTCGACCTGTTCGGGCTCTCGCCGTGACGGGGGAGGCGTCCGGCTCCACGACGGCGTCCGACACGCGCCACCGCGTCGCGGCCGCGGCGGAGCTCGACGAGCCCGGGTCGCGCATCATCGTCGACGTCGCGGGCCAGGAGGTCGCGGTGTTCAACGTCGGCGACGACCTCCACGCGCTCCCGAACTTCTGTCCCCACCAGGCCGCGCCGCTGTGCGAGGGCGAGCTGACCGGGCGGATGGTCGTCGGCGACGACGGCTGGTCGTGGGAGTACGTCAAGGAGGGCGAGGCCGTCACCTGCCCGTGGCACGGCTGGAAGTTCGACGTGACCACCGGAAAGAACATCAAAGACGAGGCGGTCGCCGTCCCCCACTACGAGGTCGAGGTCGCGGACGGCGACGTGTACGTCATCCGGTAGCCGCCCGGACCAGCCGGCGGACCTCCTCGGCGGTCACGTCGTAGACGGTGTACCCCTCCCCGTGGCGGCGGTGCTCGACGGTCGCGACGGGCTCGTCGTCGACCACGAGCTCCCACGACCCGCCGGACTGCGGGTCGACCGAGCGAAAGCGCACCTCGGCGTCGAAGCGCTCGCGTAGGTCGGCGAGCAGCGGCGGCGAGAGCGTCCCGTCGGCGAGCCGCGGCGGGCGGTAGGGACGCATCCCGTGGGCACGAAACTCCTCGACGTTGTGGCGCCACCACGCCGGGTACGTCGCGAGGTCCTCGCCCTCGTAGGGGTCCCGTTCGTCGTACCCCGGCGGGAGCGAGGCGTCGCGCGGCGGGTCGTGGTTCGCGTTCGCGTCCGCGTTCCCCGCCGGACGCTCGCCGCCCCGTCCGTCCCCGTCCGAGTCCCCGTTCCCGCTCGCGCCGCCGCGACCGGGGTCGTCGGCCGTCACGTCCGCCCCTCCGGCGGGCCGGCGGTCGGCGAGCCGGTCGACGCGGCCACGCCGCGCCCGGTCCCCGCCGCGCCCCGCCCGTCGACTGTGGCGGGCTGGTTCGTCGTGAGTTCGCGTGGGTGCATGGGTCCCCCTCCGTCCGCCTCGCGCAAACGCTTTGTGAGGGGGGACCGGGGATGACCCATGACGGTCCAGGAAGGCGAGGAGGCGCCGCGGTTCACGCTCCCGGTCGCGCACGGCCGCTCGTACAACGACATCGAGGAGTTCCGGCTCGAAGAGGCGATCGGCGACGGGCCGGTCGTGCTGGCCTTCTTCCCGGCGGCGTTCACCAGCGGCTGCACCGACGAGCTGTGCACGTTCACGGCCGAACTCGACGCGTTCGAGGCGCTCGACGCGAGCGTCTACGGCGTGAGCGTCGACCTCTCGTTCGCCCAGAACGAGTTCATGCGAAAGGAGGGGATCGACGTCCCGCTCCTCTCGGACCACGCCCGCGAGGTCACGCGGGCCTACGGGGTCGTGTACGAGGACATGTACGACCACTTCGAGGTGGCCCAGCGGTCGGTGTTCGTCATCGACGAGGAGGGCGTCGTGCGGTACCGGTGGGTGCGCGAGGGCGACAACCCGGAGTTCGGGGCGTTCGTCGACGACATCGAGGAGGTGGTGGCGTCGGTGCGCGCGGACTGACCGACGGGCGGCCCGGCGGGGCCGACGTGGTGTTCCCGTGACGGCGAGCGCGCGGACGGGCCGGTTTCCCTACGCACGCTTGCCCCTACGCGTGTTCGCGCGCGAGGATGTCCTCGACCGTGCGGCGCTCGCGCACCACGCGCGTCTCGTCGCCATCGATCGCCACCTCGGCCGGCAGCGGCTGGGAGTGGAACTCGTTGGCGAGCTCGATCCCGTAGGCGCCGGCGTTGCCGACAGCGAGCAGGTCGTCGCGCTCGGGGCGGGGGATCGGGCGGTCCTGGCAGAACACGTCCGCGCTGGAGCAGATCGGGCCGCCGACCTGCACCCGCTCGGGCGCGCGCTCCCCGCCGGTCAGGTTGCGGATGTGGTGATAGGAGTCGAACATCGCCGGGCGGATGAGCGTGGTGAGCCCGGCGTCGACGCCGACGACCGTCGGCCCCGGCGTCTCCTTGCGCGTGTTCACCCGCGTGAGGATGACGCTGGCGTCCGCGACGACGTACCGGCCCGGCTCGATGGCCAGCCGCGCGTCGAGGTCGCCGAGCGCCTCGCGGGTCACCTCGGCGACGGCGTCGAGGTCGAGGGGGGCTTCCTCCGGGCGGTAGGGAACGCCGAACCCGCCGCCAACGTCGAGGAGTTCGAGGTCGCCAACCTCGCGGGCGACGCCGGCGAGGCGCTCGACGGCGCGGCGGTGGTTCTCCAGGTCGTCGCCGAGGATGCCGCTCCCGACGTGCATGTGCAGGCCGACGAGGTCGAAGCGCTCGCGCGCCGCGGCCGCGAGGTCGGGCACCCGCTCGTGGGGGACGCCGAACTTGGCGTCCTTCCCGGTCGCGACCTTCTCGTGGTGGCCGGCGCCGATGCCGGGGTTGACGCGGATCAGCAGGTCGCCGTCGAACCCCCGCGCGGCCAGGCGGTCGAGCGTGTCCGCCGCGCCCGCGGTGATGCGCATCCCCGGGTTCTCCTCCCAGAGCTCGACCATCGCGTCGAGGTCGCGGTCGGGGGGGTTGACCGCCGTGTACTGGATCTCGTTCGGGTCGACGCCGGCGGCGACCGCGCGCTGGACCTCGCCCGCGGCCGCACACTCGACGGGCATCCCCGCCTCGTGGACGGCGCCGATCACCGCCTGCCCGGTGTTCGCCTTCGCGGCGTACATCCGGTGGGCGTCGGGGAACGCCCGCGCGATCCGGCGGACGTTCTCCCGGACGCGGTCGAGGTCGGTGACGTACAGCGGCGTGTCGTGCTCCTCGGCGAGGCCCGCGAGGCGCTCGGCGTCCCAGTCGTCGAGCCGGCGCACCGGCGGCCCCGTCCCGGCCGTGTCGGTCATGCCACTGCGTCGACCGACGCCCCTCTCAAGCTTTCGGTGCGACCGGTCGACCGACGACCCCCGGAGCGGGCCGCCGGTTCACTCCCGGAGCGCCTCCTCGCGACGGGTCGCGTCGAGGGTGTCCTCCTCGACGTCCATGGCGACGACGGCGGGCTTGTACGCGCCGCCGGCGAAGAGGTCGTGGTCGCCGATGGAGGACTCGACGTAGCGGGTGAACGCGCGGCGGTCGGCGGGCAGGTGGCCGTACAGCACCTCCTCCTCGACGAGGTCGTAGACGGGGATGCGCGGGGAGAGCAGGGTGTTCTCGCCGACGACGGCGTTCTCGCCGACGTGGAACCCCGACGTGACCCGGCAGCCGGCGCCGAGCGCCGCGCCCGACTCGATCACCACCGGCGCGTCCTCGACCGGCTCGAGGACGCCGCCGACCAGGGTGTTCGCGCCGAGCTTCACGTCGGCGCCGATCTGGGCGCACGACCCGACGGTGTCACACGAGTCGACGAGGCTCCCGTCGTCGACGTGGGCGCCGATGTTGACGAACGAGGGCGACATCATGATGCAGTCGCTCCCGAGGTAGGCGCCCCGACGGATGGTCGTGCCGTCGGGCGTGTTCCGCGTGCCGCGCTCGGCGAGGTCGTCGGTTCGCCGGAGCGGCAACACGTCGTGGTAGGTGACGCCGCCGTACTCGCGGCCGACCGTCTCGCGCAGCGAGAAGTTGAGCAGGACGCCGCGCTTGACCCACTCGTTGACCGTCCAGCCGTCCGGACCGCTCCCGGCGCCGGTCGGCTCGGCCGCGCGCGCCTCGCCCTCCTCCAGCGCGTACAGGAACTCGTCGAGCGGGCGGAGGTCCGCGTCGGTCGCCGTCGCGGCGTCGACGTCGCCCGCCTCGTAGCGATGCCACAGGTCGTCGATGTCGGATTCCAGACTCATTCGAGAACCTCCGTGAACTCGTAGCGGCCGGCGGGACGCCCCGCCAGCCAGACCGCCGCGTCGACCGCGCCGGCCGCGAACACGCCGCGGGACCCGGCGCGGTGGGTCAGGCTGAGCGCCTCCTCGTTGCCGGCGAGCAACACCTCGTGTTCGCCGGTCACGTCGCCGGCGCGGCGGGCGTGGACGCCGATCTCCCCCGCCTCGCGGGGCTGCTCGCCCTCGCGGCCGTGGACCCGCGGGCGGCGCTCGCCGAGCGCGTCCTCCACGTCGGCGAGCAGCGTCCCCGCCGTCCCGCTCGGCGCGTCCCGCTTCCGGTTGTGGTGGGTCTCGGTGATCTCAATGTCGTAGCCGGGGACGGCCGCGACGGCCTCGCGGACGGCCCGGCGCAGGGCGGCGACGCCCCGGGAGAAGTTCGACGCCCGGAGGAAGGGGATCCGCTCGCTCGCGGCGCGGAACGCCTCGCGGTCCTCCTCGTCGAACCCCGTGGTGCCGACGACGGCCGCGACGCCGGCCGCCGCGCAGGCGTCGACGTAGCGCCGACTCGCCGACGGCACCGTGAAATCCACCAGCACGTCGGGCTCGTGCTCGGCGAGGCGGTCGTCGAGGTCGGCCTCGTCGAACACGTCGACGCCGCCGGGCGCGTCGGCGAGGGGCGGCCGGTCGACCGCGAACGCCACGGCGACGTCATCGCGGGCGGTCGCGGCGTCGAGCACCTCCCGACCCATGTGCCCGCCGGCCCCCGTGACCGCGAGTCGCGTCACCGCTCGCCCCCCGTCGCCGCCCCGTCGGCCCCGAGGTCGGCGAGCACGCCCTCGAGCCGTTCGACGACGTCCGGTGAGGCCCGCGAGAGCGGCGGTCGCATCCGCGCCGGACCGTACCCCCGGATCTCCATGGCCTCCTTCACCGGGATGGGGTTGGTCTCGGCGAACAGCGCGCGGAAGAGCGGGCCGAGCTCGTGGTGGACCTCGCGGGCGGTCGCGAACTCGTCGTCGAGCGCGGCCCACACCAGCTCGCCCATCCGGCGGGGTTCGACGTTGGCGGCGACGCTTATCACGCCGGTCCCGCCGACCGAGAGCACGGGCAGGGTCATCCCGTCGTCGCCCGAGAGGACCGCGAACTCCTCGTCGCGCGTCCGCTCGACGACCTCGGAGATGCGGTTCATGTCGCCGCTGGCGGCCTTGTACCCCCTGACGTTCCGGTGGCGGGCCAGCTCGACCGTCGTCTCCACGTCGATGTTCCGGCCCGTCCGCGAGGGGACGTTGTAGACGATCTGCGGGAGGTCGACCGCGTCGGCGATGGTCCGGTAGTGTTCGAGCATCCCCGCGGGCTCGGGCTTGTTGTAGTACGGCGAGATGAGCAGGAGGCCGTCGGCGCCGGCCTCGGCCGCGCGCTCCGAGAGGCGGAGCGCCTCGCGGGTGTTGTTCGAGCCGGAGCCGGCGATCACGGGCACGTCGACGGCGCCGACGACGGCCTCGACCACCTCGACGTGCTCCTCGTGGGTGAGCGTCGCCGACTCGCCGGTCGAGCCGACGGGTACGAGGCCGTCGACGCCGGCGTCGGCGAGCCGTCGGGCGTCGGTCCGGAGCTGTTCGAAGTCGATGCTGCCGTCCCCCGCGAAGGGGGTCGTCATGGCGGGGTAGACCCCGCGCAGGTCGATGTCGGTCATAGTGTGTCGCGTTGGTGTCCGTCTCGCGTGGTCGTCCGGGACCGTGCGCCGGTCGGGGCGCGCCCGCGACGGGGTCGCCACCCCCGCCGCGAGCGCTCACCGGGCGCGTTTTTTCGAGAAGGCGAAGCGACCACGCGCCGCTCGCGGGGGGCGCGTCCGCGTGGCGGGGCGAGGCCGGGTCACGGACGAAAGGAGTGGTCCGCCGGCCCATATAGCTTGTTGTTCCGCGGCGCGCGGGTCGCCCGGCGGACGAACACGACTTAGTGTCGGCCCCCGTAGCGACCCCATGACCGCCGTCCACCCCGACCAGCGCGTCGCGGTGCTCGTCGACTCGCAGAACCTCTATCACACCGCCCAGAGCCTCCACTCGCGCAACATCGACTACAGCGCGCTGCTCGCGGAGGCCGTCGGCGAGCGCGAACTCGTGCGCGCCATCGCCTACGTGGTGCGCGCCGACAACGAGGACGAGGAACGGTTCTTCGAGGCGCTCGCCGACATCGGCTTCGAGACGCGGATCAAGGAGATCAAGACGTTCGGCGACGGGACGAAGAAGGCCGACTGGGACGTCGGGCTGAGCCTCGACGCCGTCAGCCTCGCCGACCACGTCGACGCCGTCGTGCTCTGTACGGGCGACGGCGACTTCGCGCGCCTGTGCTCGCATCTCCGCCACGAGGGCGTCCGCTCCGAGGTGGCCTGCTTCTCCGAGTCGACCGCCGACGAACTGGTCGCCGCCGCCGACGAGTTCACCGACATGTCAGAGCGCGTCGACCGGTTCCTGCTGTGAGCCGTCGCGGCGACCGTTCCGACGGCCGGCCTACTTCACGGCCCGGTAGAACGCGGTGGCGTACGTCTGCCGGAAGGGGAGGAGAACCGCCGTGAGAAGCAGGCTGATCGCGGCCAGCGCGACCGCCTCCGGCGTCGAGAGGAACCCCACGCCGCCCGCGAAGCCGGAGGGCATCCCCGTGCCCGGGGTCGGACCCGCACCGGTCGCGGGCGAGTCCATCCCGCGGAGGACGAAGATCACCACGACCGGCAGGCTCGTGAGCAGGCCGACGAGGAGGTTGATCACCGAGAAGCCGAGCGTGCTGACGAGGTTCGCCCGGACCAGCCCGACGCTCCCCTTGAACCCCTCGATGGCGTCCATCCCGTCCGCGACGATGGCGATCGGGTAAAACTGGACGAAGAAGAACACGACGGCGGCGACGAGCACGACCAGCAGGACGCCGCTCCCGCCGACGAGCAGGCCCACGATGCCGACGGCGCCGAACGCCCCCGACCCGCCGCTCGCGGCGCCCATCGCCCCGATGCCGACCACGAGGGCGACGACGAGGAGCACGACGAACGCGAAGACGCCGATGGCGACGGCGATCCCGAACTGCACGAGGTTGCCGAGCAACAGCGGGACGTAGCGTCCCTTGCCGACGTCGGTGAACGTGTCGAACGAGGTCCCGCCCCGGAGCCCCTCGTCGGCCATGCCGATGATGCCGGCGACCACGAACGGCGTGATGAAGAAGGTCACCAGCTGGAGCAGGTTGGGGACGATCGGGACCCCCAGAAGCGACAGGACGCTCTGAGGGGCGACCACGACGGCGTAGATCACTCCGCCGAGGAACAGGACGGGGTTGTCGGAGAGCGCACCGACCGCACGCTGGAGGGACCGTATGGCGGCCATACGCCCGGTGACAGCGGACCGTCACATAAAAATTCCGACCCGCTTCTCAGTGCAGCGCTCCGCGAGCGGACGGGAGCGCTTTTCCCTCCCCGCGCGAACCCGGTCGCATGGCGCGCGATCTCGCCGACCTCCGGGTCGTGGCCGACTACCAGTTCGGCGCCGGCGCCGGGGCGGCGCTGTTCCCGCCGGACGAGCAGCTCGCGGTGAGCCGTTCGTCCGGCGGGCGGCCGCGACAGGTGCACGCCGACGGCGAGCGGCTGGTCTCCTACGGCACCGACGGCCGGTTCACCCTCGGCGTCGCCGGCGGGGAGCGACTCCGGAGGGCGCTCGCCCCGCCGGCCTACCGCGTGACCGTCGGCTCGGAGAGCGACCCGTACGTGCGCGAGGGGCGAAACGCCTTCGCCAAGTTCGTCACCGGCGTCGACCCCGCGGTCCGCCCCGGCGACGAGGTGCTCGTCGTCGACGGCGAGGACACCCTGCTCGCGGTCGGGCGGGCGGCGCTCTCGGCCGAGGGCATCTGCGACTTCGAGCGCGGCGAGGCGGTGTCGGTGCGCGAGGGCGTCCCGGCGGAGTGAGGCGGACGGACCGCGAGCCGACTCGCCCGACGCTCCCGAACGGGTCGGACGGAGCGCGTCAGACGTACGCCGCGAGTCCGACCGCCCGAACGAACGGGACGCCCGCGGCGAGCGACCCGAGGAGATAGCCCCCGACCGCGCCGCCGTTCAGGAGCGGGAGCCCCGCGTGGGCGCGCCCCGCGAGCACCATCCGGAGGAGCACTCCGAGCCCGGCGAGCGTTCCGACGGCGGCACCGAGCGCGGGCAGGTTGAGCGCCGGCACGAGGCCGACCCCGAGCGGGGGGGCCGGCGAGAAGAAGGCGGCGCTGGCGACCATCACCGTCGGCATCACCGCGTCCCCCAGCCCGATGAAGAGGGCGTCGCGCTCGCCGTCCTCGGGCGCGGGTCGACCGGTCTCGTCCCCGGCCGTTCCGTCGCCGTCGGCGGCCGGTTCGGGGGCGCCGGACGCGCTCGCGCCGTCGGCCTCTCCCCCGACCGCCTTCGCCTCCACTTCACCGTCGACCTCGTCACCCTCGAACACCTCGTTCGCGCCCGCGAAGTCGTCGTCGAGCAGCGAGTACGGCGACGTGACGGGGATGACGAGCACGACGGGGACGTGCAGGTCCATCACCCCCTCGGCGAGGTCGAGCATGTGGCGGGTGCCGTAGACGCTGATCGCGTCGTACACGGCGAGCGCGACCAGGAGGAGGATCGCCGGCAGGATGCCGAAGGAGATGCCGAACAGCCCGGCGGCGCCGGCGCCCATCAACACCCCGGCGGCGTCGATGACGTACCACTCCGGGTGGACGAGCAGGGCGGCGCCGACCCCGACCGAGAGGCCGACGGCGACGAGCCCGCGGGCGGGAACCCACGCCGGGACGACGACGCTCCAGACGTACCACGCGATGAGCGCCGACGAGAACACGACGACCCCGCGCACGGCGCGCTCGAAGTCGTACTTGAACGCCGCGAGCATCAGGCCGGTCGCGACGAGGATGGCGCCCAGGTACAGCAGGCTGTTGGTCGGGTCGCCCGGGTCCTCGACCGCCTGGTAGCCGGCGGCGTCGAAGGGCCCGACGAGCGCGAGCGCGCCCAGCTGGACCAGCAGAAAGACGAGCGTGGCGAGGGCGACGCCGCGCAGCGCACGAACGTTCACGGCGGATGGGGAGGGTCGGCGGGGGTTTGTCGGTTGCGGTCCCGCGAGCGGGCTCGTCGGACGGCGCGTCCGGGCCGCGGGGACCGCTTCGACAGTTCCGCACGCGACCGATCGCCGGCGGCCCGGTCCCGGGCCGACGCCGTCGGCTATCGCGCGTACAGCCGGTCGCCGAGCAGCGTCGCGGGGTCGACGCCCTCCGCCGGCGACACGGCCAGGAACGGCCGCGAGACGGGTCCGAACACGTCGACGACCCGCCCGACGGTCGTCAGGTCCTCGTCGACGACGGTCGTCCCCAGGTCCGGGGGGTCCTCGCCGGCCGGCGCGCGAACGACCGCGACCCCGCCCGCGGCGCGGACGGCGGTCCCGAGTCGGCGCAGGGACATCAGTCCCGCAGGATGCCGACGTAGGCGGCGACGGCCTGGACGAGGTCGTTTTTCGTCGCGTCCTCCGCGCCCTTGACCAGCACCCGGCCGCGGGGCTCGTACTCCCGGGGGTAGGTGACGTCGCGCTCGACGACGGCGTCGTAGCCGACCTGCTGGACCGCCTTCGCGATCTCGTCGACGGTCGGGTCCTCGACGGCGTCCTCGAGGGGCACTCGCCGGCCCTCGGCGCGCGTCAGGTCGGCGTCGATGTAGGCCGGCCAGATGACGTTCTCGACCATGCCGGTGGTCCACGGGCCCGCCGTAATACCGTTACGCTCGTCGGCGCCCGCGGGGCCGGGCCGCACCCGCGGGCGCCGGGACGGGACGGGCGGCCGCGAGACGTGGCGACCGCCAGTACAACAGCTATTTAGTTACTGCAGGTCGGCTTTCGTCCCGTGTCGACCCCGTCCCCGTCCCGGCCCGAGGTGCGGACCGGCGCGTGGGTGGTCGGCCTGGTCGGGCTCCTCGCCGCGGTCGTGACCGCGAGCGCGTCCGTCGGCCCGGTGGCCATCCCGCCCGCCGAGGTGGTCGGCGTCGCGCTCTCGCCGCTCCCCGGCGTGACCAGCGACGCGCCGGCGACCCACCGGACGATCGTGCTCTCGGTCCGGCTCCCGCGGGTCGCGCTCGCCGCGGCGGTCGGCGTCGCGCTCGCCGCCGCCGGGACGGTGATGCAGGGATTTTTCCGCAACCCGATGGCCGACCCTTCGGTGGTCGGCGTCTCGTCGGGCGCCGCCGTCGGCGCCGTCGCCGTCATCGTCGCCGGCGTGCAGGTCCCCTACGGCCTGCCGGCCGCGGCCTTCGCCGGCGCGCTGGTCGCCGCGTTCGCCGTCTACCTGCTCGCCACCGAGGGCGGACGCACGCCGGTCGCGACGCTCCTCCTCGCCGGCATCGCCGTCCAGACGTTCCTCGGCGCGGTCGTCTCGTTCATGCTCGTCCACGCGGGCGAGGCGATCCGCGAGGCGGTGTACTGGCTGATGGGCCACCTCCACGACGCCACGTGGGGGAAGGTCCGCCTCGTGGTCGCCGTGACGGTGCCCTGCCTGCTCGTGCTCCTCCCGTACACCCGCGACCTGAACGCGATGCTGCTCGGCGAGACCGACGCGCGGGCGGTCGGCGTGGAGGTCGAGCGGACCAAGCGACTCCTGCTCGCGGTGGCGAGCGTCGCGACCGCGGCCGCGGTGGCCGTCGCCGGCGTCATCGGCTTCGTCGGGCTGGTCGTCCCCCACGTGATGCGCCTCCTGGTCGGGCCGGACCACCGGACGCTCCTCCCGACGAGCGCGCTCGCGGGCGGCGTCTTCCTCGTCGCCGCTGACACCGTCGCCCGGACCGTCGGCGGCGGCGTCGCGCTCCCAGTCGGCATCGTCACCGCCGCCGTCGGCGCGCCCTTCTTCCTCTACCTGCTTCGCACCCGGGAGGTGCACGCGACGTGACCGACCGACTCGACGCCGGCGTGACCGACCCCGTCGGGCGACGCGACGCGTCGTCGGCCGAGGCGACCGACCCCGCCGTCGCCGTGAGCGACCTGGTCGTCACGCGCGGCGAGGCGACCGTCCTCGACGGCGTCTCGCTGACCGTCGACCCGGGGCAGGTCGTCGGCGTCGTCGGCCCGAACGGCGTCGGGAAGACGACGCTGCTGCGGGCGATAAACGGGACGCTCGCGCCGGCTCGTGGCGCGGTCCGGGTCCACGGCGAGCGGATGGCCGACCTGAGCGCCCGCGCGGCGGCGCGCCTCGTCGCGACGGTGCCCCAGGAGACCGGCGTCGACTTCGCCTTCACCGTCCGCGAGACGGTCGGGATGGGGCGAACCGCACACGTCGGCCGGCTCGAGCGCGAAGGGGTCACGGACCGCGAGGCGGTCGAGCGGGCGATGGCCCGAACCGGCGTCGACGACCTCGCGGACCGGCCCGTGACGGCCGTCAGCGGCGGGGAGCGCTCGCGGGTGCTCCTCGCCCGCGCGCTGGCCCAGGAGGCGCCGGTGCTCGTGCTCGACGAGCCGACCGCCAGCCTCGACATCAACCACCAGGTCCGGACGCTGGAGCTCGTCGACGAGCTCGCCGGAGAGGGGCGGACGCTCGTGACGGCGATCCACGACCTGGACCTCGCCGCGCGGTACTGCGACGAGCTCATCCTGCTCGCCGACGGCGGCGTCCTCGCGGCCGGGCCGCCGCCGACGGTGCTGACGGAGGGGAACCTCGCGGGCGCGTTCGACGCCCGCGCACGAGTCGTGACCGACCCCGTCACCGGCAGCCCCCGGGTGACCGCCCTCCCCGACGTGGACGGCCCGTCGGGCGACGGGCGGCCGCCGCACGTCCACGTCGTCGGCGGGGGCGGCAGCGCGACCCGCCTGCTCCACGCCCTCGACGCCGCCGGCTACCGCCTCAGCGTCGGCGCGCTCAACGAGGGCGACCGCGACGCCCGGACCGCGCGCGAACTCGAAGTCGAGGCCGTGACCGTGCCGCCGTACGCCGCGGTCGACGACGAGGCCGCGGCCCGGGTGCGGGAGCTCGCCACCGCCGCCGACGCCGCGGTCCTCGCCGACGTGCCCGTCGGAGAGGGGAACCTCCCCAACCTCGACGCCGTGTCGGCCGCCGACGGACTGGTCGCCGTCGCGGAGCGCCCCTTCTCGGCGCGCAACCACGCCGGCGAGGCCGGGCGCGCGGCGTGGCGTCGCGTCCGCGAGCGCGCCCGCGTCGTGGACCCGGACGGCGCCCTCGACGCCGTC
>JBDGTB010000074.1:0-17527 GCA_042217235.1 Haloferacaceae archaeon | reverse complement strand
TCGCGGGCGAGGGCCAGAACATCGACACCGGCGCGAAGGTGTACCACAACGCGCCGGAGACGAAATCGACCATCGAGTCGAAGTCCATCAGCAAGGACGGCGGCCGGACGAACTACAGGGGGTTGGTCCACATCGCCGACGGCGCCGAGCGCTCCTCGACCAGCGTCGAGTGTGACGCGCTGATGTTCGACAACGACTCCACCTCCGACACGATGCCGTACATGGAGATAAACGAGTCGACGGTCGACGTCGCCCACGAGGCGACCGTCGGCAAGATCGGCGACGAGGACGTGTTCTACCTGCAGTCCCGCGGCCTCGACGACGACGACGCCAAGCAGATGATCGTCTCCGGGTTCATCGAGCCGATCACGGAGGAGCTGCCGATCGAGTACGCCGTCGAGCTCAACCGGCTCGTCGAGCTCGAGATGGAGGGGTCGCTCGGATAATGAGCACGCAGGTACCGTCCGACCTCTCGGCGGAGACGGTTCGGCGGATCGCCGAGGAACGCGACGAGCCCGACTGGCTGGTCGAGCGCCGCCTCGACGCGCTCGACGCGCTCGAGGACCTCGACCTGCCGGACGTCATCGAGACGCCGGGGCGCCGGTGGACGAACCTCGAGGACCTCGACTTCGAGGCGCTCGTCGACCCGCTCGACCAGCGCGACGAGACCGAGCGGGTCACCGACGAGGGCGTCGAGGTGCTCCCCTTTACCGAGGCCGTCGAGTCCCACCCCGACCTCCTCGAGGAGCGGTTCGGGGCGACCGTCGACCCCGAGACGAACTACCTGACGGCGCTCTCGGCCGCCCTGTTCACCACGGGCACGTTCGTCTACGTCCCGGCTGGCGTCGACGCCGAGGACGTGACGATCCGCGCCGACATGCACTCCCGGTCGCTGTTCAGCCACACGCTCGTCGTGACCGAGGAGAGCGCCTCGGTGACGATCCTGGAGCGGGTGCGCACCGGCGACGAGGTGGCCGGCGACCGCTACTTCAGCAACCTGGTCGAGGTCGACGCGGGCGAGAACAGCTACGTCCAGTACGGCTCGCTCCAGACCCTCGACGAGGACACCTACCACTACACGCTGAAGCGCGGCGACGCCGGCACGTACGCGACGGTCAACTGGATCGAGGGGAACCTCGGCTCCCGGCTGACCCGCAGCGACGTGGAGACGGAGCTGACCGGCGACGCCTCGGAGACGGGGATCGTCGGCGCCTTCTTCGGCCACGGCGACCAGCACTTCGACCTCAACGCGCGGGTGTGGCACCACGGCGAGCACACGACCGCCGACCTCGTGACGCGGGGCGTGCTCGACGACGAGGCCCGCTCGGTGTACGAGGGCGTCCAGGACGTCGGCCGCGACGCCTGGGACACCAACTCCTACCAGCGCGAGAACACCCTGATGCTGAGCGACGAGAGCGAGGCCGACGCCTCCCCGAAGCTCATCATCAACAACCACGACACCGAGGCCTCCCACTCGGCGACGGTCGGACAGGTCGACCGCGAGGACCTGTTCTACCTGACCTCGCGGGCGATCGGCCAGCGGGACGCCCGGAACATGCTCGTCGAGGGCTTTTTCGTCCCCGTCCTCGAGGAGATCGAGGTCGCGGAGTTCCGCGAGGACCTCCGCGAGCTCATCGCGGCCCGCCTGCGGTAGGCGCGGACTCCCCGTTCGCCGTTCGGTCCGCCCTTCGGACAGCCGTTCGCCGTCGGCCGAGGACGGGGCTCACCCGACCGTCGACGCAGGGGGAACGGCTTAAGTCGCTCACCCCCGGAGTGCGACCCATGCCCGACACGGGGTGGTCGCGGTGAGCGTCGGCCAGGCGGTCTCCTCGGACCACCAGCTCGCACGGCTCCTCCAGATCGGGGTCGTGCTGGAGGAGGTCGTCGAGGCCCGCGCCCACCGCCACTACCAGTCGCTCGCGGCCGGCGAGCGCGACGAGGTGGTGGCGGCGCTGCTCGACGACGCCGCCGCGGAGTCCGCCCGCCACCGCGAGCGGCTCGAGGGGCTGATAGGCGACCTCGACGCCGAGAGCGTCCCGTACGACGAGATCGAGGCGCTGGTCTCGGAGCGCTACGGGCAGACGCGCCCGGAGGATTTCGACGGCGTGCTCTACGACCAGCTCTGCAACGAGGAGACGGCGTACAAGTTCTACGACGACCTGATCGAGGCAGTGGAGGCGAGCGACGCCCGCTTCGCGGTCGACCGGGACCGGCTGCTCTCGGTGCTCGCGGAGATCCGCGCCGAGGAGGCGGAGGGCGTCGAGGAAGTGACCGACCTCATGGACCGACGCGAATGAACACGGCAGACCAGTACCTCAAGGCGATCTACCTGATCCAGCGGTCGGAGGACGGCCCGGCGGCGACGGGGGCGATCGCGGACGCCCTCGACGTCAGCCCGGCGAGCGCGAACGAGATGATCGGCAAGCTGGAGGGCCGGAACCTCGCCGACCACGAGAAGTACAAGGGCGTCGAACTGACCGAGGAGGGGATCGCCAGGGCGCGGGACGCCCTCCGGACGTACTGCATCATCGAGCGCTTCCTCGCGAACGTCCTCGACGTCGACGAGTTCCGGAGCGAGGCCCGCGCCCTGGAGGCGGTCATCGACGACACCGTCGCCGAGCGCCTCGACACCATCATCGACCGCGACGGGAGCTGTCCGGACTGCTTCGACGCCGAGGCCGACGCCTGCAAGTTCCTCGACATCTGCACCGAGAGCCCCGCGGACTGACCCCGCGGCGACGACCGCCCGACGGCGGCCCGACGAGGGTCGTGACCGCCCGACGGCGGCCATCCGCACCTCTAAGTGCCCACCGGTCGTGGTCGGTTTCGGGTGGAGGACGTGGGACGGCTACGGAAGCTTCTCCCCTGGGCCGGGAGAGCGACGGCGGACGCGACGGGCGGGACGTACACCTGCCGTGGCTGCGGTCGGTCGTTCGACCTGCAGCACCACGTCTGTCCCGAGTGTGGCGGCTTCTCGGTCGAACGGCGCCGCGGGGCGGCGGAGTGACCGGCGCGAACGGCAAGCTTTTCGCACGCCGGGGCGCTACGCCCGCGTGCAGTCCCGTGGTGTAGCGGCCAATCATCTGGGCCTTTGGAGCCCAGGACGGCGGTTCGAATCCGCCCGGGACTATCCTGTACGAACGGAGTGAAGGCCGATCGTCGCTACGCGGTTCGAGCCCGGACGGCGGGAGGCTTCGAGTCGTCGCGGTTCGAATCCGTCCGGGGCCGGGGCGGCGACGGTGCGACTGCCCGGTCCGCCTTCGCTCGTCGGTCGTCCCGTTCCCCGCGAGGCGGGCATCACCGCCCGAGTTACGTCAGACCCCGAGCCACAGCACGCCGAGGAGCGCGAGCAGTAGCAGTCCCGAAACGAGCAGACTTCGGTCGTAATCCTTCACGTGAAACCGTGGTGACGGGCAGGGTTGCTTCTGTCGGTCGGGCCGTGGTCTCGTTCGAGACGGGCGTCGCCCGACGCCCCCCGTGTCCGATCCCCGCCCATGCCGGTCGACGACGGCGTCGTCGCCGTTGGGCCACCGGTCCCGTCTCGGCCCCGGTGCGGTACGACTGGTCCGACGACGTCCGTCGGGCCGTGAACCACCTTTAAGAACGACACGTCCGACAGTGGCGCGTATGTATCGGCGAGAGGTTCTGGGGGCGCTCGGCGCGGGGATCGCCGGGCTGGCCGGTTGCACGGGGATGACGGGCGCGGGTGAGGGGGGCGACCGGACGGGGTCGGGCGCGACGGCCGCGTCGGACTCGACGGCGACGCCGACGGCCACGGCGACGCCGACGGCCACGGCGACGCCGACTCCCGAGATGAACGTCGTGCGGATATCGAGTTCGACGCCGACGCCGGACCCGACGCCGGACGTCACCGTCGGGATCGACGCCCCCGGCGAGTGGCGCGCGATACTGACCTACGGCGGGGACGACGAGATCGTCCGGGGGGACGGGGACCGGACGATCAACGTTCCCGACGACGTCGGGTCGCTGACCGTCGAGGTCACGAAGGTGGCCAGCGTGGAGGGTCGACTGACCGTGAGCATCCGCGTCGGCGGCACCGTCGAGGAGGAGGCGAGCACGACGGACGCGCTCGGCGAGGTGCGGGTCTCCGCGTCGTTCGAGCGCTGACCGACGGGCTGAGTGAGGACCGGGCCGGTCGCGCGGACCGGCCGAACCGGCTCGAAACCGGCGAGAGGGGTCGGGGGACCGCTCGGAGGGCTGGCGTTCGGGGACTCGCCAGCCGGAGTGTCCGTCCCCGTCGATCGTGATAAATCCGGCGAGACAGATCCGAACACCGCTCGACAGGTCGGTCGACGAACGGACGGATCTGTCCGTGTTCGTGGTCGTCCGACCGGTCGCTGATGCGGGCGTCTCGCGGTCGTCGCCCCCGACCGTCGGCCCGGACCGAGCGAGCCCGACCGTCGAGCGGGGCGGTCGGCCGTCTCGTCCGTTCCGGGCGTGCGACCGGTGGCGACCCGGGGGCGGCAGGGGTAAGTGCTCGGAACGCCTCGTCGCGGTCGTGACGGGGACCGAACCGCTCTATCTCGACGACACGACGCGGCGGACGTTCGAGGCGACCGTGACCCGGCGGCTCGACGACCGCGTCGTCCTCGACCGGACCTGCTTCTACCCGACCGGCGGCGGACAGCCCCACGACACCGGCGTCCTGCGGGCCGCCGACGGCACCGAGTGGCGGGTCACGGACGTCCGGAAGCGGGACGCGGTGTATCACGCGCTCGACGGCGACGCGCCGCTCCCGGCCGAGGGGGACGCCGTCGTCGGCGAGGTGGACTGGGAGCGGCGGTACGGGCACATGCGCCACCACACGGCCCAGCACCTCCTGTCCGCGGTGCTGCTGTCGGAGTACGACGCGTCGACGACGGGCAACCAGGTGTACGCCGACCGGGCGCGGCTCGACTGCGACCACCCGCGGTTCGACGACGCGGACCTCGGGGCGATCGAGGAGCGACTGAACGACTTGGTCGTCGCGTCGCTCCCGGTCCGGTGGTACGAGCTCGACCGCGGGACCGCCGAGGCGGACCTCGACCCGGCCCGCACGCGGATCGAGCTCCTGCCGGACTCGATCACCGAGGTCCGGATCGTCGAGATCGGACCCGCGGACGCCCCGTTCGACCGGACCGCCTGTGCGGGGACCCACGTCGAGAACACGGCCGAACTGGAGAGCGTGACGGTCACGGGACGGGAGACGCGCGGGCCGGACGGCGAGCGCCTGCGGTTCGCGCTGGACGGCTGACCCCGCGGGAGGCCGGCCGACGCCGGCCGGCGGTCGAGACGTCACCCCGAAACAAAGGCACAAATAGCCGCGCCGCCTGGATCACGTGGGCATGTCGCTGCCGGAGCTCATCGCGGGGGTCGAGGCCCACGAGAAGACCCTGACCGTCGTGAACCCCGACGAGGGGGTGACCGACGCCCTGCGAGCGCATTTCGGCGACCGCAACCTGGTCGTCGAGTCGGCGACGACGGCGGCGGGACCGCGCAACTACATGGTGCTGGGCGACGGCGAGGAGTACGTCACCGCGGCCGGCGTCGACGACCTGCTCGACCCGGACTCGACCGACCCGGAGTTCTCGAACCGCGGCTACCGGTCGATACTGGACGCGCTCGACGAGACGATGTTCACCTCCTACGACCGGAGGCGGATGCTCGCCGCGTCCCGGGAGATCGAGGACCGCGCGTGGCGGGTCGGCGCGGGCGAACTCCACGCCGGCTTCCAGACCGTCGCGAACCTGGAGCGCCAGCGCGACGTGTACGAACGGCTCGCCGGACGGACGGACCTCGACGTCCACGCCTACGCGGGGGCCGGCGAGCGGCCGTCGCCGCTGGCCGACGTGTCGCTCCACCTCGAGCGGACCGACGAGGTCCGCGACCTGTGGTTCGTCGTCTTCGACGGCGACGGGGTCGACGAGATGAAATGTGCCCTCGTCGCCGAGGAGCGCGAGGCCGGCTTCTACGGCTTCTGGACGTACGACCCTTCGACCGTCGACTACGCGCTCCACCACCTGCGGGTGACGTACGCCCCGGAGGGGGCCGACGACGGCCGGACTGCGTCGGGGACCTGACCGCCGCACCCAAGGCGGAGGCGCCCGTACCCGTGGCCATGCCGGAGTGCACGGAGGAGGGGTGTGAGCGACCGGCCGGCGTGTTGCTCCGCCTGCCCCGGGCCGACGACCGGCTCGTCTGTGTCGCGCACGCCCGGGGGATCGCCCGTCGGGACGGCGTCGTCGCCGAACCCGTCGACGAGGAAGCCTGGTCCTACAGCTCGTAGGCCAGCATCACTTCGTCGACGTACTCGCCGTCGATCTTGTAGTGCCCCTCGCGGACGGCCTCGACCTCCCAGCCCTGCGATTCGAGGAAGGCGACCCCCGCCTCGTTGGTGGCCGGGACGCTGTTGTACAGCCGCTCGTAGCCGTTCGTCCCGGCCCACTCGACCCCGCGGCGGAGCAGGTGCTCCCCGATGCCGCGTCCGCGGTGTTCCGAGAGCACGCCCGCGGTGAGCTGGGCGACGTGGCTCAGCTTCGCCGTCTCGGGGGCGTGCAGGTGGACCCACCCGACCACGTCGCCGTCGACGGTGGCGACGAAGAACATCCGCGACTCCAGCTCGTTGTGTCGCAGGAGCACGCGCTGGTGGTCGATCACGTCCGCGACCGTCTCGGCCTCGACGTACGTGCCGCTCTCGACGACCTGCCGGATGACGCCGACCAGCCCCGAGAGGTCGGCCTGGCGGGCCGCGCGGATGGTGACGGAGACGCCGTCCGCCTCGTGGCTCTCGGCGTCCCCGTCCTCGATGGCGACCTGGAGCTCCCCGTCGACCTCCTCGATCACCTCGTCGCGCTCGAGGATCGCGAGCTGGTGGCCGAAGCGGTGGTCGTCGAACCCCAGCGCCCGCTTGACCTCCGTCCGCGGCACCCGACCGTGGCGCTCGACGTACTCGTAGATGTCCTGCCTGTCGCGGTGGGAGAACGACGGCGTCTGGGCGAACTCCATGCGGGGTGGTACACAGCCACACAGTAATAACCTTTTCACGGGGTCCCGGACGCGCCCCGGCGGTCGGGGACGCGGGTCAGCAGCTCCGCGACGTGGCGGACGTCGTGTGTCTCGACGAGCAGCTCCGCGGCCTCCCGGACGGTAAACGAGGCGTCGATCTCGGCCCCGTAACAGGCGGCGTACAGGTCGAGCCAGGTGTTCATCGCGTCCTCCAGTCGCTCGAACGCCGCCGGGTCGAACCGCACGAGGTCCTCGCCCGTCCGGGCGCGGACGTACAGCGCGACCGCGGGGCCGACCCCCTCGCGGAGGTAGGTCAGCGCCGCCTCCGGGGCCGGCGGGTCGTCGGGCGGGACGAACGCCTCGCGGTCCCGACGCGCCCGCCGTGCCAGCTCGTCGATGCGCGCCTCGGGGTCGTCCATCTACCCCTGCTCGAACTCGACGCCTTTCCCGCCGCGCGGGTGTTCCCACTCGGTCTCCGCGACGACGGCGCAGGTGCCACACTCGACGCAGGGCTGGGTGTCGAGGCTCACGACGTGGCGCTCGTCGCCGTTCGTGACGACGCGCTCGTCGCGGTAGCAGCCGCCGCCGAAGTCCCGCGCGCTCACGGGACAGGCGCTCACCGCGTCGCCGCTCGCCGCGTACGAGCGGTCGACGAGCTCGATGTGGGGGTTGCCGACGTCGGTGTCGTAGGTGAGTCCGCCGATCCGGTCGGCGAGGTCCGGCGGCTCGACGCCGTTCTCCGCCTCGACGCGCTCCCCGAGCTCCTCGGCGACGACCGTCGGGAGCGTCACGTACGCCGTCCGGGTGTCGGGCAGCACCGACATCAGAAGCGGCGAGTTGTACAGCGACTCGACGGCTCCCCCGAGCGTCCGGACGCCGAGCCGGCCGACCGCGGAGTCGGCGACGGTCTCCGCGAGCGACGTGACCGCCGACGACTCGGTCAGACCGCGCGTGAGCTCGTACGGCTTCGGCCGGAGCTTCCCCATCACGCCCTCGTCGCGGAGCTTCCTCTCGTAGCGTTCGCCGATCGACGTGCCGGCGCCTCGGGAGCGCGCCTCGAGGTACGCCTCGGCCGCGAGCCCCCCCGCGGAGACGGCGTGGTTCATCCCCTTGATGATCGGGCCCTGGGCCTGCATCTGTCCGGCGGCGTCCCCGACGAGCACGAGCCGTCCCCGGTGTGGCGAGGGATGGGCGACCTTCTTCGAGTCGGGGACGAGCTTCGCGCTGTACTCCAGCTCGACGTACTCGTCGTCGAGCCAGTCGGCGAGCAGCGGGTGGGTGAGCAGGGCGTCGAGCAGCTCGTGGGGCTCGGCCGACTCGGCGACGACGCTGTCGAGGTGAAACACCGTCCCGACCGACAGCGAGTCGCGGTTCGTGTACAGGAACCCGCCGCCGCGGACGCCGTCGAAGAGGTCGCCGGAGAACAGGTGGGCCGCCCCCTCGTCGGGCGCGAGGTCGAACCGGTCGTTTATCGCCTCCGGCGGGAGGTCGACGACCGCCTTCACGCCCTGGAACCACTCCTCGGGGTCGTCCCAGTCCATCAGGCCGGCGTCGCGGGCGAGCTCGCTGTTGACGCCGTCGGCCGCGACGACCAGGTCGGCGCGGATCGGCTCGATCTCGTCGCAGGTCACGCCGACGATCTCGCCGTCGTCCCGCAGCAGGCCGTTCGCCCGCACCTCGGTCAGCAGCCCCCCGCCCGTCTCGCGGGTCCGCTCGTGGACCCGCTCGGCGAGCCAGGAGTCCATCGTCCGCCGCAGGACGGCGTCGGCCCACGCGGTGTCGTGCTCGTGAAGCTCCGTCAGGTCGAACGTCTTCACCCGGTCGCCGGCGACGTTGTGGACGTAGTTCTCCGTGACCGGCCGCTCGGTCGCCTCCTCGCGGAAGTCGGGGAACAGCCCGTCGACGGTGTACGGCGCGGACTCCTCGGCGTAGATCAGCCCGCCCGAGACGTTCTTCGACCCGGCGTCGACGCCGCGCTCCAGCACGAGCGTCTCGACGCCGTTGCGCGCGAGCGCCGCGGCCGCGGCCGCCCCGCCCGGCCCCGCGCCGACGACGACCGCCTCGTAGTGCTCGCCGGCGCCCTCGTCGGCGTCGAGGAACGCCTCACTCACCGGCACCACCCCCGTCGGCGACGGCCGTCGCGTCCAGCTCGCCGGCCTCGAGCGCCTCCGTCAGCCGCGGCAGCACCTCGAACAGGTCCCCCTCGACGAAGTAGTCGGAGAAGTCGCGGATGTCGGCGTCGGGGTCGGTGTTGACGGCCACGACGGTGTCCGACTCGTCCATGCCGACCTTGTGCTGGACCGCGCCGGAGATGCCCGCCGCGACGTACAGGTCCGGCTCGACCACCTGCCCGCTCTCGCCGATCTGACGCTCCTCGGTCACGTAGCTCTCGACGTGCCCGTCGAAGCTGTACGAGGCGGTCACGACGCCGCGGGAGAGCCCGAGGTCGGCGTCGTCGAAGGCGTCGACGAGGTCGAGCGCGAGCTCGACGCCGCGGGTCGGGTCGTCGCCGATCCCCCGCCCGACGGCGACGACGACGTCGTTGCCCGTGAGGTCGACGCCGCCCTCCAGCTCGGCGTGGTCGAGGACGTCGACCCGGAACCAGTCCTCGTCGAGAGGCATCTCGTGTTCCACGACCTCCCCCCCGCGCTCCGGGTCGGGGTCGGGCAGGTCGAAGCTCCCCGGGATCACCGACCCGCCCTGGGGGTGGAACTCCCGGCCGGGCGCGTCGAGACAGAGGATGGTCGAGTACTCGAAGCCGCTGAAGTCCGGGCGCTTCATGTGGAGCACGCGCTCGAACTCCTTTTTCGACCCCGACCCCCCCGTCTTCGCCGGGTTCGAGATCACCGCGTTCTCGATGTAGAGGCCGGAGCAGTCGCTCGCGAGCCCGGAGTCCAGCTCGGCCTGGACGAGCGCGGAGAGGTCGCGGCCGTTGTTCGTCGCCGGGAAGAGGGTGTAGCGCGGCTCGTCGTAGTCCCGCCACTCCTCCTCGCGTCGGTCGGCGCGCCCGAACGGGTTCCCGGCCCCGCGGGCCATGTCACAGAAGATCTCCGTGTACGGCCGGTGACGGAATCGGTCGAGGCGCTCGTCCTCCAGGTACACCACCACGTCGGCGCCGCAGGCGACGGCCTCCTCGGCGAGGTCGGCCACCCCGTCGCCGACCAGCACCGCGACGACCGACTCGTCGGCGTCGTACCGCTCGTTGTAGCCGTCCATCAGCTCGCGGGCCTTCCCGAGCATCTCCTTCGAGACGTCGATGAGCCGCCCCTGCTGGGTCTCGCAGTACACCCACATGTCGCCGTAGCTGCCGTCGTCGAGCGCCCGGACGTGTCGCTTGTCCGCCGTCGGGTGGTCGAGCTCCGGGTACTTCTCCTCGGGCGACTGCACGACCGCCGCCGCCTCCTCGTCGCTCCCCCGCACGGAGTCGATGCGGTCCGCGATCAGCCCCGTGACGCTGTCGCGGTTCTCGCCGCCCTCCTCCGCCGCCAGCAGCGCCTCCAGCCGTTCGACGTCGTCCATCTTCCGGACGCGGTTGCCGAGCTCCGCCGGGCTGAACTCGCCGGGGTCGACCTCCTCGTCGACTCCCTCCTCCTCGTCCTCGGTGAGCTTCTCGATCCGGCTCTCGATGACCGTCACCGCCGCGGGCCGGTCCTCGCCCTCCCGCTCCGCGTCGAGGATCGCCTCCAGCTCCGCGACGTCGTCGATCGCCTGTACCTCGGGCCCGAGCTCGGAGATGTCGTACTCGCCGGGGTCGATGGCCGGCATCGTCAGTCACCCGCCGCGTACGGCGCCATCGTCTCGAGCAGTTCGTCCATCGCGTCCCCGTCGTCCGGGTCGACCGCCGTCGCCACCCGCTCGGCGGGCGCCTTCGGGATCGGGTCCACGGCCGAGACGATGGTCGGGGAGCCGTCGAGGCCGATGTAGTCGGGGTCGAGGTTGAGGTCCTCGTGGTCCAGCACCGTCAGGTGATCCCCGTAGGACTCGGCGCGGTCCCGCGTCTCCTCGCGGAGGTCCTTGCGCTTCAGGCGGTGGGAGGCCTTGCGGTACGACGGCTCGAACTCCGGGTCGGTGACGACGACCGCCGGCAGCGGCGCCTCGACGGTCTCTATCTCCTCGACGTCGCCCTCGACCAGTCGTTTGGCCCGGAGCCGTCCCGCGTCGGGGTCGACGTCGAGCGCGACGACGTGGGTGACGATCGGCCGGTCGAGACACCAGTCGGTCTGGAGGCCGGTGTGGCCCGTCTCCCCGTCGGCGGTCTTGAAGCCCGCGAACACGAGGTCGGGGTCGTCCTCGAGCGCCTCGATGGCCGTCCCGAGCGTGATCGCCGTCGCCCACGTGTCGGCCGCGGCCATCTCCTTGTCGGAGACGAGATACAGGTCGTCGGCGTACACGGACGCCATCGCCTCGCGGAGGACGTCCTCGTACCCCGGCGGTCCCATGCTCATGACGCTGGCGTGCCCCCCGTGACGAACCTTCGTCTGGAGCGCCGCCTGGAGCGCGAACCGGTCGTTCGGGTTCATCACGGTCGGCGTCTCCCCGCGTTCGAGGTGGCCGTCCTCGTCGAACGACACCTGTCCCTCGCGGAAGTCCGGGACGCCTTTGGTAAGTGTTACCGTTCGCATAGAGCGTACCACCACTCCGCCCGAGTTGTGTATAATTGTTGGGGAGGGACCCCCCACCGGCGGCGAAAACCGGTTCAGCGCCGCCGCTGTGGGGGCTGGACGTCCACAGATGGAAGGCGAGTGCCTCGGTGCGTGACCCCGAGGCGGTTCACGAGGAGAACGCCGACGACTCCGGCCGCGGGAGCGGTCACTTCCGGCCGGCGCGGCCGGCGTCGACGTCGATGGCGTCGACCGGACAGACGTCGACGCAGATCATGCAGTCGATACACTGCTCCTCGTTCGCCGGGTCGGCCTTCAGCTCGCTCTCCGGGTGGCCGGGCGTGTCGACCCACTCGAAGACGTCGACGGGGCAGTCCTCGAGGCACGCCCCGTCGGCGAGACAGATGTCGAAGTCGACGGCGACGTGGGTGCCGTGGATACCGAGCGTCTCCGGCTCGTCGACCGGCCCCCACACCTCGTGGCCCTCGTGTTCGTCCACTACCTCGCGGTTCTCCTCGAACGCCGGGTCGATGGGCATGGTCCCTCCTTGCGAACCTGCTGCCATAACAGTTGTCACGAACGGGGTCGGTCGTCGCCGTCGGCGTCCGCGCTACGCGCGCTGACGGCGTGTCGTCACGGCCGGACGGCGCACGCGCCTCGCCGCGTCGCCGGGGAGCGGCGTGGGGGCCAGTCCGCCGATCCCGTCGGCTCGGCGACCGACGGACCGCGGCCCCGCCGACGTCACTGCTGGAGGGCGTTGTAGGCGAGGATCGCCATCGACACGGCCAGCAGCGTCCCCCAGAGGAACGAGGTCAGGAGCGCCTGGGGCGGGAGGAACAGCTCGCCGAGGACGGTCGCGGGGAGGAGCCACTGGCCGGCGATGAACCCCCAGACGGCCACCGTCCGCTGGAGGCCGGACACCCCGAACTCCTCGACGGCGAAGCCCGTCACGACGGCGGCGATGGCGAGGATCCCGAAGTGGGCGTGGGCGCCGACCATCGGCCCGGCGTTGCCGCCGGCCATCAGCCCGACGACGTTCTGCATCCCCCAGAGCATCTGGACTGTCAGTGCGACGAACCCCGACACCTTGAGTGCGCGAGACATGTGCGACGGTTGCACGGATCGGCGTGTTAAATCCACGTGGTCGCGGGTCGAAAGCGCAGGACGTGGCGGGAGGCCGAACCGCGACGACTGGCCGGCGACGCGGACCGCGGCGTCGCCGGGGACAGGCTTTTCTCGACGGGCCGCGTCACAGTTTGGGGATGGCCCCCGTGGACGCCTGGACCGCGTTCGGCGTCTTTCCCCTCGGCGGGTACGCCTACTGGCTGTACACGGACCTGGTGCGACCGAGGCTCCGCGGGGCGACGCCGACGGAGGAGTGGGACGAGGAGTAGCGACCCCGAGTCGGACGGGTCCGGGAGACGGCTATCGCTCCCGGTCGACCCAGTCGATCAGGTCCTCGGCGCCGACGAACCCCTCCGCGCGGCGTGCGACCGGCTCGCCGGCCACGAACAGCACGAGCAGGGGGACGCTTCGCACCTCGAAGCGGTCGACGAGCGGCGGGTCGTCGCGGGGGTTGACGACCCCGACGGCCGCGTCCGTCGCCCGCGCGACGTTCCCGAGGACGGGCTCCATGCTCGCGCAGATCCCACACCCCTCCGTGTAGAACTCGACCAGCGCGAGGGGGTGGGTCTCGACGAACTCGTCGAGGGCCGCCTCGTCGTCCAGCCGGACCGGTCGCGCGGGCGCCGCGTTCGTTGCGTCGGTCATGGGATCGCTCGGGGCCGCACGCACCTCCCCCTTTCGCCCGCCGCGACCGGGCGAACGGCGGGTGGGGTGACGATGGTGACCTGACGACCGTTCGAGAGTCCGCCACGCGTGGGCGCGAAACGCGTACGAGCGACGGGGTCGACACGGAGGGGCTGCTCGACGTCGGCCCGTCGTACGCACCGCGACGCCGGAGCGTATCGGCTCCCGGACTGGTCACACGCGTCGTAACGCCTAAGACCGCAACGGACTTTTTTGAGGTGATGACTGTTCGCGACACCGAACGGAGGTGGGATCGTGGGGGTTGAAATAAAGGAGACCCCCGTCTCCGAGGAGGAGTTCGCGGAGATGCGGGAGTTCGTCTACGACTACCTCTCGGCGAGCGTCGAGAGCGAGGAGGACGGCGGCCGGATGCGCTGGTACCCCTGGCACAGCGCCGACTACCGGTTCAACCACGTCCTGAACGTCGTCGACCTCGCGAGCCGGATCGCGGAGCAGGAGGGAGCCGACGTCGACGTCGTTCGCGTCGCGGCCCTGTTCCACGACGTGGCGAAGCTCGAGGCCGACCAGGACCGCCACGCCGAGGAGGGCGCCCGCGTCGCCCGCGAGTACCTCACGAGCCACGCCGACTTCCCGCAGTCGTTCGTCGAGGAGGTGTGCCAGTCCATCCGCGAGCACTCCTATCAGGGGTCGCTCGAGGACGTGTCGCTGGAGACGCGCTGTCTCATCGAGGCGGACGTCCTCGACAAGATCGGCGCGAACGGCACCGCCCTGATGCTCCTGCGGATGGGTTACGAGGCCCGAACGCACATGGACGCCGCGGAGATGGTCGACCGGGTGCTCGAGCGCGGCACTGACGCCGTCCGGCAGGTCGAGTCCGACACCGCAGAGGGCATCGCCCACCGGCGGCTCAAGCGCGTCCGGTGGTTCCGCGAGTGGCTGGAGGAGGAGGTGCCGGAGATGGAGTCCGGCGAGCGGCCGCTCGACTGAGCCCGTCGACGGTCGCGTCCACGCCCGGCGACCGCGTCGAGCGGCGGCCACCCAGCGGACCGAACCGGGCCGCGCCGGTCCGTCCGGAGCGGCCCGTAGCGGTCGGGTCCGGCCCGCCTCAGTCACCTCCGGCCGGTCCGTAGCGGCAGGTCCCGGTCGACTCCCGCCGGTCCGGTCGACCCGCGCCGGTCAGTCGTCGGAGACGAGCGCGGCGTCGGCCCCCTCCGGGACGGCGGCCTCGGTGGCCGACTCGGGCAGGAACTCGCGGACGTCGTCGCGGGCCCGATCCTCGACGACCGCCGCGTAGGCGTCCGGCATGACCTTGGTGAACCGTTCGACCTCGGTCGTCCACTCCTCGAGGAGCGCCGTCGCCCGGTCGCTGTCGGTGTAGGCGGCGTGGTTCTCGACCAGCCGGCGGAGCATGCGCCGGTCGGAGTCGTCGAGCTCGTCGACGAGCGACACCATCCCGGTGTTCGCCAGCCGGTCGAGGTCGCCGTCGGGGTCGTACACGTACGCCACCCCGCCGCTCATCCCGGCGGCGAAGTTGCGCCCGCAGTCGCCGAGCACGGCCACGACGCCGCCGGTCATGTACTCGCAGCCGTGGTCGCCGACGCCCTCGACGACCGCCTTCACCCCGGAGTTGCGGACGGCGAAGCGCTCGCCGGCGACGCCGTTGACGTACAGCTCGCCCTGCGTGGCGCCGTACAGGGCGACGTTGCCGATCAGGACGTTCTCGTCGGCCTCGTAGGCGGCGTTCTCGGGCGTCCGGACGACGAGCTTGCCGCCCGAGAGCCCCTTGCCCACGTAGTCGTTGGCCGCGCCGGTGAGCGTCATCGTGACGCCGTCCTGGAGGAAGGCGCCGAAGCTCTGGCCGGCCACGCCGCGGAACGAGCAGGTGACCGTGTCGTCGGCCAGCCCCTCGGTCCCGTACTCCTTCGAGATCCGGTTCGAGAGCATGGCGCCGACCGCGCGGTCGGCGTTCGAGAGCTCCCGCTCGACGGAGACGGGCTCGCCGTCCTCGATGGCCGGCGCGGCGGCCTCGATGAGGTCGTGGTCGAGGTGGCTGGCCACGTCGGCGTGGCGCTGCTCGCGGGTCTTCCGGCGGGCGCCGTCGGCCGGCTCGGCGAGGACCGACGAGAGGTCGAGGTGGCGGGCCTTCTCGTGGTCGGTCTCGCGCTGACGGAGCAGGCCGGGGCGGCCGACCATCTCCTCGACCGTGCGGAAGCCGAGGTCGGCCATGATCTCCCGGAGCTCCTGGGCGATGAACGTCATGTAGTTGATGACGTGCTCGGGCTCGCCCGCGAACCGCTCGCGCAGGTCCTCCTTCTGGGTGGCGACGCCCGTCGGACAGTTGTTCGTGTGACAGATCCGCGCCATCACACAGCCCGCGGTGACGAGCGACGCGGTGCCGAAGACGTACTCCTCGGCGCCGAGCAGGGCGGCGACGGCCACGTCGCGGCCGGTCTTCATGCCGCCGTCGGCCGAGACGCGGATCCGGTCGCGCAGCCCCGTCGCCCGGAGCATCTGGTTGGCCTCCGCGAGGCCGAGCTCCCACGGCAGGCCCGCGTTCTTGATGCTCGTCTTCGGCGATGCGCCGGTGCCGCCGGAGTGGCCCGAGATGTGGACCACGTCGGCCTCCGCCTTCGCGACGCCGGCGGCGATGGTGCCGATGCCCGCCTCCGAGACGAGCTTCACGTTGATGTCCGCCTCGGGGTTCGCCACCTTCAGGTCGAAGATCAGCTGCTTGAGGTCCTCGATGGAGTAGATGTCGTGCAGCGGCGGCGGGGAGATGAGCCCGACGCCCGGGGTGGCGTAGCGGACGTGGGCGATCATCTCGTTGACCTTCTTCCCCGGCAGGTGGCCCCCCTCGCCGGGCTTCGAGCCCTGGGCCATCTTGATCTGGAGCTCGTCGGCGTCGGCGAGGTAGTCGGAGGTGACGCCGAACCGGCCCGAGGCGACCTGCTTGACGTTCGAGCGCTTCTCGGTGCCGAACCGCTCCGGCGGCTCGCCCCCCTCGCCCGTGTTCGACTTCCCCCGGATGCGGTTCATCGCGACGGCGTTGTTCTCGTGGGCCTCCGGCGAGAGGCTCCCGAGGCTCATCGCGGCCGTCGAGAAGCGCTCGACGATCGACTCGACGGGCTCGACCTCCTCGAGCGGGACCGGCTCGCGGTCGCTGTCGAACGCCAGCAGTCCGCGGAGGGTCTGGAGGTTCTCGCTCTGGTCGTTGACCAGCTCGGCGAACTCCCGGTAGGCCTCGTAGTCGCCCGCGCGGGCCGCCTCCTGGAGCTTGCCGACCGTCTTCGGGTTCCACTGGTGGTGGATGCCGTCCGAGCGGTGCTCGAACTCGCCCTGGCGCTCCAGCTCGGGGTCGGAGCCGAACGCGACGGCGTGGCGGGTCAGGAGGTCCTCCTCGATCTCCGCCAGCCCGATCCCCTCGGTCCGGATCTCCGTCCCCTCGAAGTACTCGCGGACGAGTTCGGAGCTCAGGCCGACCGCCTCGAAGATCTGGGCGCCCTGGTAGGACTCGACGGTCGAGATGCCCATCTTCGCCATCGTCTTGAGCAGGCCGTCCTCCAGCGCCGTGCGGTAGGAGGCGAGCGCCGCCTCGGGGTCGGCGCCGTCGGGACCGGCGACGACGTCCTCGATGGTCCGGTAGGCGAGGTAGGGGTTGACCGCGCCGGCGCCGTAGCCGACGAGCGCCGCGACGTGGTGGACCTCGCGGGGGTCGCCCGACTCGACGACCAGCCCCGCGTGGTTGCGGAGGCCGTCTCGGACGAGCGCGTGGTGGACCGCCCCGGTCGCGAGCAGGCTCGGCACCGCGACCCGGTCGGGGCCGACGGCGCGGTCCGAGAGCACGACGACGTCGGCGCCGCCCTCGATGGCCGCCCGGGCGTCCTCGCGGACCCGCTCGACGGCCGCCCGGAGCGTCGTCTCGCCGTCGACCGGGTAGGTGAGGTCGACGGTCTCGGCCGTGAACTCCCCGTCGAGGTCCTTTATCGTCGCCGTCCGCTCGTCGGTGAGCACCGGCGAGTCGAGCACCAGCTGGCGGGCGTGCTCGGGCGTCTCGTCGAGGAGGTTCGGCTGCGGGCCGAGCCGGGACTCGAGCGAGGTGACCAGCTCCTCGCGGATGTAGTCGATCGGCGGGTTCGACACCTGGGCGAACA
>JBDGTB010000109.1:0-17966 GCA_042217235.1 Haloferacaceae archaeon | reverse complement strand
CAGTTCATCTACGCCCGCTACAACGCGTTCATGCGCGACTACGCGGCGCTGCTCTCGCTCCAGCTGCTGACGGTGACGGCGGCAATCCTCGCGGTCGAGTCGCGGATCGGCGTCGACGACTCCGGAGCGTACGCGAGCCGGGGGAATCGCGGCGCGGCCGACCTCGACCTGGGGGCGTGGCGCTACCCGGCGACGCTCCTCCCGGCGGTCGTCGGCGCGCTCGCCATCGCGCTCCCGGTCGGGATCTTCGGGATGTGGCTGACGCGCGGGGGCCCCGGCTACCAGGGCGGGCGGATGGCGTTCTCGTGGGCCTACGCCGGCAACTCGATGTACGTGTCGCTGCTCGCGGCCGGCGCGGCGGTCCTCGTCGCGCTCCCGATCGCGCTCCGCTCCGCGACGAGCGACTCGACGCTGGCGACGCTCGCCGACCGCGCCCCCTACGTCGGCTACGCGACCCCGGGCATCGTCCTCGCCATCGCGCTGGCGAGTTTCAGCCTCGACGTCCTCCCCGCCGTGTACAAGACGGTGCCGTTACTGGTGTTCGCCTACGTGGTTCGATTCATGCCCCAGGCCATCGGGTCGATCCGCACCTCGACCCTCCAGGTCGACCGCCGGCTGGTCGAGGCGGCCCGGACGCTCGGGCGGTCGCGCGCGAGCGCCTTCCGCACGGTGACGCTGCCGCTCATCGCGCCGGGGATCGCCACCGGCGCGGCGCTCGTCTTCCTCACGACGATGAAGGAGCTGCCGGCGACGCTCCTGCTCCGGCCGCTCCGGTTCGACACCCTGGTGACGTACATCTGGCGCGTCCAGGAGGCCGGGCTGTACGGACAGGCGGCGGTGCCGGCGCTCGTGCTCGTCGTCGTCTCGGGACTCTCGATGGCCGTGATTTTAGCCGGTGAGGAACGATGACCGCGACACGGACGGTGTTCGACCGATGATCGAACGCTCCCCGACGGTCACGTCGGCCGCGACGGACCGCCGCCCGGCGGAGCCGACGCTTGGCGAACCGATCCTGGAGCTCGACGGCGTCACGCGCACGTTCGGCAGCGAGACCGCCGTCGAGGAGCTCTCGCTGACCGTCCACGAGGGGGAGCTGCTCACCCTGCTCGGCCCGTCCGGCTGCGGGAAGACCACGACGCTTCGCCTCCTCGCCGGGCTCGACCGCCCCGACGCCGGCACGATCCGGGTGGACGGCGACCTGGTCGCCGGCGACGGGACGTTCGTCCCCCCCGACGAGCGCGATGTCGGCCTCGTCTTCCAGGACTTCGCGCTCTTCCCGCACCTCTCGGTCGGGGAGAACGTCGCGTACGGGATCCGGGACCGCCCGGACGACGTGGTCGACCGGCGCGTCGAGGAGCTGCTCGACCTCGTGAACATGCCGTCGTACCGCGACCACCGCCCGGACGACCTCTCGGGTGGCCAGCGCCAGCGGGTCGCGCTCGCCCGCTCGCTCGCGCCCGAACCCAACGTGTTGCTCCTGGACGAGCCGTTCTCGAACCTCGACGTCGGCCTCCGCAAGGAGATGCGCGAGGAGGTCAGACGCATCCTGAAGGAGGCCGGCGTCACCGCCGTCTCGGTCACCCACGACCAGGAGGAGGCGCTCTCGATCGGCGACCGCGTCGCGGTGGTGAACGCGGGCGGGATCGACCAGGTCGACCGCCCCGAGGTCGTGTTCGAACAGCCCGAGTCCCGGTTCGTCGCGGAGTTTCTCGGCCAGGCCGGCTTCGTCTCCGGGCGCCTGCACGACGGCGACCTCGAGACCGACATCGGCACCCTGAACACCGACGGCATCGAGGGGCTCGGCCGGGAGTACGACGGCGCGGAGATCGACGTGCTCGTCCGGCCGGACGACCTCCGGGCGGTGCCGGCAGAGGGGATGGAGGCCAACGGCCGCATCGTCCACCGCCAGTACACCGGCCCGTCGTTCGTCTACCGGGTCGAACTCGACTCCGGGGACGTGGTCTACTGCGAACACAACCACGCCGACCACCTCGAGCTCGACCGCCCCGTGCGGGTGGACCTCACGGCCGACCACCCGCTCGCCTGGTTCCCCGCCGAGTAGATGCGGCGGTCCAGGGCGCGACTCGCGACGGCCGCGGTCGCCGCCGCCGGCGCGCTCGCCGTCTGGGTGCTCGCCACCGACCTCTTCCCCTACCACTCGCTCAACCACGACGAGGCAGTCTACCTCCAGCAGGCCGCGATGCTGCTCGAGGGACAGCTACACCTCCGTCCGCCCGTCGAGGGCGTCTTCCGGCCGTGGTTCTTCGTCGAGGACGGCGACCGGCTGTACCCCAAGTACGCGCCCGTCCCGGCGGCGATCTTCGCGCTGGGGCGGCTCGCCGGCGGGTACCGGCTGGCGCTCGCGGCCGTCGCCGCCGGCAACCTCGCGCTCGTCGCCGGCGTCGTGCGCGAGGCGTTCGACCGCCGGACCGGTCTCCTGGCCGCCGTCTTCGTCTGCTGTTCGCCGCTTTTCCTGGTCGACTCCGCCGTCTTCCTCCCCTACGCCCCGACGACGCTCCTGAACCTGGCGTTCGCCTACGCCTACCTCCGCGCCGACCGGCTCGAGGACCGCCGGTGGGCGGCCGCCGCGGGCGCCGCGACCGGGCTGGCCTTCTTCGCGCGGCCCTACACCGCGGTCCTGTTCGCCGCGCCGTTCGTCGCGCACGCGCTCTGCACGCTCCGGGCGAGCCCGCGGGCGGCCCTTTCCCGGCAGGCCGTCACGGCGGCCGTCGGGCTGGCTGGCGTCGGCGTCGCGCTCGCCTACAACGCCGCCGTGACGGGGTCGCCGTGGCTGTTCCCCTACGAGGCGTTCGCCCCCCGGGACGGCCTCGGCTTCGGTCGCCGGGCGATCCTCGGTCACGAGACGAACTACACCGTCTCGCTGGCGCTGCGCGCCAACCGCGAGGTCGTCGGGCTGTTTTTCACCGAGTGGGTCGCGGGCGGGGCCCTCGGGACGGCGCTCGCGGTCGGGGGGTTCGCGGTCGCCGCCCGCCGCGGTCTCGACGCCCGCCAGGGGGCGCTCGCGGGGGTCGCCGCCTCGGTCGTCGCCGGCAACGTCTACTTCTGGGGGAACCGCAACGTCCTCGGCGACCTCGACCGCGCCGGGGACGGCCTCGTCGCCGCCCTCGGGCCGTACTACCACTTCGACCTCCTGCTCCCGACCGCGGCCTTCGCCGCCGTCGGGGCGCTCGCCGCCGCGGGGGCCGTCCGTCGGCTCGCCGGGTCCCACCTCCCCCCACGACGGGCGCGCGCGGCGGTCGTCGCCCTCCTGCTCGTGAGCGGGGGCGCGCTCGGGGGCGTCACCGCCGCCGACCTTGCCGAGCGGGTCGAGCGGAACGCGGCCGTGACCGAGACCTACGAGACCGCCTACGAGCCGTTCGCGGGCGGCCCGCCGGCGAACGCGGTCGTGCTGCTCCCGACCCCGTACGGCGACTGGCTCAACCACCCCTTCCAGCCCCTCCGGAACGACCCCGGCTTCGACGGCCGGACGGTGTACGCGACCGAGGGGCGTCCGTTCGCGGTCGCGGACGCGTACCCGGACCGGCGGCTGTACCGCTACGGGTACCGCGGCGTCTGGTCGCCCGCCGAGGGGTCGCCGCGCGCCGCCCGCCTCCAGCGAGTGCGCGACGTGCGGGGCGAGCGCGTCCGCCTCGACGCGACCCTCGGCGTCCCCGACGGGGCGGTCGGCGTCACGGTCCGCGTCGCCACGGACGAGGGGAGCGTCTACGCCGTCGCGCGGAACGCCTCGGAGGACCTCGACCTGCGGCTGACGGTCGCCGACGGGACGGTCCGGCTCGGCGGCGAGGGCCACGACCTCGGGGCGCGCACGCTCGCCGTCGCGGGGCGGGACGTCGTCCGGCTGACCGTCTTCGTCGACGGCGGCCCCGGCGGGAGTTTCGCCTACCGGCTCGACCTCCCGGTCGACGCGACCGGTGACGGCGTGCGCGCGCTCACCCCCCGCGTCGAGCGCTGTCCGGGCGCCCGGACCTGCGGCGGGGCGGCGACGCACGTCCCCCGAACGGCCCCCGACGGCGTCTCCGTCCGGACGACCCTCGCCGCGAGCGAACGCAACGCCTAAGTTTAGGCTCACCTAATCCGTCGGCCGATGAGGCTCACCCGGCGCGACGCGCTCGCGGCGCTCGCGGCCGCCGGCGTCGCGGGCGCCGGCGCGGCGCTTCACACCTCCGGAGACGGGCGCGCGGACGCCGGGACCGACGGGAGCGCGGGGCGGCCGGACGCGGACGGGGCGGGGCCAGTCGGCGACCGCGAGCTGTCGACGCTCGTCGCGGCCGCCGAGGTGCTCTACCCCGACGCCATCGAGGGGGTCGCGGCGTTCGTCGAGCGGTTCGTCCGGCGGCGGGCGGCCGACCGGCCGGCACACGCCGCGGGGGTGGCGGACGCGGTCGCGTACCTCGACGACTACGCGGCGTCCTGGCACGGCGAACGGTTCGCCGACCTCGACCGGGCGACGCGCGACCGGGCGCTCCGGGCGATGGGCGCGGACGCGGCGGAGGCGGACCCCGAGGGGTCCGACGTCGAGCGCGTGCGCTACTACGTCGTGAACGAGCTCCTGTTCGCGCTGTACGCGACGCCGACGGGCGGGGAGCTGGTCGGGATCGAGAACCCGCAGGGCCACCCCGGCGGGACGGCGAGCTACCGCCGGGGGCCGGGACGGTGAGCGGTGCGACCGACCGGACCCCGTCCGAGCGCGTCGACGTCTGCGTGGTCGGCGCCGGCCCGGCGGGCGCGCTGGTCGCCCGGACGCTCGCCGAGCGGGGCCACGAGGTCCTCGTGCTGGAGGCCGGCGAGCGGTTCGACCCGAGCGAGCGCCGCGAGCGGATGGAGCGGTCGATCCGTCCCGGCCACGACCCGCTCGCCGTGTGGGACATGGGCGGCGCGCGCGACGCCTACGCCTCGTCGGGCGAGCGCTTCTACCCGCTCAACCGCGCGCGGGTGAAAGGCGTCGGCGGGTCGACGCTACACTGGCAGGGGATGGTGATGCGCCTCCACGAGGCGGACTTCGAGATGCGGTCGCGGTACGGCGTCGGGGCCGACTGGCCGATCGACTACGCGGACCTCCGGCCGTACTACGCGCGCGCCGAGACCGCACTCGGCGTCGCCGGCGCCGCGGACAACCCCTTCGCGCCGCCGCGCGAGGAGCCGTTCCCCCTCCCCGCGTTCCCGCCGTCGCACAGCGACGCCATCTTCGCCGAGGCCTGCGAGCGGCTCGGGGTCGCCACCCACTCGGTGCCGAACGCGCGCAACTCCGAGCCGTACGACGGCGACGGCGCCTGCGTCGGCTACGGCACCTGCAAGCCCGTCTGCCCCTCGGGGGCGAAGTACGACGCGACGCGACACGTCGAGGCGGCCGAGGCGGCCGGCGCGCGCGTCCTCGACCGCGTGCCGGTCCAGCGCCTCGAACACGACCGGAGCGGCGAGACGGCGACGGCGGCGGTGTACGCGACGCCCGACGGAACGACCCACCGCCAGACGGCCCGCCAGTTCGTCCTCGCCTGCGGCGGCGTCGAGACGCCCCGACTCCTCCTGCTCTCGAAGTCGGCGGCGTACCCGGACGGCCTCGCCAACTCGAGCGGCCTCGTCGGCCGGTACTTCATGGACCACCTGTTCGCGGGCACGGGCGGCACGGTCGACCGGCGGACGCGACAGAACCACGTCGGGTTCATCACGAGCGAGAGCCACCAGTTCTACGACGACCCCGCGGCGGGGACGGTGGGGGGCGTCCCGTCCGCGGACGCCGACCGCGCCGACCTCGGGAGCATCAAACTCGAGTTCTCCAACTACGCCGGCCCCTCGCCCGTGGAGGTGGCGATGGGCGCCTCGGAGTGGGGCGACGACCTGCTCGCCTCGCTCCGGGACGCCTACGGTAACAGCCTCGGGATGGGCGGGCTGGTCGGGCAGCTCCCGCGGAAGGGCAACTACGTCGGCCTCGACCCCTCGACCACCGACGACCACGGGAACCCCGTTCCGGAGATACACTGGGGGATCGACGACCGGACGCGACGGACGATCCGGCGCGCGAACGAGATCCAGGAGGCGGTGTTCGCCGAACTCGACGCCGAGGTCACCTGGCAGGTCGGCCCGGAGGCGACCGGCCCGGCCTTCCATCACATGGGCACGACGCGGATGGGCACCGCGCCCGAGGAGAGCGTCGTCACACCCCGACTGCGGACCCACGACCTGGGGAACCTCTGGGTCGCGGGGAGCAGCGCGTTCGTGACGAGCGGGGCGATGAACCCGACGCTCACCGTCGCGGCGCTCGCGCTCAAGGCGGCCGACCACGTCGACGAGGCGCTCTGACCCCGGGGCCTTTTGCGCCGTGGGAGCCTACCAACCCGACATGCCGACCTACACGAGGCGGACGCGGGTCGCCGCGCCGCTCGACGAGGTCCGGGCGTTCCACTCCCGGATCGAGGGACTCGAAGCCCTGACGCCGGCGTGGCTCCACCTCCGGGTCGAGAGCGTCCGCGGGCCGGAGGGCGAGGCCGATCCCGAGGTGCTCGCGGTGGGGTCGAAGATACGACTCTCGGTCCGACCGTTCGGCGTCGGGCCGCGACAGCGCGTCACCTCCCGCATCGTCGCCCGGGAGTCGGACGAGGGGAGCGCGTCGTTCCGGGACGTCATGGTCGACGGCCCCTTCCGGCGCTGGGAGCACACCCACTCGTTTTTCGCCGACGGCAACGACACCGTCGTCGTCGACCGGGTCGCGTACGAGCTCCCGCTCGGGCCGGTCGGGCGGGCGCTCGCGCCGCTGGCCCGCGTCGGCCTCGATCCGATGTTTCGCTACCGCCACCGCCGGACCCGCGAACTGCTGGAGGGGACCGCCGCCGACGGCGGATGGACCGTCGACCCGGTCGGGGGTGAGCCGTCGTGACCGGCCCCGTCGCGGAGGTGGTCGACCTCGACCACGTGGCGCTCCGGGTGCGCGACCTCGACCGGGCGCTCGGGTTCTACCGCGACCGCCTCGGGATGGCGGTCCGGGACCGCGAGCGGTTCGAGCGCGGCGAGGTGCCCTACGTCGCGGTCGTCGGCGGCGGCCGACACCTCCACCTCGTGCCGACCGACGAGCCGTTCGACCCGGGCGGCGAGCACGTCTGCCTGCTCGTCCGGACGGACGAGACGGACTCGCGGGCGGACGTCGACGCGCTGATCGAGGCCCTCCGCGCGGTCGGCGTCGAGGTCGAGGACGGCGAGCCCCACGAGCGCTACGGCGCCTACGGCCGCGACTGGGCCGTCTACGTCCGCGACCCGGACGGCCGACGCGTCGAGCTCAAGACGCACTAGCGGACCGGGTCGTCGGTGCGACCCGGCCGAACGACGCGTCGGTGCGACGCGACGGGCCGGGCCTCCCGACGCCGCCGCACTGTCGTGTGCCACCGTTTATCACACAAAAGAATATTATAGATCCGGGTCACAGGAACGAGTATGGCCACAGGCCAGCGCACGTCACCGGCGTACCACGCGTGCAGTTGCGGCGAGAGCTTCGAGACCACCGAGGCGCTCGTGGTACACGCACGGGAGGAGCACGGCCTCTGGATCCACTGACGCGGTCCTTCGCGCCGAGGCGTTGTGGGGCCTTTTTGCTCGTCCGGCCGTCCCGGCCGGCAGACATAATCCGTCGCCGCCCGATAGCCGAACTGCCATGTCCAACGACCGGGTCGTCGACCTGCTGAAGGAGGCGTACGGCGACGAGATCGAGACCGTGATGAACTACCAGACCAACGCCGTCGTCCTCGACGGCGTCCGCGCCGAGGAGATAAAGGAGAGCCTCAAGCAGGACGTCCAGGAGGAGCTCGGGCACGCCGAACAGCTCGGCCAGCGGCTCAAGCAGCTCGACGCCCAGCCCCCGGGCTCGGTGGCGTTCGAGGCGCACCAGGACAGCCTCCAGCCCCCGGCGGACTCGACGGACGTGCTCTCGGTCATCGAGGGCGTGCTCGACGCCGAGGAGGACGCCATCGAGACCTACCGCGCGCTCATCGACGCCGCCGAGGCGGCCGACGACCCCGTGACCGAGGACCTCGCGGTGGCGCTCCTCGCCGACGAGGAGGCCCACCGCACCGAGTTCCGCGGGTTCAAAAAGGAGTACCGGAACGACTGACGAGGCCGGGGCGCTCGCCCCGTCCGCGTCGCACCGAGGCGACGACTGCCCGGCTCGCCCCGTCCGCGTCGCCGTCGCCCGGCCGGGCCTCCCGGCGGTCCGCCGTCGACTCCTGCCGTCCGTTCCCCGCTTTTCGCCGCCGCGTCTCCAAAGGTTCATCCCCCGGTGGGTGGAGGCGGGGAGTATGCTGCTGACCAGCGAGGCCATCGCGGACTACGCGCTGGAACTGTCGTACGAGGACCTCTCCGAGGAGGCGGTCGCGGCGGCGAAGCGGCTCGTCCTCGACTCGGTGGGCTGTTGTCTGGGGGCGTACGCGAGCCCCCCGAGCAAACACCTCCGGGCGGTGTACGGCGACCGCGGCGGCGCGGACGGGGCGACCGTCTTCGGCGACGGGTCGACGACCGCCGTCGAGTACGCCGGGCTGATCAACTCGGCGATGGTCCGGTATCTCGACTACAACGACACGTACATCAGCGAGGGCCGGGCGTGTCACCCGAGCGACCACATCCCCGCGCTGGTCTCGGTCGCCGAGAGCGAGGGTCGGACCGGGAAGGAGCTCATCGCGGCGATCGCGCTCGCCTACGAGGTCGAGGGGCTGGGGCTCGACACCGGCGTCGCGTACGGGCACGGCTACGACTACGTGACCTGGGGGAGCTACTCGACCGCGGCGACCGTCGGAAAGCTGATGGGTCTCTCCCGGGAGGAGCTCGTGAACGCGCTCGGCATCGCCGGCGCGTCGAACCTCTCGCTCATGATCTCCCGGAAGGGCGAGGTGAGCATGTGGAAGGGCGTCGCCCACCCCTACGTCACCCACAACGGGATCCAGGCGTGTCAGATGGCCCGCGCGGGGATGACCGGGCCGGAGGCGGTGTTCGAGGGCGAGAACGGCTTCTTCGAGGTCGCCGCGGGCGAGGAGCTGACGATAGACCGGCTCGGCGGCCGCGACGGCGCCGCCTACCGGATCACGGACGCCCACATCAAGCCGTTCCCCTGTGGCTACTACATGATGCCCATGATCGCGGGCGTCCAGGAGCTCGTCACCGAGCACGACGTCGACGCCCCGGACGTCGAGTCGATCGACATCGAGACGTTCGCCACGGCCGCTGACATCCTCGCGGGCGAGGAGAAGTGGTCGAAGGAGCTCACGCGGGAGAGCGCGGACCACAGCATCCCGTACACGGCCTCGATCGCCGTCCTCTACGGCGACGTCACGCCGGAGCACTACCGCGAGCGATACCGCCGGAGCGAGGACGTCCACCGGCTGATGGACACGGTGAGCGTGACCGCGAGCGAGGAGCTCACCGCCGACGCCCACGAGGAGCCGGACTCGACGCCCGCCGTCGTCCGGCTCGTCGTCGACGGCGAGACCCACGAGACGCGGGTCGACTACGCGCCGGGCCACGCCAGGAACCCGCTCTCGCGGGACGACCTGGAGGGGAAGCTGCGCGAGATGGCCGAGCCGCTGTTGACGGACGAGCAGATCGAGGCGGTCGTCCGGACGAGCGACCGGCTGGAAGCGGAGTCGAGCGTCGAGGACCTGGTCGGAGCGCTGTCGGTGTAAGGCGGCGGCCGATTTCCGGATTCAGTTCCTTCTTTGCGGTCCGGGCCGAGTGGGTTGCGGTGGGACGGGTCGCCGACCGCTTCCGGCGGGTGCGCGACGTTCGCGGCGGGCTCCTGGCGACGATCGCGTTCGGGTGGTTTCTCACGCTCGGCGCGCGGTTCCTGCTGCCCGCCGTCCTGCCGGCGATCAAGGCGACGTTCGCCATCGACGACGCGACCGCGGGGCTCGCGATCACGGTCGTCTGGGTGGGCTACGGGCTGATGCAGTTCCCCGCCGGGGTGCTCGTCGACCGGTTCGACGGCCGGACGCTGCTGAGCCTGAGCCTGCTCCTCTCGGGGACCAGCCTGGCCGTCGTCGGCGCCGCGCCCGACGTCCCCGTCTTCCTCGTGGCCTGTGGCCTGTTCGGACTCTCGACCGGCCTGTTCGGCACGTCCCGCGGGATCGCGCTCTCGACGTTCTTCCGGTCGAACAGGGGGGTCGCCTTCGGCGTGGCGCTCGCGGCCGGGAGCTTCGGCTCCGCCGCGCTCCCGTTTCTCGGCAGCGTCGTGACGGACGCCGCGGACTGGCGCGCCGCGGCCGGCCTGACCGTTCCGCTCTTCCTCGCGACGGCGGCGAGCACCTGGTGGGTGGTGCCCGCCCGCCCCGGCGACGGGGACGGCGGGACGGGCCTCTCGACCGCCACGGTCGTCCGGACGCTCCGTCGCGGGGTCACCGAACGCGCGGTCGCGGTCGGCCTCGCCGGCCTGACGGTCATGCTTTTCACCTACCAGGCGCTGACCGCCTTCCTCCCGACGTACCTGATCCGGGCGAAGGGGCTGTCGGGACAGACGGCCGCCGCACTGTTCGCGCTCCTGTTCGTCGCCGGCGCCGGCTTCCAGCTGGCCGCGGGCACCGCCGCGGACCGTGTCGGCACGCGGCCGGTGGTCGTCGCCATCGCCGCGGTCGGCGTCGTGACCCTCGCCGCCCTCCCGTTCGTCGGCGGGGTCGTCCCGCTCGCGCTCCTGATCCTCGTGATGTCCTCCCGGGTCGCCATGGCGTCGGTCATGAACCCCTACATCATCGGGGCGCTCCCGGAGGAGGCGACGGGCACCGCGTGGGGACTCGTACGCACGGGCCTGTTTCTCGTCGGCGCGACCGGCTCGACCGTCGTCGGGGCGCTCGCCGACCGCGGCCTGTTCGACGAGGCGTTCTACCTGCTCGCGGTGCTGACGGCGCTGGCGACGGCGCTTTTCGTCTTCCTGCCGGCGGCCGGCGCGGACGGGGAGTGACCCGGACGGGCCGCTCGTCGCGGGTCGCCCACGCCGAGCGGCGAGCCGGTCACAAGCGCCTCGTTCACAAGACCTATGTCGTGCACAGCGGTACGGACTCGCGCCGTGGTACATCATACCACTCCACGGTCGACGCGCCGGTCGTCCCCGTACTGACAGACGATTCGCTTGACCTGGGGGGTGACGCCCCCACTCGCTTTTCCGGCTGACACGTGGTGACCCGGTAGTCGACGGTCCCGGTCGCCCTCGCGGATCGGCCACTTCGAACGGCCGACGGCGAGGGGGTCCGACTAGATGCAAGATCCGCTCCAGATTTTCCGGGATCCGGGCGGAAGTGAAAACTGCTGTCTCACCCGTCTGAAGCGCTGCTACACGGGTGATCGTCGTCTGCTGCACTCCGGGAGGATTTTGGGTCCGCCCTCCCCGATTTGAACTCGGTCAGACGTTCCGGCTCGACTCGCTACGCTCGTCTGCGCGGGACTGCGACTGACCTGCTCAAATCGGCTCGGTCGGATTTGCGGAGCAAATCCGCCCTCCCCGATTTGAACGGGGGACAAGCCGATCTACAGTCGGCTGCTCTACCAGTCTGAGCTAAGGGCGGTCGGATTGACGTGGGCCAGTGTCGGACTTAAGAATTCTCATTCCCGCCGTCGGCCGGTCGGCGCGTCGAGGGCGAGAAGGACCACCGACCGCGGAGGGCGACTGGGCGGCGCGAGGCAGCGTCCGAGACACGACGGCGGGCCGGGGCGCTTTTGGCCGTCGACGCGAACCGGTGTCGCATGACCCGACACCCCGAGCACGGGCGGTGGCTCGCGTGACCGACGACCGCCAGGCCACCTTCGGCGCCGACGGCGAACTGGAGACCGACCGGCCGCCCGAGGCGGCGGGGACGAACGACTTCGGCGAGGAGAAGGCGGCCGACGAGACGGACGGCGGCTACAACCGCTACGCGGTGTCCAGCCTGCTCCAGAAGGCCGTGCGTCGCTCCGACGAGGAGGTCGCGGCGTGGGCGGCCTGGGAGCTCGCCCGCTCGGGCTTCGGCTGGCACCTCTGGGAGCGCCTGAACACGTTCGTCGTCGAGGACCTCGCGGCCGGGCCGGTGGCGACGCAGGTGGCGCGCTACGCGGAGCTCGCCGAGGAGTGGGACCGCGACTCCCACCGCGGGAAGCTGTGTGCGGTCCAGGCCGCGCTCGCCGCCGCTCGCGCCCGCTCGACCCGCGAGGCGTCGAACGCGGTCAACTGCTTCGACGCGGTCGCGACGGAGCGCGCCGAGGCGCGCGAGCGCGGCGCGGACGGCCCCTCGTTCCCGGTCGAGCCGGACGACCTCGACGTGGGCGGGCGCTACGACGTCGCGCTCGACGGCCACACCGGGGCCGGGAGCCGGGCGGGGCGCGGGTCGGCGTTCTTCCGCGTCCACGGCGCCCGCGTCGGCCCGGCCGGCGAGACGAACCTGGGCGCGCGCCTGAAGCGCCGCCGGATGGCGCTCGACGACGAGACCTACCCCGAGGGGGCGATCGAGCACGCGCTGACGCCGGTGCCGGCGGACGACCGGTGGGACGACCCGGCGGACGCGTTCGACGGCCGGGCGGACGAGGACGAAGAGTGAGGGCGGCCGGCGACGCCGAACCGCGACCTGCCGCCCCGGAGTGACTAGTCCCAGAGGCGGTACATCTCGTCGCGCACCGGCTCGGCGTGTCGCTCGCCGTCGACGCGAACCGCCGGCGTCTCGGCGGCCCCGACGCGTCCGACGACCGCCGCGGGCACGTCGGCGTCGGCGACGGCGTCGAGGGCGTCGTCGACCGCGTCGCCGGGGACCGTCGCGAAGAGCGCCCCGGAGCCGAGGACCCGGAGCGGGTCGACCCCCGCGGCGGCACACACCTCGCGGGTGTCCTCGGCGACCGGGAGCGCCTCGCGGTCGAGGTCGACCGCGACGCCCGAGGCCCTCGCCAGCTCGACGGCGGCGCCGAGGACGCCCCCCTCCGTCGGGTCGTGCATGGCGGTCGCCAGCGGAGCGAGCGCCGTCGCCTCGGGCAGGACGCTCAGCTGGTCGAACCGGCGGGTCGCCCGCTCGACGAGCGCGTCCGAGAGGTCCAGATCGTCGCCGAAATCGGCGGCGATGACGGCCGTCGCCTCGATGCCCGCGCTTTTCGTCAGGAGGACGCGGTCGCCCGGCTCGGCGCCCGACGTCGGGACGAAGCGGTCCGCGAACCCGAAGCAGGCGAGCGAGAGCAGCGGGCGCGACAGGCCCGCGACGACCTCCGTGTGGCCGCCGACGACGGCGACGCCGAGGCGCTCGGCCGCGTCGTCGAGGTCGGCGGTGATCCGGTCGAGCCGGTCGAGGTCCTCGTCGGGGAGGAGGATCGTCGGGAGGAGATACTCGGGCAGGCCGCCGGAGGCGGCGACGTCGTTCGTGGCGACGGCGACGGCGAGCCGACCGATGCGGTCGGCGGCGAGCGAGATCGGGTCGGTGCTCGCGACGAGCGTGCGGTCGCCGTCGGCCACGGCGGCGGCGTCCTCGCCGTACGCGGGGCCGACCAGGACGTCGTCGTTCGCCGCCCCGGTCCTGGCGAAGACGAGTCGTTCCAGCGCCGCGGGGGTCAGCTTCCCGGCCATGCGCGGCCGTTTCGGCCCCACCCCCTTTGCCCTGTTCGTTGCGGCCGGCCCCGTGGCGGTGCGTCCGTGGAACTAAGCCGTTGCCGCCCGACGACGGGGACATGCTGATGACGCCTGGACCGACGGCGCTCCCCCCGTCGGTCAGGGAGGCGGCCGCGCGCGAACTCGTCAACCCGGACGTGGACCCCGCGTTCCGGGAGGTCTACGACGGCGTCTGCGGGAAGCTCGCGGACGTGTACGGCACCGACCACGACGTGGCCGTCCTCGGCGGCGAGGGGATCCTCGGGCTGGAGGCGGCGGTCGCGTCGCTGGTCGCTCCGGGCGACGAGGTGGTGTGTCTCGCCAACGGGCTCTACGGCGCGGGGTTCGCCGACTTCGTCGAGAGCTACGGCGGCGACCCGGTGCTCGTCGAGTCCGACCCCGACGAGCCGTTCGATCTCGACGCGCTCGACGACGCGCTCGCCGGGACCGACCCCGTCGCGGCGACGATGGTCCACTGCGAGACGCCGACCGGGGCGATCAACGACCTCGACCCCGTGCTCGATCGCCTCGACGAGCACGGCGTCCTCTCGGTGGTCGACGCGGTGTCCTCGGTCGGCGGCGCGCCGGTACCGACGGACCGGATCGACGTCTGCCTGGCCGCCTCACAGAAGTGTCTGAGCGCCCCGCCCGGGCTCGCGACGGTCGCGATGAGCGAGGCGGCCTGGGACCGCGTCGAGGAGCGCGACCCGGACTCGCTGTACACCAACCTCCTGCCGTGGCGCGACGTCGGCGAGATGTTCCCATACACCCACCTGAGCACGCTCGTCGTCGCGCTCGACGCCGCGCTCGACCGCGTGCTCGAGGAGGGGGTCGACGCCGTCCACGAGCGCCACGCCCGCGCCGCCGAGCGGTGCCGCGAGCGGGGCGCCGAGCTGGGGCTGGACCTCGTGACCGGGCCGGAGCTCGCCAGCCCGACCGTGACGGCGTTCGCGGTCCCCGGGCGGGCGACGGCGCTCCAGGAGCGGCTGGTCGAGCGCCACGACGTCCGCCTCGCAACCGGCCTGGGCGAGCAAAGCGACGACGTGCTCCGCGTGGGGCACATGGGATACAACGCCGAGGTCGAGAAGGTCGACCGGGCGATGGACGCGCTCGAAGCGGAGCTGTAGCGGCCGGCGGGCTACAGCCGCGTCTCGCGCACCCGGACGCCCTTCTCGGCGAGGTGACGCGTCCGCCGGCGGGCGAACTCCTCCTCGCCGGTGCCCTGCGTGGCGAGGACGTACACCTGCGCCTCGTTCGTCGGGCGCATCGTCCGCCCGGCTCGCTGGGCGCCCTGCCGCCGGGACCCGCCGAGCCCGGAGGCGACGACCGCGACCTCCGCGCTCGGCAGGTCGATCCCCTCGTCGCCGACCCGCGAGACGACCAGCGCCCGCTGGCGCCCTTCGCGGAAGGCGGCGAACAGCCGCTCGCGCTCGTAGTGTGGCGTCTCGCCGCTCACGAACGGCAGGTCGAGCGCGTCCGCGAGCGCGCGTCCCTGGTCGAGCCAGTCGACGAAGACGAGGGCCTGCTGGCCCTCGTGTGCGGCGAGCAGCCGGCGGGTCTCCTCGACTTTCGCGGGGTTCGTCGCCGCGAGCTGTCGGCGCTCGCGGCCCTCCGCGCTGTCCCAGGCGTTCCGCGCCTCCTCGTCGGCCCACGGGACGAAGCGAAGCTCCACTTCGGGCTCGTGGACGTAGCCCGCGTCGAACAGCGCGTCCCAGTCGGTTCCGATCGGGGGACCGATCAGCGTGAAGATCTCCGTCTCGTCGTCGGTCTCTCGGACCGGCGTCGCCGTGAGGCCGAGCCGGTTGCGCGACTGGAGGTCCGCGGCCCGTCGGTACACCGGCGCGGGGACGTGGTGGGCCTCGTCGAGCACGACCAGCCCCCACTCCCGGCGCTCGAACAGGTCGCGGTGGCGGTCCATCCCCGCGATCCGGTAGGTCGCGACCGTCACGGGCCGGACCTGTTTCTCACCGCCGTGGAACACGCCGACCCGCTCCGGGTCGAGGTCGGTGTGTGCGAGGATCTCCTCGCGCCACTGACCGGCCAGCTCGCGCCCGGGGACGAGGACCAGCGTCTCGCCGCCGACCGCGGCGAGGACGCCGAGCGCGGCGACGGTCTTGCCGCTCCCCGGCGGGCCGACGAGCACGCCGGCGCCCCGCTCGACGAAGCGGTCGACCCAGTCGCGCTGGTAGTCGCGCAGCTCCGTCTCCAGGGTCACCGCCAGCGGCTCGCCCGTATCCAGGTCGCGCTCGTCGCGCACGGGGTAGCCCGCCTCGTACAGCGTCCGCTTGACCTCGGCCTCGCTCCCCTCGCGCACCCAGCTCTCCGTGTCCGAGATGGGGCCGTGGAGCTGGTCCTCGTCGAGGCGCTGGCGGGCGACGTTGCCCATCAGCTCCGCGGTGTCGGCCTCGAGGACCGTGTAGCCGTCCTCGTGGGTGACGAGCCGGAAGAGGCGGGCGCGCTCCCACTGGTCTCCGATCCACTCCTCCAGCCCGGGACACCGGCGGGGGAGGACGCCCCGCAGGCTGGCGACGAGCGCTCCCAGGTCGTCGAACGGGGCCGCCCACACGTCCTCGGGGTGGATCTCGTACCTGTACCCCTGTCGCCCCGTCGTGTCGGTGAGCCGGGCGAACTGGGAGAGGCGCGCCCGGGTGAACTGCGTCGGGTGGTCCGCGACGACCTCCCGGCGGTCGGGGAAGACGACGACGCGCTCGCGGTCGGCCAGGCGCGACCACTCGGTCGGGTACCACACCACCGGGTCGTCGTCGACCGCGACCCGCGCCACGTCGCCGGCGGCTTCGAGGCGCTCGAGCCCCTCGACCGCCCGTGCTTGCGTACAGCCGACCCGACGCCCGATCTCGCTCGCGGTCGCGAGCGGCCGCTCCTCGCGCCGGAGCGCGTCGAGAACGTCGGCGATCGACATCGTCGCGTCGTCGGCGTCGCCGTCCGCCTCGCGGGCGTCGGCGTCCCCGTCTGCCATACGCGACGGTCGGGGACGCGTGGACAAACCGCTTGCGTCACGCCGCGCCGGGGCGACGGCCGCCGGCTCCGGGACGCGACGCGAGCGCGTCGACCCGGACGGGAAGCGGGCGGAGACTACTCGCCGCGCCCCCGGGCGTACCGCGGACTGGGCGACGTCATTCGCCGTTTCGCGTGTCGAACGTCGTCGCGAACCGGGAGGAAGGACGGAAACTCGTCGACGTCGGTCACGTCGTCGAGGTAGACGTAGCGAACGTCGTCGCCGACCGAGTCGGGGTCGAACACCTGCAGCGGCTCCCCGTCGTCGACGCCGATGAACGGGCGACCGTCGCGGTCGGTCTGGGGGACGAGACCGTAGTCGAGATAGAGCGTCGCGACCGCGAGCGCGAGGGGGAGCCGGACGGCGCCCGACGTCAGCTGGAAGCGGGCCCGCTCGCCCTCGCGGGTCACCGTGACCACGTACCCCCCGCCCTGCTTTCCACACTCGAGCGTCCGGTCCCCGCGCCGCCACCGCGTCGCCGACTGCTTCGCACGAACGAAGTGCCACTCCCCCGTCGCGGACCCGCCGCTGCTCGTGAGGCGTGACAGCACTCCACACACCACGTCGCGCGGACTCGTGAGTACGGCCGATATCCGCATCGATCCCGGCTACGTGCCGCTCGTTAATTGAACTGTCGCCCTGACGGACTGCCGACAGGTTCGGTCAGCCCAGGAGGCCGAGCCCCTCGATCCGCTCGACTATCCCCTCGACCGCCCGGGTCGCGTCGTCGGTCTGTTTCCCGCCCGTGATGACGATCTTCCCCGAGCCGAACAGGAGGATCACCACGTCGGGCTCGTCCATGCGGTAGACCAGCCCCGGGAACTGCTCGGGTTCGTACTCGACGTCCTCGAGCCCGAGCCCGATGGCGAGCGCGTTGAGGTTGAGCGTGTGGCCCAGGTCGGCGCTGGAGACGATGTTCTGGACGGTGACGTCGGGGTCCTCCTCGACGGGAATCTGGAGGTCCCGGAGCTTCTCGAAGATGATGTCGAGCGCCTCGTGAACGTCGTCGATGCTCTTTGCCCCCGTGCAGACGATCTTCCCCGAGCGGAAGATGAGCGCCGCCGCCTTGGGGTCCTGCGTGCGGTACACCAGCCCCGGGAAGTTGTCCGGGTTGAAGTCCGCGCCCGGGAGGTCCGCCGCGAGGGCCTCCAGGTCGAGCTCCTGCCCGATGCCCGTCGATGCGACCACGTTCTGGATCTCGATGGTATCCACCGGCTCGTTCATCGTTCAGTCGGCCTATCGACCGCCTCCTACTTAAAAGCCCCTTATAAACTGGCCGGGCGACGGTCAGCGGCGGGCCAGCGCGGCCCGGACGGCGGCCGCGGCGAGGCCGGCGCGGGCGGCGAGACGGCCGATCGGTGCGCCGCGCCG
>JBDGTB010000066.1:0-17970 GCA_042217235.1 Haloferacaceae archaeon | reverse complement strand
GTACTCATGTCGACGTACACCCCTCCCTCCGGCATCGCGGGCAGGGCGTCGGCCGCCGCCGCGCGGACCTGTTCCGGCGTCCTGAGCATCGTCACGAGGACGTCGGCCGCCGCCGACGCGTCGCCCGGAGCGGCCGTTCGGCCACCTCGCGCCTCGAAGGCGGCGGTTCGGTCGGCGTCGACGTCGACGCCGACCACGTCGTGACCGGCGTCGAGGAGGTTCGCTGCCATCGGGAGTCCCATGTTACCCAAGCCGACGAACGCGACCTGCATACGCCCGCGAACCATCGCCGCGCGGGTATATCTACCGGGGACGGGAGCGGCACGGTCGGTGACCCGCAGACGCCGGGCCGTCTCGGCGCCGGTCCGCCACGAATCGGGTCAGCCGAGGTTCTGTTCGACCGCCTCGGTGTAGACTCCGACGTCTGGCCCGCTGGTCTGGCGCGAGACGACCTCGTCGAACGTCGACCGGTCGAGCGCGTCGATGTCGGGGTGGTCGACCTCGAACAGGTTTCCGGTCGGGTCACGGAGGTAGATCTGTGCGTTTCCGTTGAACTCGAATACCTGTGGCGGCGCGGTCGACTCGCCGATGGCTGCGAACGCGTCGCGCGCCTTCGCTTCCCGGTACACACGCTCGAAGTCGTCGACGTGGATCCCGAAGTGTGCGAACTGGACAGATTCGACCGGACGCCCCGGGTCGTTCCAGAGGTGGAGCTGCTGGTCGCCGGCCCGTAGCATCTGAAATTCGATGTCGTCGTCGTCGGTGTGGAAATCCTCCTGCGTGCCGAACCGCGGCGTCGGGATCGGCTCGCAGCCGACGACTTCCTCGTAGAACGCCGCCGAGACCTCGACGTCTCTGGCGACGAGACTCACGTGTGTCAGCTGTCGAGTCGGGGTATCTGGTGTCGACACGGCGCAGTCAGACTCGCGCCGCGAACAAAAATCGCCGGGGCGTGCCGCGTACGCTCGGGGCCCCATCTATATCACGTTCCCCGGTGACCCGTCGCTGTGCCTCGCACAGACCTGACCATCGACGGGGAACGGGCGCTCGTGACCGCTGCGGGGAGCGGTATCGGACGGCAGATCGCCTCGCAGTTGCTCGCCGCGGGCGTCGACGTGGTGGTAAACGACGTCGACGACGACGCACTCGCGCAGACGGCGGCGGACCTCGCCGACCACGCTGGCGAGGTGGTCACCGCGCACGGCGACGCCGGCGACCCTTCGGTGGCCGCCGACCTCGTCGGCCGGGCCGACGACGCGTTCGGTGGGCTCGATATTCTCGTCAACAACGTGGGAGTCGCAGGCCCCACCGAGCCCTGCGAGGAGGTCGCTCACGACGAGTTCATGCAGACGCTTCGCTTGAACGTCGGCGCGCATTTCGCCGCCACGAAGACTGCCATCCCGCACCTGAAAGAGAGCGACGCGGGACGTGTGGTGAATCTCTCCTCCGTCAGCGGCAAGCGGCCGCTCGAGAACCGGACCCCGTACACCAGCGCGAAGATGGCGGTCATCGGGTTCACCCGAACGCTCGCCGTCGAACTGGCACCACACGACGTGACGGTAAACGCGATCTGCCCGGGCGGCGTCGACAGCCCTCGACTCCGGGAGGTTCTCGACGCACAGGCCGAGAGTCGCGATATCGCCTACGAGGAGGCCGCCGCGGAGTTCCGACAGAACTCGCCGATGAACGAGTTCGTCCAGCCGACGGACATCGCAGACGCGGTTCTCGTGCTCTGCTCACAGCGGGCGTCGCACGTCACTGGACAGGACCTCAACGTCAGTGCCGGGCTCGTCATGTACTGAAGGCTCCAGAAAGCCGGGGACCAGCGGGGAGACGGGTTGCTCCAAAAATTTGATTATAGTCGGATTGTCTTGAGAAGACGTGTCACAGCAAACCGCCGACACAATCCGCTCTAGATACGGGGTAGGCGAACAGTCTATCGTCAGTCGGCTTCGAAAACACTGGGTCGGCTATCTGTTCATCCTCCCGACGTTCGTCATGTTCACGCTCCTGTTCTACTACCCAATTCTGCAGGGGATATACATGACGTTCACGAACACGCGGCTCGGACAGACGGGGGAGTTCGTCGGCCTCGCGAACTACGCGTGGCTCATCACGAACGACCTCTTCCAGTTCTCGTTCGCGTGGACGCTCGGGTTCGTGTTCGGTTCGACCGCGCTCCAGCTGGTCATCGGCCTCGTGACGGCACTCCTGTTGCACGAACTCGTCGGGCGACGGCGCGACTGGCTGGCCGCGATCATCATGTCGCCCTACTTCTCTGCGCCGCTCGCCGGCGGGATCATCTGGTGGTGGTTTCTCAACCCCAGCTTCGGGTTCGTGCCGAGATTCGTCGCCAGTCTGCTTCCGGTCTCTGTGCCGGGGTTCCTGTCCGAGGGTTTCTGGCCGTACGTGTCGCTGATCGTCGCTCAGGCGTGGCACGACTACGGGTACGCCGGGATCATCTACGCGGCGGCGCTGGTCAACGTCCCGTCAGAACAGTACGAGGCGGCCGCACTCGCCGGCGCGAACCGCCTGCGTCGCTTCCGTGACGTCACCCTCCCGCATCTCAGAACGCCGACGATCATCATCCTCGCTCTCCGGACCGCGTGGAACATCGCCGAGTTCGCCCAGCCGTTCGAACTGACCGCCGGTGGTCCCGGGACGCGGACGATGCTCCTCAGCATCCTCACCTACCAGAAGGCGTACGTCGACCTGAACTTCGGCCGTGCCTACACGGTCGGTGTCTCGATGATCGTCATCTCGATGAGCGCGGCGCTGTTCTACGTGACAGTGATCAACGAGGAGGAGGATCTCTATGTCTAACCGGGGTGATCGGCGATGATAAACGAGACCCGTCGCTCTCGGACGGTGCTGTACGTCGGTGTCGCTGTCCTCCTCGCGTGGGCACTGCTCCCGTATCTCTGGGTGTTCCGAACGTCCGTGCTCACGACGTTCGCTGCCGTCTCCCCGGAGACGAACTACATCCCGCCGCTCAAAGAACTGACACTCAGCGCCTACCGGGCGATCTGGCAACGTTTCCAGTTCGTTCTCTACTTCAGGAACAGCATCATCGTCTCGTTCGCCAGCACGGCCATCTCGCTGGTCTTTGCCATCCCCGGTGCGTACGCGTTCGCACGACTCGACTTCCCCGGCCGGAAGATGCTGTTTTACACGACTGTCTTTACGATCATGTTCCCGTGGATCGTGATCACGATCCCGGTGTATCAGGTGTTCGACCAGCTCGGGCTTCTCAACACGTTGCCCGGTATCATCATCGCGCTGTCTATCTTTGTCCTCCCACAGGCAATCTGGCTTCTCCAGGGGTTCTTCCGGCAGGGAATCCCCGAGAACATCGAGGAGGCGGCGCTCATCGACGGCACGACCGAGCTGGGTGCGTTCGTTCGGATCGTCCTCCCGCTCTCCGGTCCGGCGATTGCCGCGGCCGGTATCTTCTCGTTCATCATCGCGTGGAACAACTTCCTCTGGGTGTTCCTCCTCGGGAGTGATCCGGCGGTCCGGACGGCGACCGTCGCGATCCACTTTATCATCGGCAGCGACGTGATGGCCCAGTGGAACGTCCTCATGGCGTCGGCCGTGCTGGTGGCGTTCCCCCCCGTCGTCTTCTACGGACTCACACAGCGGTACGTCGGCGAGGGGCTGGCGGGCTGAGGTGGCTCTCTGATATAAACGTCTCCGCGACCGGGGCAAAATTGTAAGTGTCTATGGGCGGTTTGGACGCGTAGATTGACACTATGGCAGCGGTTACCTTCGATAACGTTACCAAGGTGTTCGAGAGTGACGCGGGACCACTCGTTGCGGTCAAAGAACTCGACTTCGAGGTCAACGATGGTGAGTTCGTCGTTCTCGTCGGTCCGTCCGGGTGTGGCAAGTCGACCACGCTCCGGATGCTCGCGGGGCTCGACAGTGTCACCGACGGAGAGATCCGCCTTGACGGGGAGGTGATCAACAACCAACGCCCCAAGGACCGCGACATCGCGATGGTGTTCCAGTCGTACGCGCTCTACCCCCACAAGACCGTTTACGGGAATATGGCGTACGGTCTACAGTTGAGCACCGACCTCGACGATGCCGAGATCGAGCGGCGTGTCAACGAGGCCGCCGAGATGATGGGCATCGACGACCTCCTAGATAAGAAACCGAGTAGCCTCTCCGGCGGACAGCAACAGCGCGTCGCGACCGGGCGCGCGATCGTTCGCGAGCCGTCGGTGTTCCTGTTCGACGAGCCGCTGTCGAACCTGGACGCGAAGCTGCGAAAGCATATGCGAACGGAACTGTCGCGTATCCACGCCGAACTCGGGATCACCACGATATACGTGACCCACGACCAGGAAGAGGCGATGACGATGGCCGACCGTATCGTCGTCCTCGACGACGGCGAACTCCAGCAGATCGGGACGCCGAAGCAGGTGTACTACCGGCCGGCGAACGAGTTCGTCGCCGACTTCATCGGGTCACCGAGCATGAACTTCTTCGACGTCGAGGTCAGGCGGAGCGGGACACAGACCACGCTGGTCGGCGACGGGTTCGAGTACCACGTCTCCGAGCAGTTTGCCGAGGCGCTCGACGTCGGGAACGCGTACCGGCTCGGCGTCCGTCCGGAGGACGTCTCGGTGGCCGACTCGGCGTCGACGAAGTCGATCTCTGCCACCGTCGACGTCGTCGAGGTCGTCGGGTCTGACAACTTCATCTACTTCGACGTCGCCGGCTCCGAGTGTCGGGCCCGGACGTCGATCACCGTCGAACCGAGCGAGGGGACAGAGGCGGAGATCACGTTCGACGAGGAGAAGATCCACCTCTTCGAGGCGGGCTCCGGCGAAGCCGTGCTCCACGGCTACGAGACCACGGACGGCGAGTCCCCGGAGAGTGCCGAAGCGTCTATCGGGGGATGACCCCGATACGCCGTCTCGCCAGTCCGGTCGAGCCCCGGACTCGACGCCGGTGACCCGACTGGAGCGATCCCGACCCGGACCGCGCGCACCGTGCCAGACGGCCTTCCGGCGGATGCTCCGCTGGAGCGACCGACGGGCGTTTGGCTCGTTCGTCGTCGGGCTCTACCTCGCCCGGGGGTGGTCCGTGACACGGGAGTCGCCCGACCGGGCAGTGGTTCGAACGGACGACAGACCCGACGGCCGGCCGCGTGACCTCGCTGTCGTCCACGCGCGCACGAGCAGGGGGGCTCGCCGCCGCCTGAACCGCTTGCCCGAGTCGGCCGACATCGCCGTGACGAACGTCGCCGTGGCCGGTGTCGACCACGACGCACCCGATGTCCGCGGGCCCGACGACCTGTACGACGCCGTGTTCTACGGGATAGAACGGGAGGTCGGCTGGTCACTCGTTCGTACTCACCTCCCGACGCGGTTCGCGCGTCGACTCGACGCGGGGCTGCGCGCGGTGTCGTCGGCGTCCGTCCTCGTCGCCGTCGTGTCGGTACTCGTCGTGGTCGCCGGGTCGTTAGCGATCGGCACGGGGTCCGAGACCCCTGCTCCCGACCCGGTCGAGACTGAGTCGGTCGGGACGACACCGCCGCCGGCGGCGTCGTGGACGGTCCCACGGGTCTGTCCACGTCCCCCGGTGGCAGCTTCGCCGTCGTCGTTCCGGCCGGATATCGTCGCCGCGTCGAGCGCCAGCGGGATGGACGGATGGCGTCTGATCCGGGCGATCGAGTTCGGTCGCGACGAGGGGCCGCTCTCCGGCGAGGCGAGACCCGCGTCGGAGGTTCGGTCTGTCGCGACGTACGAAGAGCCGGGCGGCGACAGGTACCGGCTCCGCGTCGACCGGTGGCAGTCGGTCGGCGCGGCGGTGCGGGCCACCGAACGGCGCGCAGACACGGCCCACCGCTGGCTCCGACTCGGTCCGTACACGCTCTCTGTCACGGGGTATGCGCCGGACGGAGAACGCCTCGGGCCGTCGGCCCGTTCCGTCGCGCGACTCTTTCTGGCGAGCGTCTCCGTGCCGGGCGCGGCGGAGGTCGGGAGCCGGTGTGTGGAGGCCGCAGGCCCCGACGCAGCCACGGCTGCCGCACAAGAATTTAAAATTCGCGGGGACTACCGTCACGCATGGTCCGCAGACGCAACCCGACCGACGGTCGAGCCGCGAGGGCCGGACCGGGGTGTCTGACCCCGGGTCGTCGCCGGAGGGTGCGTCTCGCCCCGTCGGTCGCCCCTCCTGGACTCGCGAATCAGTCGAGCGGGGGTGACCGAGGCCGGGGGCGGTCGAGCCGTCGGCTCCGGGCGTCCACCGGGACGGCGACCCCGGTACGATTCGCCGCTGTCCACGAGCGAGCAGCGTGTTGATGCCGAGGAACAGACTCCGGGGATTCGCCTGGCTGTGCGGCGCCCTCGTCGTGGTCCCGACGGCCTGGGTCGTCGTTAGGTACGAGACCGCCAGCGTCCAGACGGTCTCGTTGGCACTCCTCGCCGGTGTTGCCCTCCCTGCGGTCCCGTGGCTGGTCCCCCGGCTTCGTCACGCTGGCCGTCGCGGCGTCGCCCGCCTCCGACCGGCGGCGAAGACCGATCCACGAACCGGGGGTGAGTCGCTGTTTCAGTCGACGACTCCCGTCGCCGAGCGGGAGGAGACACTCGCTGCGATAGTCGGCCCCCTCCAGCGAGACGAACTGTTCGACGAAGCGCGTATCGAGGAGTTTCCCGAGGGCCCGGGGCTGACGGCGGTCCACACGGGATTTCACAACTCGTTCGTCCGATTCACGTCGGGGAACCACATCGTCGTGAGCGGCGACTCCAGACGGACCAGGCGGCTCCGCGAGGTGGTCGAGCGGTCCTGTGGGGTCGACTTCGAGCGTGTCCGGAGGAATCCACACGCCACCGTCGACCCAGTTCGGGGCGGATCGCGCGTCGTTCTCGGAGCGCTGCTCGCGGTCGCGGTGGTCGTCGCCGGCAGTGTTGCGGTGAACGCTGCCTACCCACAGCCGACGTACAACGACGCCGAGAAGGCGACGTTCGTCGCCATCGACGCGCGGGCCGCGGTCGACCCGGGGTTCACGCAGACGGACGCCTCGCTCGCGAAAGCCTCGCTGATGGTCTCCTCGGTCAGAGAGGAGACGGCCGAACTGGCCTGGCGACGCGACGACTCCGCCGGCGTCGTCGTCCACCACGCCGACCAGGCGCTCGCCGCCGCGGCGGACGTCAGACGGCTGCTCGAAACGGTTCGCTCCGGGTCGCCGACCCCGGCACAGCGCGAACGAGCCGACCGGATCGCCTCGCGCCTCGTCGACGCCGAACGGCGCCTCGCCGGCACGATCGCCGCCCGGAACCAGAACCAGAGCGACCCACGGCCGTCGGCGGTGAGCGCACGGCGACGGCTGCTCGCCGACGCGAACCGGACTGCCGCGTCGCTCGACGACCTGTCCGTCCGTCCCGGCGCGCCGGCCCGGAGCCAGACCGCACCGCGTGTCGGGCCGGTGCCCGCGGGAACGCCGCCGGACTGACCCGGGGGAACGCGTCAACTCCCCGACTGCAGGGGGACGTGACCCGCCTCTCGCGAAGATTTATGATCCTCGCTCGTGGATACGAGCACGTCGACGTATGACGACAGACCGGCTCACGGACATCTACCGGCAGATGTACACGATCAGGTACTACAACCGCCGGATGAGAGAGGAGTACGACGAGGGTAACGACATCCCGGCCGGCGTACACGGGTCGATGGGGCAGGAAGCCCCGGCCGTGGGGGTCTGCGAACACCTCCGGGAGAGCGACTGGGCGTTCGCGTCGCACCGGAGTTCACACGTCGCTATCGCGAAGGGAGTCGGTATCGAGGCGCTGGTAGCCGAGCAACTGGGCAGGAGAGGCGGTGTCTGTGCCGGGAAGGCCGGCGAGCAGCACCTGCTCGACCGTGAGTCGAAGTTCGTCTCCGGGGCTATCGTCGCTCAACACCTCCCGTCGACCGTCGGCGTCGCGCTTGCCAACCAGCGCCGGGGAACCGACGGCGTCGCCGTGGGGTTCGTCGGCGACGGGGCCGCGAATCAGGGCGCGTTCTACGAGTGTCTCAACTTCGCGAGCGTCTACAATCTGCCGGTCGTCTTCGTCATCGAGGACAACAGCTACGGGATCAGCACGCCGAAACCCCGGGTGACAGCCGTCGAGGACAACAGCAGACGGGCCGTGGGACACGACATGCCCGGTGAGCGGGTCGAGGAGAACGACGTCCTCGCGGTTCACGAGGCGGCGGGCGAGGCCATCGACAGGGCCCGGCAGGGAGCGGGCCCGACGCTGCTCGAACTGAACACCCACCGGCTCCAGGGCCACTTCTTCGACGACCCGGAAGGCTACCGGACCGAGTCAGACCGGGACGCGATGGAAGCGGACGACTGTATGCCGAAGATCGCCGCCGACCTCCGAGCGGCGGGTGTCGACGAGGAGCGGGTCGACCAGATCGAACGCGCCGTCGAGTCGACCGTCGACGAGGCGATCGCGTCCGCCCAGGCGCAGCCGTTCCCAGACCCCGAGACGGCCCTGAAGGGCACGTTTACCACGGAGACCGGGGGTGCGGACTGACGATGTCGGCCGACGACGCCGACGCGATGAGCCCGGGGGTCGTCGCGGGCATCCGCGACGAGATGGCTCGCGACGACGATGTCTTCCTGATGGGGGAGGACGTCGGCGAGTTCGGCGGCGTGTTCGACAGCACCGAAGGACTCGTCGACGAGGTCGAGAGCGACCGCATCATCGACACGCCGATCAGCGAGACGTGTTTCATCGGCGCCGGCGTCGGGGCCGCCATGGCCGGACTCCGCCCGATCGTCGAACTGATGTACGTCGACTTTGCCGGCGTCGCGATGGACCAGATCTACAACGAGATGGCGAAGGTGTCGTACATGAGCGGGGGGTCACACAGCGTGCCGATGGTGCTGACCACGGCGGTCGGAATGACCCCGTACCAGGACCCGACGCACGGACAGAGTCTCTACGGAACGTTCGCGCATTTCCCGGGGTTGAAAGTCGTCGTGCCGAGTACCCCGACCGACGCGAAGGGCCTGATGCACGCGGCGGTCAGAGACGACGACCCGGTCGTGTACATGTTCCACAAGCGACTGATGCTCGGGATGCGGGAGTTTGCCCACGCCGCCGAGCCGTCCGTTCCGTCGACCACGTCAGAGGTGCCCATCGGCGACGCCGTCGTCCGACGGCGGGGGGCGGATCTGACGATCGCAACGCTCGGGGTCCACGTCCACCGCGCGCTCGAGGCGGCCGCGGACCTGAGTGCGCGTGGGATCGACGTCGAGGTCGTCGACCTCCGATCGCTGGTGCCGCTCGACGAGAAGACGGTGGTCGACTCGGTGGGGCGGACGGGCGGGCTCCTCGTCGTCGACGAGGACTACCGCTCGTTCGGCCTGTCGGCCGAACTCGTCGCCCGCGTCACGGAGTCTGTCTCCGTGGATTCGACAGCCCGGCTCGCGGTCCCAGACGTCCCGATTCCGTACTCGCCGGCGCTGAAAGAGGCGATCGACCCGGCGCGCGAGGACATCGTCGAAGCGGCTGAACAGCTGGTGGAGTAGCGCTACCGGGCAGTCTCTCTCCGGGCCGAGTCGGGCCCGAGCGGTCGGCGACGGCCGTCGAAAAGAGAGCGATGCTTCGCTCGCAGGGCGTGAGGACCGCTCAGCCGGATATCGTCTTCATCATCCGCTTGCGAACGAGCGACGGCGTCTTGCTCGCAGAGTGCTGACCGGCGATACCCTGGCTGATCGTCTCGTTGAGGTCGGTCCAGCGGAGCTGCCCGGTCTCGCGGAGGTCCCACGGTGCGCCGGTCGTGTTGTACTGGTCGCCGAACCTCTCCGGGAACTCGTACAGCGGCTGCTGGATCTGCGGGAAGTCGAACTGGCTGACGATCTTCTCGTTCAGCGGCTTGTAAGTGGCCGCCGCGGGGTAGGCCTGACTGAGCAGGTCGAGGTTGTACTCCTCGCTCGTGTTCACGAAGGTCATGAGGTCGAACGCCTCTTCCTGAACGTCGCTCTGGGAGAAAACCTGGTGCATGAACTCCAGCGTCCAGAGGTGACCGCCGTGTCCTCCCTCGAGCCCGGCCAGGTCCTCGTTGCCGAACTCGTCGCCGTAGTTGGCGTCGAGCCGCGGGAGTTTCCCCTGCCAGACGTCGCCGTCCCAGCCGAAGGTGGCGTCACTCTTGACCGAGCGGTACCGGGTCGGGCTACCGAGACCGTACATGAACGAGGCCGCCCGTCCCGTGAGGAGGAGAGCGGGCATGTCCTCGTCGCTTCGGCTTGCCGAGTTCGAACTGGAGTAGGTCCGGGCCATCTCCACGCAGTTCTGTATCATCCCGTCGGTCCGGGGGCGGTCCTCGTGGTCGCTGTTGTTGACGACCACCGTCGGGTCCGACCCGCTCCCGCGGATCCAGGGATCCTGGCCCTCGGTGTACGCCGTTCGGGCCTCGCCCCAGTAGGACTCGAGGTCACCCGGGACGCCGGTCTCCTCGAAGGCGATGACGTCGTCCATCTGTTTGTCGATCTTGTCGACCGCCCGCCGGTAGTCGGTCCACGTCTCCAGCCCCGACGGGTCGTCGATACCGACCTGTTTGAACATGTCTGGCACGACCGCGAGCAAGGTGACGAGGTGCCGGTTCCCGCCGCCGGCCCAGAAATCACCGCGGTATCTGGCCGAGTCGAGCTGGGCCTGCGTGTAGTCCTGCGCGAGTCCGGTCTCCTCGAAGTAGGCGTTGTGGTCCGCGACCTGGTCGTTGAGGAAAAACGGGAGTCCCGTCGTGCCGGATTCTGCGAGGTCCGGTGCGTTACCGCCGCTGACCGCCGGCGAGAGCCGTTCGCGGAGGTCCTGCGCGCTGAACCCCTGGAGGTTGACCTTGACACCCGAGTTCTGTTCCTCGTACGTCTTGAGCGCGGAGGTTATCGCCTTGTTCGCGGCCGAGTTCTCCCTCGCGAGGAACGACCAGAACTCCACGGTCGCCGACGCCGAACCGCTGCTGTCAGTTTCCGTCTCGGTTCCGCCCGACCCGGAGCCGCCGCCGTCGCCCTCGGTCATTTCCGACTCGCCGCCGCCGGACCCACCACCGGACCCGCCCGCACAACCGGCGAGACTACCGAGTGCACCGACAGCCGCGGCGCCACCAACCTGTCTGATAACGTCGCGTCTGGTAGTGTCAGCTGACATCGCGTCCACACGGTGTCGATCATTAACAATAAAACTTATGTGGAGTTTGACCTCGGCGCCGCGGCGAGCGTGCTGACGAGCGCTGAAACGCCGGGCTCCCCAACAGTTTTGCCGAGCGCTGCCGTCCCCGCGCCTGAGGATGTCTACCGCACAAGAGGTCGGTATCGTCGGGGCCGGCGACATGGGACACGGGTTCGCCGCCCACTTCGCCGTGAACGGCCACGACGTGACGCTGCTCGACCACCGACAGTCGAATCTCGACGACGCACGAGCGCGGATTCGCGGGGTCGTCTCGCTCCTCCGCGAGGAGGCGGTCACCGACCGCTCGCCGGACGCCGTGGCGTCGGAGATCGAGTACACGCTCGACCGGACAGAGGGGTTGGCCACCGCAGACCTCGTCCTGGAGTCGGTACCGGAGCAACTCGAGGTAAAACACGAGGTGTTTCGGTCTATCGCTGCCGCCGCGCCCTCCGATGCGGTCCTCGCGTCGAACACGTCCGGTATCCCGATCACGGATATCGCGGAGGGCGTTCCCGACCACGCCGAGCGTGTCGTCGGGTGTCACTGGTGGTACCCGCCGTATCTCTTGCCGACAGTCGAGGTTGTTCGCGGCGACGAGACCGCGGACAGGACGGTCGAACGTGTCGAGACGTTCCTCCGGTCTGTCGACCGCAAGCCGGTCGTGGTCGAAAAGGACGTTCCCGGGTTCGTCTGGAACCGGATCCAGATGGCCATCTTCCGGGAGGCGCTGCATCTCGTCGAGGAGGGAGTCGCCTCCGCCGAGGACGTGAACAAGGCGATTCGCGACGGATACGCGCTGCGAACGGCCGCGATCGGTCCGCTGGAGACTATCGATATCGCGGGACTCGACCTCGTCCAGACGGTGCTCGACGACCTCAGCCCCCACCTCTGTGACGACGACGAGGCGAGCCGTCTCTTCGACGAGCATCTCGCGAACGGACGAGACGGTATCGAGAGCGGTGCCGGCTTCTTCGAGTACGACGAGTCACCGGAGGAGATCACCCGTACACGGGACGAACAGGTGATGGCGATCCGTCGGGCGCTCGACGCGGTCCGGACCGACGGATAGTCGGCGCTACGTGGCGGCTTGGATCTGTCGGAGGCTGTGGAGGAATCCCTCGTCGAGGTCGACGTCGTCGTAGGTGACGACCTCGTCCGTGCCGACGTCGTTCCGGAGCGTCCCGCCGTCGAGCAGTTCGAACGGTACGTAGCCCTCGCGCTCGGCGCGTGCGGCGGTCACGAGATGACCGTAGACCGTCGTCCCGCCGCCGCCGTCGAGTTCCGTTCCGGCTCTCAGGTCGCGCTTGGCTGCGCCCACGACCTCGGTGTGCTGGTGTCTCACCGCGCCGGTCGCCTCGTTCCGGATGGCCGCGTTCGCGATGCTCACCGGCGTCTCGATGCCCGGGAGGTGGAACGGACGGTAGAACACCTGGTACTCGCCGTCGTTGGCGACGTACAGTCCGTCGCCGGCGTACTGCCGGAGGTAGTTCTGGATGCGGGCTGTCGGCGTACTCGTCACGATAAACATGCCGAACCCGATACCGTGGTCGACCGTCGACCCGTCGTCGTAGACCGTGCTGATGGTGTCGACGACCCCGGTACCGCTCAGGAGTCCGCCGTCCTCCTCCGGCCGGAGCTTCTCCGGGATCTCCGGGATCTCGGCGGTCGGGATATGCATCCCCGGCACGTCGGGTTCGAACCCGAGCGCGTTCGCCACCGCACACATCTCCACGGCGACTTTCGTTCCGTCGAAAAAGGAGTTGAACATCCGCGGGTTGAGTCCGTTCGCCTCGACGAACTCGTCGGAGAACCCGAGTCGGTCGAAGATGTCGTCCGGCGTGCCCCGCCTGTTCTCGGTCGTGTAGGCGTTCCCTTTCCCGACGGCAACGATGTCCAAGCCGACCGACCGGGCCCAGTCGCACAGTTCGACGCAGAACGAGGGCTGGTCTCCGTACGCCATCGTGTAGGTCACGCCGTTGTTCTCTGCGAGACGCGTGAGCGTCGGCCCCACGACCGTGTCGGCCTCGACGGTGACCATGACGACGTGTTTCCCGCTCGTGATCGCCTCGTAGGCGTGTCTGGCCCCGATATCCGGAACGCCGGTCGCCTCGACGACCACGTCGACTGTCGACGCGGCCGCGACCGACCCGTCGGCGACGACCGCGCGGCGGCCCGCGTCCATCGCAGCGTTCGCCTCCGAGACGTCGTCCGCTACCGTGACGTCGTCGACGCCGGCGTTCGCGAGCGTTCTCGACGCTTTGCCGGTGTCGATATCGGCTACGAGTGCCGACCGCATCCCCGGGACGCGCTCGATCTGGTCGATCAGGTTCGTTCCGAAGAGGCCGGCACCGATGATCCCGACGTCTATCGGCTCCGGGCGCTCGACGAGCTTCGAGGGAAGGTTGAGCGTTGCCACGAGGTCGAATCCTCACCCACGGAGTATAAACGTAGGGCGCGCTCGGGCGTGACACCTGCGGCCCGGGGACGCGTTCTACAGATGCGCGACCCGTCGACCCGGTTGTTAGCCGTACCGGCGGCGGACGCGTCGAACGCACCGAGCCGGCAGGTCGGGTCGGGTCCGGCGCTCGATCGGCCGTCGCGCCGGCGTGATCCCCGGTCGTGCCGTTCGGACGAGGGGTGCGCCAGCCCCGTCGAGCGGGGTTCTCACGGAGGTCCGTCTGTACGTCCGACGAGCGAGGGGGTCGCGCACAAAGGTTAACTGACGCCACCAGCGTGCGTAGCCCGATGTCACACGCACGCCAGTTCCGGGAGTTGCTGGACGGCGACGAGATCGTCGTCGCTCCGGGGGCTCACGACCCCCTGACCGCACGCGTTCTCGACATGAGCGGGTGCGAGTTGATACACATGACCGGCTACGGCACGACGCTGGCCCGGTCGGGCTACCCCGACGTGGGGCTGGCGACGCTGTCCGAGGTGGTCGAGAACGCCAGACAGATCGCACCCCGGGTCGATACCCCCGTGTTCTGTGACGCCGACAACGGGTACGGCGACGTGAAAAACACGATTCGGACGGTCGAACAGTTCGTCCAGGCGGGCGTCGGCGGCATCCATCTCGAAGACCAGACCTCACCGAAGCGTGGCATCGTCGGGGGCCACAAGGTCGTCACGGAGGAGGAGTTCGTCGAGAAGATACGGGCCGCCTGCGACGTCCGGGACGACCGCGACGAGGAGTTCGTCGTCGTCGCCCGCAGCGACGCACCGGGAGCAGAGAACGGGACGCTCGACGACGCGATCGACCGGCTCAACGCCGCCGTCGACGCCGGCGCGGACGTCGCCTTCGTCATCGGACAGTCGAGCGAGGAGGAGGTCAGACGCGTCGGCCGGGAGGTCGACGCCCCGCTCGTCTACGACTGGAACGGCTACCACCCGTCGCTGGACACCGAGGTGCTCTCCGACCTCGGCTACCGGGTCGTCATCTGCTCGCTCATCTCGACGCGCGCGACGATGCTCGCCGTCGACGAGTGGGCCGGGCGGCTACAGGAGGAGGGCCCGGAGGTCACGTTCGACCTCGTCGAGGAGTTCGACGACCGCGACCACACGTTCGAGGAGTTCTCCGGGTTCCCCGAGGTGCTCGAGTGGGACGAACGGTACAACGACGGCGACTTCGAGCCGGGCGAAGCGCAGTGACCAGGTGGGGCGCAGTATCGGCGGGCGATAGCACCACGTGCGCCGTCGCCACCCCGTCGTGTCGTACCAGCACGGGGCGAGCGGTCGTCGGCCGAGCGAAGATTCATATCCGCCCCATCGGACGTGGGGCGCATGGAGGACCCCGTCCAGGCCCGTTCGGGTCTCGACGAGCGCCGTGACGACCCGCTAGATCGGCCGGAAGAGTGGCGCCTGACCGAGGAGCGCGCGCGTGCGTTCGTCCGAACGCCGACCGAGGCGGTCGTCTCGCTGGTCCGGTCGACACTCGGGCCGGCCGGACTCGACTCGCTCGTCGAGACTGTCGACCTCCAGAACGAGCCCGAGACCGTCGTCACCACCGACGCCAGCGAGATACTCGACGCCATCGACCGGAACGACGGCTTCGCCCACCCGGTCGCTGCCCTGCTGGTCGACTGTATGGACTCGATGCAGCGCGGTCTCGGCGACGGCGTCGCGACCACGCTCGTCCTGACCGGCGGCCTCGTCACAGAGGGGCTGGACCTCGTCGAACAGGGAGTCCACCCCAGTAGCGTGGTCATCGGGTACGGGCTGGCGACGACGAGAGCGGGAGCGGTCCTCGACGAACTCGCAGAGCCCGTCGACCGGACGGAGACTGGTCGCCTCGCGTCAGTCGCTGCGACCTCGTTCGGCGGGGCGCTCGGCCCCTCGACGCGAGCGACGTACGCAGACGGTATCGCCCGTGCGGTGCAGGCGCTCGGCCGGGCGAGTGACGGCTGGATCGACGCAGACCGCATCGCCGTGCGAACGGCACCGGGCGCAGACGCCCACCTCCACCGCGGGGTGATAGTCAGGCGGCGAGCGAGCGCAGTCGAGACGACCGACGGAACGCTCGAGGAGTTCACTCGACAGTTCCGCGTCCCCGACCCCCTCGAGAACGCGACCGTCGCCGTCGTCGACGGCGAGATCGACTTCGAGGACACCGCATCGGCGTTCAACGAAGACGAGCGTCAGGACGTGGTGCTCTCGACCGCTTCGGAGGTGAAACAGTACTCCGAACAGCTGACCAGCCACGCCGCCGACGTCGCGAACAGCCTGGCTGACGTCGGCGTGGACGTACTCGCCTCCAAGGAGCCGGTCGAGGGGGCGTTTCGCACGGCGCTCGAACGGCGCGGCGTCGCGGTCGTCGACCGCGTCGAGTACCCCGAACGCGACGTCTACCGGCTGGGGCGGGCGACGGGCGCGAACGTCGTCCGGTCGCCGGAGACGATAGGGCCGGACGACCTCGGCACGGCGCCGTCGGTCTACGAGCGCCGGGTCGCAGAGGAGCTGTGGACGTTCTTCACCGACTGTGACGGCGCGGTGTTCACGCTGGTCCTCGGCAGAGATACCGAGCGTGCCACCGCGTATCACCGGCGGGCGATCGAGGATGCGATCCGGGCGACCGCGACCGCCGCCTCGGACGAACAGGTCCTTCCCGGTGCGGGCGCGCCGGGGCTCGCCGTTGCGCGGGCGGTCCGCGACGAGGCGCCGTCGATTCCGGGGGCCGAACAGCTCGCCTTCGAGGCCGCCGCCGACGTGCTCGAACAGCCCGTCGTCGCGATGGCGGAGAACGCCGGGCTCGACCCCGTCGACAGCGTGACGCGCCTCCGGACCGCCCACGCCGAGAGCGACGACCCCGCTCCGGTCGGGCTCGATGTCGAGACGGGGGAGCCGCTGGACGCAGCCGCGCGGGGACTCTACGAGCCGCGGCGACTGTTCTCACAGGCGCTCGACACGGCCTACACGGCCGCGGAACTGCTCTTGACCGTCGACGAGGTGCTCCATCCGGGCGTCGACCTCGACGCGGTGGCGCCACGGACGGAGACGGACAGGCGGTGACTCCCGGCTCGCCGGCCGTCACTCCGGCTGTGGTTCGTCGCCCTCGGCCGGCTCGTCACTCTCGTCCGTTCCCGACTCGAGGCTGCCGGACACCGAGATGCGGTCGTCGATGCGGACGAACTGGGTCGCGGCCGCGACGGCGGTCCGGAGGGCCGCACGCTTGATCGACCACGCGTCGGCCAGGGGCCCGGCCTCGAACGCGTCGGCAGTGTCGCCGCCGACGGCATCGACGGCGGCGTCCCGGCCGGCCTCGTGTCCGGCGACGAGACTGACGACGGTCCCCCACCCGTCCATCCCGGCGTTCGTCGCCAGCGCTCGCGGAACGGTGAGCACTGCGTCCGCGAACCCGCGAGCGGCGAGCTGTCTCCGGTCCTCGACCGCTCGCGTGCGTCTCTGAACGGCGCGGTACGCGGCGACCTCGGCTGCGCCCCCGCCGGGGACGACCCCGTCGTCGCGCTTCGCCGCGGCGACCGCCTCGATCGCCGCCTGGACCGACGCCTCTAGCTCGTCGATCGACCGCGGGTCGGCCACGCGACAGAGCAGCGTGTAGACCGGGTCGTCCGTCCCGGCCGACCTGACGAAGAGGTGGTCCTCGCCGGCGAGCCGTTCGACCGACACGTCGGCCCGGCCCAGCCGGTCGTCCGATAGTTCGGACAGGCCCGGGACGACCTGCCCGCCGGCGACGCGGGCGAGCCGCGAGAGCTCCTCGTCGTCGACGCGGTGGACTGCCAGCACGCCGCGGTTCGCGAGCCGTCGGACGACTCGGTCGTTGACCGCCATCCCCGTGATTATCACCCGACATCCGGAGTCGAGTAGCTCGTCGAGCCGGGACGCGAACAGTTCGCGCTCGGACTCCGCGACCGCGTGTCGCTCCTCGAACGAGTCGATATCGAGCGTGGCGTCGGCCTCCGTGCGCGACGAGACGGTGCCCACCGACGGCAACTCGACGGTCTCGGTGAGCAGTGCAACGCGGGTGTCGGGCAGGGAGCGGGGCATATCGTCCGCCACCGGCGACGACGAGAGGACGGCCCCGCGAACGAGCCGCGTGTCGGAGCGGGCGCCGACCCGGGTCGCGGTGTGGACGCGACCCACGTCGAGCGACTCGTCGGACGGGGTTGTCGCTCCGATCCGGTCGAGTGCGTCGACGACGTCGCCCGCTATCTGACTCTTCAACCCGGGGTCGCGCGTCCCCGTCAGGGCCGTCTCCGCAACCGCCTCGCCGCCGACCGTGTCGAGCGGCCGTCGCTGCTCTGCGAGCGTCTCGAGAGCGACCTCTAACCCCAGTTCGTAG
>JBDGTB010000077.1:0-18496 GCA_042217235.1 Haloferacaceae archaeon | reverse complement strand
CGAACGCTGGGAGAACTTCGGCACCTACCCGAACAAGCGGCTGGCCGACGAGAAGATCAGCCAGCCGAGCGTCCGGGTGGTGCCCGACGCCCGGCCCTTCGAGGACGTGCTCGTCGACATCTGGAAGCGCCTCGACCTGCCCGGCGTCGGCGAGGACGCGATCCCCGACGCCGACGGCACCCTGTGGCCGCTCCACCGGTCGGAGGACTTCTACCTCAAGCTCGCCGCGAACGTCGCCTACGACCGCGAGCCGGTCCCCGACGCGAGCGACGAGGAGCTCCGGATCTTCCGGGAGAGCCACGAGAAGGGGCTCGGCGACGCCTTCGACCTCGACCGGTGGAAGCGCGCGGTCACCGACGAGGAGTGGCGGAAGGTCGTCACCGTGTTGAACCGGGGCGGCCGGTTCGAGGAGCCGGCCGACGGCTACGAGGAGGCGTTCGCCGACCACGGCCACGACTACGACTACGCGGGCCGCATGGACGACTCGAACGCCTACGACGGCGAGCACATGGCCTACCGGCTCGGCTCGCGGGTCGACTTCTACAGCGAGGTCGTCCCGAAGGGGAAACACTCCTACACCGGCGAGCGGTTCGACCCGCTCCCCCGCGTCGCGGACGTGACCCACTACAACGGCGAGGTGCAGGCGGCCGTCGCCGGGGACGAGGAGCCCGACCGACCCCTGCGGCTCATCAACTGGAAGCCCCGGACTCAGGGCATGCACCGCACCACGAACAGCCCGTGGCTCCGGGAGACGCGCCCGGAGAACCCCCTCTGGATCAACCCGCGGGACGCCGAGGAGCGCGGCATCGAGAACGGCGACGAGGTCGTGATCGACGCGGGTCGCCGGACCGTCGAGGGGATGGCGATGGTGACCAACGGCATCCGCCCCGGCGTCGTCGGGGCGATGTGGGGCTGGGGCCGCGAGGGCGACGGCGCCGAGCCGCAGACGATAGACGGCGAACGGCGCCAGCCCCCCGGCGGCGACGGCCACACCCCCTACCAGTTCGACGAGCCGATGAACGACGAGGCCGGGCTGGCGAAGGGGCGCGACGCCGGCTTCGCGATCAACCACGTCCAGCCCCTCGACGACGAGCTCGGTGACACCGGCCTCTCGGACCTGGTCGGCGGGAGCAACGCCCAGTACGACGCCTTCGTCGACGTGGAGCCACGGTGATCGACGTGACCACGACACGACCCCACGACGGCGACGACGAGCCCGTCGACGCCACGAGCGACGCGTCCGACAGGGACGAGCCCGCGGACGACGCGAGCGACGCGTCCGGCCGGGCGACCGACGCGAGCGCGCTCCCCGCGGACGACGTGTCGCCGGCGGCGACGGCGCGCGTCCGCGCTCGCGTCTACGGGCTCCTGGCGGCGACGTTCGACGGCGACGCCGAGACGGTCGCGGCCGCCGTCGACGACGACGCGTTCGTCGACCTCGCGGCCGCGCTCCCGGTCGACGTCGACACGGCGCCGCTCGCGGGGGCCGACCTCGACCCCGACGCGCTCGCGGTCGGCTACGACAACCTGTTCGTCGTCCCCGGGCCCCACTACGTCCCGCCGTTCGCCTCGGCGCACGCGACCGACCCCAGCGAGTCCTTCGAGTCGGACTCGCCGTACCACGACGCCGGCGACGCGGGGGAGCTGTTCGGCGACCCCGCCGCCGACGCCGCGCGGCTGTACGCGGCCACCGGCTTCGAGCCCGAGCGCGGGGACGGCATCCCGGACCACGTCGCCGCGCTCTTCGAGTTCATGCGGGCGCTCTGCGCCCGGGAGGCGGCGCTCCTCGAGGGGGGCGACGGCGCGGCGGCCGAGCGGAGCGACGGCGCGACCGACGACGGCGCGACGAACGCCGAGGCGGACGCGGCCGACCCCGACGGCGAGCTCGCGACCGTCCGCGACGCCCAGCGGGAGGCGCTCTCGCGGCTCGGCTGGCTGGACGCGTTCGACGAGGCGGTCGCCCGGGAGGACTCGGTCGAGGGCGTCTTCGCGACGCTCGCGCGGATCGCCCGGAGCTTCGCCGCGTGGGACGCCCGCGAGGGCGTGGCGTAGGCGGCCTCGGGCGGCCCTCCCGCCGACCGGGCCCGACGCGGCGGTCGGCGACGAGCGACTCCGGGGGTGCTCGACGCAACGGCCGGCGACGAGCGATCCCGGGCGCGGTCGCGCCGTCCGCGCGCCGACGTGGACGCCGAGGGGAAACCGGACGGCCCGTGCCGGCGAAGGAACATAACGGAGCCTCGCCAGCGAGGCAGCGATCCCACCCGGACGCGCGCGCTACCGTCCCACAGGACGATGCTCCCATCGAACCCGACGCTCCCGGCCTTCGGGGTCGGCCTGGCGGCCGCCGCGGGCGTCTACCTCCTGCTCGTCGTGACGCTGACGACCGACCGGCAGCTGTGGCCGCCGGGCGACCGGACGCGCGCGTACTACCTCCACTGGTCGCTGGTCGGTGCGTTCGACGTCGCGCTGCTCGTCGTCGTCGCCACCGACTGGGGAGAGTGGCTGCTGCCGCGCCCGGCGTCGCTCGTCGCCGGTGGCCTCCTCGCCGCGCTCGGGACGGGCGTGTTCGTCCACAGCGCGCGCGTCATGGAGTCGGCGGAGGTCGGGGGGGTCACCGGCGACCTCTACACCGACGGTCCGTACGCGTACAGCCGGAACCCCCAGTACGTCGGGATGATCGTCGGGGTCGCCGGCCTCGCGCTGCTGGCGAACTCGCTTCCCGCGACGGTCCTGGCCGCGGCTCACGTCGGCTGGGTCCTCCTGCTCCCGCGCGCGGAGGAGCCCCACCTCCGGGCGCAGTACGGGCGCGAGTACGAGCGGTACGCGAGCCAGGTGCCCCGGTTCGTCGGAACCGGGACGGTCAGGGCGCTCTCCCGGCGGCTCGCGCCGACCTGACGCGGGGCTCCCCGCGTCGCCGGGTGCGGGCCACGCGACGCCCCTCGCCGCGCGGACGGGGACGCCGCGGAGGGCCGGAGGCGTCGCGGCCCTTCGCGCGGACGCGTCACGCCGTCTCTCGGTCCCGCCGCTCGCTCGCGGCCCAGACGACCGCCGCGACGAGGGCGGCGACGACCGTCGGCGTGGGGTCGGTGCTCAGGTACAGCCCCGGCGTCGGCGGGTGGTACCGCGTCAGCGGCCAGAGGACGGCGTACGACCGCCCGGAGGGGGAGAGCAGGAGCGCGTCGGCCAGGAGGTGGGTCGCCGCGCCGAGGCCGAGCAGTCCCAGGACGCGCCGCCGCTCGTCCGCACCGACGAGGACGCCGCCGACCAGGACCGCGACGAGGGTGCCCCCGCCCGTGTGGAGGGCGAACCAGTCGAACGGGACGGCCAGCAGGCTCTCGACGCGCGCGCTCGGGACGAGCAGTTCGGCCTTGGCCAGGTCGGGGACGAACGCGCCCGCCATGGCGACGGTCGTGTACCCGGGCGTGAGCCAGTCGACTCGCCAGGCGAGCAGTCGGGCGACCGCGTACGCGAGCAGGGCGTGTGCGAGCAGGTCAGGCATCCTTCCACCTCCGGCCGACCAGCGCCCGCCAGCCGGCGGGCGAGTCGCGGCGCTCGAGCGTCCACGCGCGCGTGTCGACGCGCCAGTAGCGGCCGATTCGCGCGAGGACCCAGACCCCCGCGAGCGCCGAGACGACGTACGCGTACCAGCGTCCCCACCGCGGGACGGGGACGGCGCTCTCGGCGCGCACCGTGCGGTCGGGTGCGGCGACGCCGTAGACGCGCAGGTACTCGCCCTCGTCGACCGCCGTCGCGAGGCCGGTGACCGTCACCCGGACCGTCCCGCCGGCCCCGTCCTCGACGGCGACGGTGACCGGATCGGCCGTCCGGACGGTGCCGCCGACGACCACGCGCTCGCCGACGTACCGGTCGAAGTCCGACACGACCCGTTCGTCCTGCGGGTACGCCCCGAGCGCGGGCGCCGGCGCGAGGGCGCCGAACCAGACCGCGAGCGCAAGCAACGCGACGAGGAGGGCACAGAGGGCGCCGAGCCGGCGGGCGACGCCGCGGCTCGGCTGGCTCGCGTCGGTCATGCTCCGGTCTACGCCGCCGACCGGCTTGAATCGTCGCCCCCGGCCGTCGCCGGCGGGGTCCCGTCGCGCCGGGGCCGCGGGCGAGGCGAGCGAAGCCAACGGTTATCCGTCCCACCCCCCGACTCCGGTCGTGAAGCTCTCCCTCGTCGACCTCTCCCCGGTCCCCGACGACGGCACCGCGAGCGACGCCTACGCGAACACCGTCGAGGCGGCGCGGCGTGCCGAGCGGCTCGGCTACACGCGGCTCTGGGTGGCCGAACACCACGGGATGGCCGACAGCCTCGCCGGAACGACCCCCGAGGTGTTGCTCGGACACCTCGCCGCCGAGACCGACTCGATCCGGCTCGGCTCGGGGGCGGTGCTGCTCAACCACTACCGGCCGTTCAAGGTCGCCGAACAGTTCGGCGCGCTGGACGCGCTCGCCCCGGGGCGGGTCGACGCGGGCCTCGGGCGGGCGAACGGCTCGCCCGCCGTCGACCGCGCTCTGGGGACGGAGCGCCACCCCGCGGACCCGGACGGCGACCACGCCGAGAAGGTCGAGGCGGTGGTGAACCACCTCTACGACGACTTCCCCCAGGAACACCCCTACAGCGACCTGGCGATCCCGCGTTCGGGCCGCGAGGCGCCGCGGCCGTGGGTGCTCGGGTCGAGCCCCTCGAGCGCGGCGATCGCCGGCGAGCTCGGGCTCCCGTACTGCTTTGCGGCGTTCATCCGGCCGCAGTTCGCCACCCACGCCTTCGAGGAGTACCGCGACCAGTTCCAGCCGTCGCCGCTGGCCGGCGGCGTCGACGAGCCGCGGGGGATGGTCGCGGTGAACGCGGTCTGTGCCCCGACCGACGAGGAGGCGGCCCGCCTCCGGGCGGTGGCCGAGGCGTCCTACGAGCGGCTGCGACGCGGCGACGCCGGCTCGGTGCCGTCCGTCGAGGAGGCGGTCGACGAGCTCGGCGGGGTGCCCGACCCGACGCCGGCGACGCTCGACGACGACGCGTGGCCGCGTTCGATCTCGGGGAGCCCGTCGACGCTCGCCGGACTCCTCGAGCAGCTCGCCGAGCGCGTCGGCGTCGACGAGGTGATGGTCCAGCAGACCGTCGCGGAACACGACGACGCGCTCCGCTCCCACGAGCTCCTGGCCGAGAGCGTCGGGATCTCGGGCCGCTGAGGCGCCGGCCGACGGGTCCCGTCGGTCGCGCCTGCGGTTCGCAGTAGCGGCGTCGTCCCGCCCTCAGCGCTCACATCGGCCGCAGACGCCCGCTTCGTCGCCGGCGCGCTGGACGCCCGGGGAGAGTTCGCCCAGCTCCCAGTAGGGGTCGTGCCCCCTCTCCTCGCGGTGTGCCTCGATGCGCGTGCGGGCCGGCTGGAGCTTCTCGAACGCCTCGGTCAGGTCGCAGTCGCGACATCGAACGGTCGCACGCGGGCCCGTCATCGGCGGCGCTACGCGGTCGCGGGAGGTAGCTGTTTCGACCCGACTCGTTCGACACGCCGCGTCGGAAGGGCGACCGCACCCCTCACGCGAGGCGGACGAGACGGAGGCCGAGGAGGAGGTCTCCCGACCCGTAGACCTCCAGGATCGCGAGCAGTACTCCGAGGACGACCGCGAGCACGGCGGCGAGGAGCACCGGCAGCACCCACGGCGGCGTCTCGTTCGAGTGAGTCCCCGACACGGACCGACGGTGTCGGTCCGGACGGACAAAAGCCACGCTCGACTGGCGTGGACGGCGACTGCACGCCCGCGGTCGGGCCTTCTCGACGGCGTACCACCCGCCGTCCCACGTGAGGAGATACTCGAACGCCGCCTTGACCATCGTCAGCCCGTAGAGCGGGAACAGGGCCGGCGCCGCGACCCAGTACACCCCGGGCCGAGGCAGGTCGATCGTCCGGGCGTCGTGCAGCCGAACCCCCAGTATCACGACCGTGACGGCGCCGAGGGGCGGGAGGAACCACGCCTCGGCACCGACGACCAGCAACACCAGGAACTTCGAGAGCAACGACAGCATCAGGGCGTTTCCGACGAGGGTTCCGGCACAGATGCCCGTGCTCAGGAGGCTCCTGGGGTCGCGCGAGTCGACGTCGGTCCCAAGGCGGTGGAGCACCTGCGCGTACCCAGTCATCCATCGCTTGCGCTGTCCCCACCAGTCGCGAAGGGAGTGTGCGGCTTCGATCCGTGACGGGTACGCGACCGTCTCGCGAACGTCGAGGCGCTCCGCGTAGCAGCGGTACGCGAAGTCGAAGTCTTCGGTGAGCATCGCGGGGTCGTAGCCCCCGACGCGCTCGAAGGCGTCCCGACGCATGACGACCGCTCGGCTGCTTGCCATCCGGAACTCCGTCAGCAGGTAGAGCAGTCGCCGCGACACGTAGCTCAAAAGCACCGACTCGTAGTACGCGAGCGCCTCGATCGCCCCGGTCGGCTCCGGAACGGTCCGTCCCTGGACGACATCGCAGTCCCCGAGAGCGGCCACCGCGTGACCGACGAACTCGGGGTCGACCAGTTCGTCCGCGTCGAAGACGGCGACGTACTCGCTTTCGGTCCGCGCGACCGCGTGGTCTATCGCGCCCGCCTTCGTCCCCGGTTCGGTACCGTTGACGAGCCGCTCGACCCGCTCGTGGTCGGCGAGCGCCCCCGCACGCTGCCGGCTCGCCGGGTCGTCCGGCTCGCAGACGACGTACACGGTGAGGTTCTCGTAGGACGAGGACAGGAGCGACCGGACGCTCCTGTCGAGCGCCGCGTCGTCGCCGTACACCGGAACGACCGCCGCGACGCGACCGCCGTCGGTCTCGCCGGCAGTCGACCGACCATCGCGGCGCAGCGCGTGGGCGAACAGTAGCCCGGAGAGTCCCACGAACGCCGTGACCGCGATGCTCGAGAGGACTGCCTGGAAGAGCGCGACCACGAGCACGACGGAGGCGATCTCGACTCGGACGAAGAGGACGCTCGCCGCCTGGTAGGCACCGGACGCGAGTATCCCGCCCGACGTGCCGACGAACCCGGCCCGATCCATCCAGCGTGAGACGTCCATCGCCCCGATCGTGGCCGAGGGACACAGATAAAATCGGTCCTCCGACCGGACGGCGTCGCCCGCGGCGGGCTCGACACGAGTCCGACGCCCTTCGCGACGGTCCTCACTCGCGTCGGGAGAGCGCCACGCCCGCGCTCGCGAGTGCCACCACCGCGACCGCGACGCCGAACCCGGGACCGCCGCCCTCGGTCGGCGGGGGTGTGAGCGTCGCGGTGGGCGTCGCCGTCGCGGTGGGCGTGGCGGTCGGGGTTCCAGTCGGCGTGGGCGTCGCCGTCGCGGTGGGCGTGGCGGTCGGGGTTCCAGTCGGCGTGGGCGTCGCCGTCGCGGTGGGCGTGGCGGTCGGGGTCGCCGTCGCGGTCGCCGCGCCACGGACGGTGACCGTCACCGTCTCGCTTCCCGCCTCGACGTTGCTCCCCTCGACGGTGATGCGGTACGTCCCCGGCGGCGTGTCGCCCGTGTCGACGGTGACCGTCCCGCCGCTGGTCGTGATCCGCCCGTCGGGAGAGAGGTCGAGCCCCTCGGGGTCCTCGATCTCGACGTCGAGTCGGTCCGCCTCCTCGAAGTTGTACTCGGCCATCACGGTGATCCGTTCGAGGAAGTCCCGGTCGACGGTCCGCCCGCCGACCTTCGCGCCGTTCTCGTTGCGCACCTCGAGTTCGGTGATCCGGGGCTGGACGACGACCAGGTCCGGGGCGTCGTCGGCGTCGCTCCGGGCGTCGTACAGCCCCTCCTCGACGCCGTCGAAGTCGGCCCGCGTCGGCAGCACGGTGAAGACGTCGTTCTGGTGGACCGACACGAACGTCGTCCGGTTCGTCCCGACGGTGCCGCCGCCCGTGAGCCGGACGTTCGAGATGTCGAGCGTCTCGCTGACGTAGACGCGAACCGGCGGCGTCGTGTCCGCCGGCTCCTCGCGGTGCTCCTCGACCGCGCCGACCGTCCCCGCCGTCACCCCCACCCCGACGGCCACGACGAACGCCAGGACGACGACGCGGTGGAGGGCTCGTCCATCGGACCGGATACTGGCGCGCATCCCTGCCGTCACCGTTCGGACAGCGCGCGCTTGAACGTACTCCCCGTTCCCATCATCTGCGTATTCCGGGGCGTCCGGCCCCGACCTCGCCGCCGCGAACGCCCCCCGATTCTCGGTCGCCGCCGGTTCTCGCCCCTCCGACCGGGGTGGGTCCCGGATCCGGCCGGTGGCCCCCGCCTCGTCAACCAAGAACATTTCACACACCCCGACCACGTCTCACGGTGATGGACGACGCCGTCCGGGTGCTGCACGTCGACGACGATCCGGCGTTCGGCGACCTGACCGCCCAGTTCCTCGAACGCGAGGCCGACCGGTTCGAGGTCGTCACGGAGCGGAGCGCGTCGGACGCCCTCGACCGCCTCGACGCCGAACGGGTCGACTGCGTCGTCTCGGACTACCAGATGCCCGGCATGGACGGGCTCGAGTTCCTGTCTGCAGTCCGCGAGGAGCACCCCGACCTCCCGTTCGTCCTCTTCACCGGCGAGGGCAGCGAAGCGGTCGCGATCGACGCGATCACCGCGGGGGCGACCGACTACCTCCAGAAGGGGGGCGGGACCCAGCAGTACGAACTGCTCGCCAACCGCGTGTCGAACGCCGTCGAACAGTACCGCTCGAAGCGACGGGCGGCGGCGCTCGAACGCGTTCGCACCCTCGCGAGCGACGTCAACCAGGCGCTGGTCCGCGCCGCGACCCGCGAGGAGGTCGAGTCGCGCGTCTGCCGGGTCGTCACCGACGCGGAGCCCTACCGCGTCGCGGCGATCGCGCGGGTCGACTCCGGGACGGACCGGCTCCAGCCGCGAGCGCACGCGGGCGTCGCGGACCGCGACGCGTTCGAGCTGTGGCTCCGGGAGGACGGGCCCGGGTCGGCAGCCGTCGAACGGGCGCTCCGGGAGCGCGCGCTGGCGGTCGCCCAGGACCTCCAGGCGGCGGCGACCGACGACCCCTGCCGGAAGCTCGCGGTCGAACACGGGCTCCACGCCGTCGCGGTCGTGCCGCTGGCGTACGAGGACACGCTGTACGGCCTCCTCGCGGTCTTCTCCGGCCGGCCGGACGCCTTCGACGACGCCGAGCGGGCGTTGCTCACGGAGCTCGGCGACGACATCGCACACGCCCTGCACGCTCGCGAGGTCAGGGCGGACCTCCAGCGGTCGCGGGACCGGTTCCGGGCGCTGTTCGAGAACGCCCCCGTGCCCGTGCTCACCGGCGACGTTCGGCCGGACGGCGACCGGCAGATCATCCGGGACGCGAACGACGCCTTCGAGGACGTGTTCGGGTTCGACGCCGAGGAGGTCGTCGGCCGAGACGTCGCCGACGTCGTCGTCCCGGAGGGGGGCGAGAAGCGACACGCGCGGTTCCGCGACCGGGCGGCCGCCGGCGAGCCGTTCGAGGCCGAAGTCGAGCGCCGGACCGCCGCGGGGACCCGCGAGTTCCTCCTGCAGGTCATCCCGGTCGGGACCGACGGGGAGCGGGCGGACGGGTGGTTCGCCTGGTACACCGACGTCACGGAACGCAACCGGCGCGTGGAACGCCTCGCCCACCAGCAGTCGCTGTTCGAGGCGGTGCTGGAGACGAGCATCGACGGCATCCTCGTCGTCGACGACGACCGGGAGTACGTCGCCTGGAACCAGCGGTTCGTCGACATGTGGGGCATCCCCGACGATCTGGTCGGTGGGGAACCCGAGGAGGCGGGCCTGGCGTGGGTGCGCGACCAGCTCGAGGACCCCGACGCGTTCCGAGAGAAGGTCGAGTACCTCTACGAGCATCCCGACGAGACGAGTCGGGACCAGGTCCGGCTCACCGACGGGCGCGTGTTCGACCGCTACTCCGCGCCCGTCGAGGGCGCGGACGGCACCTACTACGGCCGCGTCTGGTTCTTCCGGGACGTGACCGAGCGCCGCCGCTACGAGGAGCGACTGGAGGAGCGGACCGAGGAGCTCGAGGCGCTGAACCGGGTCGTTCGCCACGACATCCGCAACGACGTGAGCGTCGTGCTGGGGTGGGCGCGGCTCCTCGAGGACCACGTCGACGAGGCGGGGCGGGAGTACCTCCGGAAGATCCTCGCGAGCGGCGAGCACATCGTCGACCTCACCGAGACGGCGCGCGACTACATCGAGACGCTGACGAGCGAGGAGGAACTCGCGGTGCGACCCACGCCGCTGCGCGCGGTCCTGCGGACCGAACTCGACCTCCGGCGGGCGGCGGCCCCCGAGGCGACGTTCGTGCTCGCCGGCGAGGTGCCCGACGTCGAGGTCCGGGCCAACGAGATGCTCGGGTCGGTGTTCAAGAACCTCCTGACGAACGCCGTCCAGCACAACGACGGCCCGGAGCCGGTCGTCACGGTCTCCTGTACGGTCGAGGAGGAGAGCGTCGTGGTCCGGGTCGCCGACGACGGGCCCGGGATCCCCGACGAGCGCACGGACGCGATCTTCGGCAAGCACGAGCAGGGGATCGAGAGCGCCGGGAGCGGGATCGGGCTCTACCTCGTGCGGACGCTCGTCGACCAGTACGGCGGCGACGTGTGGGTCGAGGACAACGAACCCGAGGGCGCGGTGTTCGCCGTCCGCCTGCCGCGAACCGCGTGAGCGGGCGTCGATCGGCGGGGCGACCCACGCCCGCTCGACCGGCGCTCCAGACGTATCCGTCCACTCCGGCGCTCCCGGCCCACCCGTCCGCTCCGGCGCCGGACGGCGGCCACGGACCGGCGCTCCCCCACCGCCGCGACCCCTCACTTACAAACGGTTTCGACGTGGACACGAACCGTCGCGTGGTCGACGCGCGGCCGAGACCGCCGCACGCGCCACCGGTGACCGAACACGCATGGTCCGACACCGGCCCGACCCGTCGCCGACGGTCCGTCTCCTCTCGTGTGCGCTCCTGTGTGCCGTTCTCGTCGGCGCGCTCGCGGGCCCGACCGCAGTCGCACAGTCCGGGCGACGCGCCGAGCGTCACGCTCGCGCACGCGCCGACGACGCCGGAGGTCGGCGAGCAGGTCGACCTCGCCGCGGACGCCTCGGACCCGGACGGGTCGGTGGTGCGTTACGCGTGGCGAGTCGACGGGACCACGGTCGCCCGAACCCCGTCGGCCACCTTCTCGACGACGTTCGCGTCGGCGGGCGACCACGAGGTGGCGGTGACCGTCACCGACGACGACGGCGCCACCGCGACGCGGGCGGCCGCCGTCGCGGTCGACGCGTTGGCCCGGCGGGTCGGCCCGTTACGCCCCCCGCGACCCCTCGTTTCGGGTCGAACGAGTCCGGTCCCGGCGGCCGTCCGTGGCCAGTCGCGTCCACCGTCCGTCCGTCGCCGGTCGCGGCGTCAGGGCGCGTCGTCCGTCCGTTCGCTCAGGATCGACTTCAGCGCCGCCGCCAGCTCCTCGAAGCGCTCCATCGACATGGCGTCGGTGGTCACCCACACGCCGGCGTGGCCGGACACGACGCGGGTGAGATAGCCGTTCTCGAACATCCGCACGGTCGCCCGGTACTCGCCGAGCTGCGTGTTCCGATACTGCTCGTCCGCCCGGAAGCCGGTCCGTTCGACCTCCGCGAAGCCGACGAGGTCGGCAGTGCGGTCCAGGTCCGACCGCAGGTACACCTGCTCGACGTCCTCGTCCGTGAAGTAGGTGACACTCCGGAGCTCGTCCCCGACGACCGTGCGACACGCGCTCAGCAGTTCGTCCGCGAACGCGGGCGCCTCCGTTCGGTCGGACATGACCGTCAGTACAGGTGCGACGCGGTTGACCCTGTCGGTGGCGAGCCCGGGTCCCGGCGCGCGTGGCGGGGTCCGACGCGCGCCGTGGCGGAAGGCTTTCACCGCCGGTGGGGATCCGTGAGCGTATGTCCGGTTGGTCCCGGCGACGCATCCTCCACGCGATGGCGGTCGGCGGCACGGTCGGCGTCGCGGGGTGTAGCGACGCGGCGACGCGTTCCTCGCCCCCGGCGCCCCGCGAGCGAGTGACGGAGTTCGAGGCCCGCTCGCGCCGGCACGGCGACGGAACCCCGCTCCTCGTCCCGGTCGTCGCCGAGGGGACGGCGACGACCGCCGAGGTCGGAGACGACTCGCCCCGAGACATATCCCTGATCGAACACGTGACCGACGGGTCCGACCTCGAGGACCTCCGGTTTCGCGACACGGCGGCCGCCCGCGAACTCGAGGCGTTCGTCACCGCGACCGACTACCCCTCGCGGTCGGTGTACCTGCTCCAGCGAGCGGTCGGCGAGTGTCACGTCCCGCGGCTCGTCGGCGTGTACCGCGAGGGAAACGGCGTCGACGTCCGGTTCTGTCGCGACCTCCGCCCGGCCGGCGTCGCGTGTGACGCCGACGCGACCGACGCCTTCGCCGTCGCCCTGCGGCTGCCGTTCGCCGGCGACGAGTTCGACAGCGTCGGGACCGGCTGGAGCAGCGACTGCGAGCACCGCCACACCGTCGCGCTCTCCGACGGGGGTGGGCGGTCGTGACTCGCTCGCGCCGGGCGGTCCTGTCGGCGGTCGGGGCCGGCGTCGCCGCGCTCGCCGGCTGTTCGGCGCTCGACGTCGGTGACGACGCGCCGGCGTACGACTCCGCCCGGCTCGCCGACATCGGCACGCGACCCGTCCCCCGGCCGCCGGCGGCGTTCCCGGTGGCGCTTCCCGACGCGATGCGGGCGCGCCACCGCGAGCGGGCGCGGACGCTCCTCGAGCGCGTCCCCCGGCGGCCGGCCGTCCCGAACGGCGCCGTCGCCCGGCGGCTCCGCGAGGAACGCGAGCGGGTGCGCGACGAGCTCGGGGGCGACGACGAACGGGACGAGGGGTACGAGGCCCCGCTCGACCGCCTCGACGACGCCCGGGGCGTTCGGGCGGACGCCGCCGGCGTCGAGGCCGCCTACCGCGCCGCGACCGGCTCCGTCGACGTCGACGCGGTGACCGGCCGACGGGGCCGCCTCCGGGCGGCGACGCTCGCGTTCGAGCGCGACTGGACCTACCGCGGCGACGACCCGGCGACGGCGGTCGTGGTCCACCGGGCGCTGGAGGCGCTGCTGCGGGACGCCGACCGGGCCGTCAGGCCGGACCGGGCGTTCCCCGACCCGCCGGCCGCGGACCCCTTCCGTGCCGGCGAGGCGGTGCGCGACCTGGAGGCGGGCGAGGCGGCGCTGGCCGACGCCGAGCGACTCCGGGCACGGCACCGCGACGGGCTCGCCGACCCGCGCCCGTACCGCGCCGACGTCTTCGTGGCGGTCGCGCGAATCCGCCGGCGGGGGCGGGGGTACCGCACCCTCCTCCACGAGTACGCCGCCCCCGAGGAGGGGCTCCCCTTCGAGCGGTCCATCGAGGGAACGGCGCTCGAGCGCCTCTACCGCGAGATGGCGGCGGCCGCCGACCGGACCGAGACGGAGACGACCGAGGCGAGAGCGCGTGGCGCGCCGGCGACGGCGCTCGTCGAGGCCGGCGTCGGCCTCGCGAGGTTCCGGGCGTTCGACGCCGTCGTCACGGCGATCCGCGAGGAAGAGCTCGACCCACCGACGAGCGCAGCCGACGTCGCGAGTGCCCGACAGGCGGCCGTCGCGGCGCTGAGCGCGGCCTGGGACGCGACGCCGACGGCCCTCGCGGTCGAACTCGCGGCCCCGGCACGCGCGTACCTCGCTCGCGGCACGGACGACCTCGGCGGCCGGCGCGCGGACGAGCGGGCGCCGGACCCGTCCGACGCCGAGCGGGCGTTCGCGAACTTCGTCCGTGCCGCCCGGTACGCCGCGGCCGTTCCGCGGACGGTCGCCGACGTTCGGGCGGCGCTGTCCGGGGACCCGTAGCGCGCGGCCCGTCCGTCGGGTGTCACGAGGGGACCGCCGGTCCGCGGTGAGGGGGATTCAATAGCGCCCCCGCCGCCCGTACCGGTCAGCATGTCCACGTTCGTTCTGGTCCACGGCTCGTGGCACGACGGATCGGCGTACGAACCCATCGCTGACCGCCTCGAAGCCCGCGGTCACGACGCCTACGCGCCGACGATCGCCGGTCACGGACCGGACGCCGACAGGGACGTCGACCACGCCGACTGTACGCGGTCGATCGTGGAGTTCCTCGTCGACAACGACCTGAAGGAGGTCGTCCTGCACGGACACAGCTTCGGCGGCACGGTGATAGCCAAGGTCGCGGAGGCGATCCCCGAGCGGCTCGACCGGCTCGTCTTCCAGAACGCCTTCGTCCCGGCGGACGGCAACAGCCTGCTCGACGAGGTGCCACCGAGCTACCGGACCCTGTTCTCCCGGCTGGTCGACGGGTCCGACGACGACACGGTCATGCTCCCGTTCGAGGTCTGGCGGGAACGGTTCATCAACGACGCCGACCCCGAGCTGGCGCGGTCCGCCTACGAGGAGCTCTCCCCGGAGCCGTTCCAGCCGTTCCGGGACGAACTGGAGATGAGCGAGTTCTTCTCGCTCGACCTCCCGACGAGCTACATCAACGCGACCGAGGACACCGCGCTACCACAGTCGTCGGAGTGGTGCTGGCACCCGCGCATGTCGAGCCGGCTCGAGCTGTTCCGGCTCGTCCAGCTGCCCGGGAGCCACGAGGTGGTCTTCACGGACCCCGACGGCCTGACCGACGCGATCGTTCGGGCCGGCCGCGAGTGACCGACCACCTCGAATCCGAGGGTCGGATTCCACGACCTTCCGGACGTAGCGGAGGGCAGGACGGGACGGCTTCGCCGTCCCGAACCCCCCGTCCCCGAGGCGATCGACGAGTCACCCGTCCCCGAGGCGATCGACGAGTTCGACGTCGGCCGAATTCGCTCGACGCGGGGGCGGTCGGATCGCTGCGACCTCGACGCCGGGTCCCCGCGCGACCCGGTGGGAAACGACGAGCTGACGGATCCGCTCGACGACGACCGCGGGTGGCACCCCCGAGCGGCGCGTGTCGCGCGCTCGTGGGGTCACCGAACCGTCCAGTCGTTGTACCGGTAGTACAGCCCGACCGCGACGACGAGGGCGGCGAGCGCGACGCCGGCTTCGAGGTTCGGGCGCCCCGTCTCCGCCCGGTCGAGGAGGCGGTGGCCCCAGCACAGGTTCGCGAGGGCGCTCCCGTGGACCGCCTTCCACGCGGCCGCCGCGCCGTCGACGCCGAACTCCGAGAGCAGCCAGTGGCCGTCCGGGAGCATCGCCCAGAAGGCGCTGGCGAAGGCGGCGAGAAACTCCCGACGGACCGGCCAGTCGACGCCGGTGAGCACGAGGAGGGCGCCCACGACCCCCACCGCGAAGTGGACCACCGCTTGCACGGCCGTCGTATCGGCTGGTGGGGGCTTGAGGGTTGCCGTGGCGTGAGCCGAGCGATCGGGACGTCTCGGCTACGCGTACTGTCGACCCGAAACGGAGAGCGCCCCTTCGTGACGAGGCCGTCCGCGTCCCGCCCGACGCGAAGCCGTTCGCGACGTCCCGGTCGGTGTCGATCCGTGGACTCGGACGTCGTGGCGATCGAGACACCTCGTACCGACTGAGAGCGGTGCGCGACGACGAAGGCCAGCCCCTCCCGTGGCCCGTCCGTCGCACAGCGAGGCGGACGGCGATCGAGAGGACGACGAAGGCGAGCTTGCGCGAGGGGAGCTCGTATCGCGATGGAATCGGTAGGCGACGAGGAGCTGGCCGACCGGCTGGGGTCTCCGACACGGCGACGTCCCAGAGGATACGGCGGGGGGTCAAGGACCTGCTCGCGGCGGAGCTCGACCTGGCGGTCGACGCGAGCCGACGACGCTCGGGGGCGAGCCGGTCCGCCGGACACGACCCTGTCGCCGCGGTCGGCGCGTGGTGGCTCGCCCCACCGCCGACCGGGAACCACCTTCAGGTACCCCGCGACCGAACGGGGAGTCGCCGGACCGATGCTCACCATCGACGGCGCCGCCGGCGGCGGGCAGCTCCTCCGGACGGCTCTGGGCCTCGGAACCGTCACCGACACTCCGTTCCGGATCGAGGACGTCCGGAGCGACCGGCCGGACCCGGGACTCAAACCGCAACACCTCGAGGCGGTCCGGCTCGTGGCGGAGCTCTGTGACGCCGAGGTGACGGGCGACGACCTCGGCTCGACCACGCTGACCTTCCGGCCGGGGAGCGCCCGGCGCACGCCGCTGCAGGCCGACATCGGCACCGCGGGGAGCGTCACCCTCCTGTTCGACACCGCCCTGCCGATCGCGGCGACCTACGACGGGCCGTTCCGGCTGACGGCGACCGGCGGCACGAACGTGAAGTGGGCGCCGACCGTCGAGTACCACCAGCTGGTGAAGCTCCCGCTGCTGGCCAACTGGGGGGTCGAGGCCGACGTCGACGTACGCGGGACGGGGTTCTACCCGGCCGGCGGCGGCGAGGCGACGTTCGACGTATCGCCGTCGTCGCTGTCGCCGTTCGACCTCGGGACGCGCGGCGATCTCGAACGGGTGGAGGTCCACTCGAAGGCCGCCGCGGAGCTCGCCGAGCGCGACGTGGCCGAGCGACAGGCGCGCGGCGCACGGGACGCCCTCGCGGACGCGGACGTCCCGGCCGAGATACGCGCTATCGACTACGTCCCGACGCGCTCGCTCGGGTCGTCGCTCCTGCTGCGGGGCGTCTACGAGCGGACGCTCGCCGGCTTCGACGCGCTCGGGGAGCCGGGCCGCACCGCCGAGGAGGTCGCGCAGCGCGCCGTCCGACAGTTCACGGCGTTTCACGCCGGCGACGCGCCGGTCGACCCGTTCATGGCCGACCAGCTGATGGTCGTTCTCGCGCTCGCCGGCGGGCGGGTGCGGATTCCGACCGCGACGGCGCACGTGCGGACGAACCTGGACCTCGTCGCCGCGTTCGGCAGCGACATGCGCCTCGACCGGCGGGCGGAGGGGACGCCCGCCCTGGAGGCCTCTCCCCTTCCGGGCCTCGCCTGACCGCCGCCGACGCGTGACCGCTCGCGGGGCGCGGGCCGCTCGACGCGGTCTGGGGTCGGGCGACCGCACCAGGCCCGCCGCGAGGTCGAACGGCGTGACCGTCCCGACGACCGTCAGGTCGGGCCGGCCTCCTCGTCGACGTAGGTCCGGTCGTCCCCGACGGTGATGACCCGGTCGTCCGCGACGACCGGGAAGCGCCGCCCGTCGTCGTCCAGCTGGCGCACCCGTCGCCGGCCGGTCCGGGCGTCGTGGACCTGGAACGCCACGCCGTCCGCGTCGCTCGTCGCGACGACGACGTCGCCGGTCGCCGCGACGCCGGTCGGGGCGGGGACGGCCGCGCGCCACGCCCGCTCGCCCGCGTCGTCGAGCGCCACGACCGCGTCCGACCCGAGCGCGTAGTGGTAGCGACCGCTCGCCACGACGGGGCCGACCGGGGCCGTCCAGGTCAGGGTTCCGTCGGCGGCCGCGAGGCCGCGCGACCGCTCGCCGGTGCTGACGACGAGCTCCCCGTCCAGCCCGACGAGCCCGGTCGGTGGCGCGGTGAGAAACTGCGCGTACCGGACCGCCCGACGAGCGGGGTCGACCGCGAGGAGCGTCCCGGTCGCCGCCCCCGCGGTCGCCGCGACGGCCAGGTCCCCGTCCGCGACCAGGTGCACGACCGGATCGGCCGTGGGGACGCGAAAGCACGCCGTCCCCTCGTCGCGCGTGTGCGCGACGACGCCCGACGCGGTCCCGAGGACGACGGCGTCGCGTGTCAACACGGGTGGACAGGTCGCCGTGGCCGCGACCGACCAGCGGGCCGTCCCGTCGGCCGGGTCGAGGCCGTACACCGAGCCCTCGGCGGTCGGCAGGACGAGGAGGTCCGCGCCGACGGCGATCCCCCCGGCCGGGCCGCTCGCCCGCCGGCGCCACGTCACGCGCCCGTCGGCCGGCGACAGCGCCACGACCCCCGTCGCCGTCCGCAGGTAGTAGCGCCGCTCGTCGACCAGCACGGGTCCCGTCGCCACGGTCGGGACCGACCACGCCCGCCCGAGGGGGAACCCGTTCGGCGCGCTGGCCGCGGGCGGGTGACGGGTCGCGCCGGGGTCGTACCCCGCGTGCGTCCACGTCTTCCGGCCCGGGTCCGGGGCGGCGAGCGAGCACGCTCCGGGGCCGGCCTCGAAGCGGGGCCGCGCGCGCTCCTCGGGGGTGGCCGTCGCCGTCGGGGACGCCGTCCGGGTGGGGGACCGCGTCGGGGTTCGCGTGGGCGTCCTCGTCGTCCCCGTCGGTCGGTCGGCGCCGTCGGGAGCGCCCGACCGCCCACAGCCCGCGAGGACGGCGAGCCCCGCCGCGCGGAGCAGCTGTCGTCGCGACGGTCCGCTCTCGGTCACTGGCGCCACGTCGGACCGCGGCGGAATGAAGATTGCGCGGGCGGCGGGGCGGGACCAAAAGCACCATGCCGTCTCGCCTCCCCGATGCCTACCACAGGTGGATCCCGTGACCGAGAAACGCGAATACAGGGGCGACTATCCCGACAAGACGCTGTACATCCCGGGGCCGACCGAGGTGCGCGA
>JBDGTB010000040.1:15274-18612 GCA_042217235.1 Haloferacaceae archaeon | reverse complement strand
GAGGTCCGCGGAGGTGACGATGTTCTGGACGGTGATCTCGGGGTCGTCCTCGACCCGGATGTCGAGATCGCGGAGCTCGTCGAACACCCGATGGAGGCTCTCGTGGACGTCGTCGGTGGACTTCGCGCCGGTGCAGACGATCTTGCCGGACCGGAAGATGAGGGCCGCCGACTTGGGGTCCCGCGTCCGGTACACCAGCCCCGGGAACTGCTCGGGGTCGTAGTCGGCGCCCTCCAGGTCCATCGCCACGCTCTGGAGGTCGAGCTCCTGGCCGATCCCCGTCGACGCGACGACGTTCTCGATGGTGATCGTCTCCTTCGGGTCGGTCATTCGTCGGTTCGATGCTCGTATTTAACGTTTATAAAAATTGGTTCGAGCGACCGGCCGCGGCGCGCCGTTCCCCGCGAGGCGTCGCCGGCGGTCGAGTGGTGGAGCCGGGCCACGCGAGTCCGTCGCCGGCCATCGAGCGGACGACGCGGACGACGGCATCGCGGGCGGCGGCGACGGCGGGACCACCGCCGCGCTGACGACACCGCTAAACCGCCCCCGGGCCACCGTCCGGGCGTGTACCTCCTCGAGCTGGGCGGCGAGGACGACGCGTTCGCGGCGCTCGAAGCCCGGAGCGCCGCGAGCGAGGTCGAGGTCGTCGCGCCCGGCGTGGCGACCGCGACGGGGCTGCGGGTCGACCGGGTCCCCTCGCTCGCGTACACCCACACCGCGAGCCGGCTCGTCGGCCGGACCGGGGCGTCCGTGGCGGCGGCGCGGGCGCTCGTCGCCGCCGCGCCGCTCGACGCCGAGGGGCCGGTCGCGGTGCGGGCGCGGGACGTGCGCAACACGGCCGGCGTCTCGACGCGGGCGGCCGAGCGCGAGGTCGGGGACGCGCTGGTCGAGCGGGGCTACGCCGTCGACCTCGAGGAGCCCGCGAGCGTCCTCCGGGTGGCGTTCGCGGGCGAGACCTGCCTCGTCGGCTGGGCGGTCGCCGAGAGCGTCCGGGACTACGGCGAGCGCCGGCCGAGCGACCGGCCGTTCGTCCAGCCCGGCGGGATGGACCCCCTCGACGCCCGGGCGATCGTCAACGTGGCCGGCGCGGGCCCCGACCGCCGCGTGCTCGACCCGATGTGCGGGGCGGGCGGCCTGGCGATCGAGGCGGGGCTGGTCGGGAGCCGGGTCCTCGCCGCCGACGCGCAGGCGCGGATGGCCCGCGGCGCCCGCGAGAACCTGCGGGCGGCGCTCGACGGGGGGTTCGAGGTGCTGCGGGCCGACGCGACCGCCCTCCCGCTCCGGGACGGGGCGTGTGCCGCCGTGGCGTTCGACGCCCCCTACGGTCGGCAGTCGAAGGTCGTCGGCGACCCCGGGGACCTCCTCGCGGGCGCGCTCTCGGAGGCCCGGCGGGTCGCGCCGCGGGCGGTCGTCGTCGCGGACAGCGACTGCGCGGCGGCGGCACGGGCCGCGGGGTGGACCGTCGCGGCGGTCCACGAGCGGCGGGTCCACCGGTCGCTCGTGCGTCACGTCCACGTGCTCGACCGGTGACACACGGGCGGCCCGGGAGGACCTCGCCGCCCCGGCCGGCGCTCAGCCCGCCGCGGCCGTCAGGCGGGTCTCGCCCGCCCGGACCCGGTCGCCCTCGGCGACGAGCAGGTCCTCGACGTCGACGGCGGGCGGCAGGAGCACGTCCGCGCGGGAGCCGAAGGCGACGTGGCCGATCCGCTCGCCCCGGTCGAGGTCGTCGCCCGGGGCGACGTAGGGGGTGATCCGGCGGGCGACGGCGCCCGCGATGAGCGTCACCTCGCAGGCGTCGGTCTCGACCCGGACCCGCTCGTTGCGCTCTGACTCCTTGGTGAACGCCGGGAGGTGGCCGCCGGACCGGTGCTCGACCGCGGTCACCGTCCCCGGGAGCGGCGCGCGGTTGACGTGGACGTCGGTGACGTTCATGAACACCCCGACGCGGACGCGGTCGGCCTCCTCGCGGACGACCGAGACCCGGCCGTCGGCGGGCGCGACGACGCCGGACGCCGGCGGGCTCCGGTCGGGGTCGCGGAAGAAGGCGACGACGGCCCAGCCGGCGAGCGCGAAGAGGAGCGCGACCGGCGGCGAGACGAGGAGCGCGGGGAGCGCGAACAGGAGTGGCGGGAGCGCGAACCGGTAGGTTCCGGGCGCGAGGTCGGGGAGCCCGAGCGCGCGGGAGTCGAGGGGTAGGCGGGCCATCAGTCCGCTCGCGTCGCCCGCGCGGTCGCGTCGGGCGCGCCCCAGTCGGCGAGCAGGCGGGCGACGTGGAGCCGGTCGTCGGTGCCGGTCGCGAGGTCCAGGTCGACCCGCCCGGCGAGGCGGTGGAGGCGGGCCAGCTCCGCGCCGTCGTACTCGGTCCGGGCCACGCGCAGGAGCTCGCGCAGGAGCCCCTGGCCGTCGAAGCCGCCGTCGTCGAGGAGGTCGGCGACCGTCGACCGGGCGTCGTCGAAGTCGCCGGCGCGGGCGGCCGTCAGTACCGCGCGGAGCTCGTCGTCCCGGCCCACGGCGCCGAGCGCCTCGTAGGCCGCGTTCATCGTCACCTCGTCGGCCTCGACGGCGGTGGTCTGGAGGCCGAGCACCCCCTTGCGCACGTCGCCGTCGGCGTAGCCCGCGACGAACTCGAGGCCGTCGTCGTCGTGGGGGACGCCCTCCGCCTCGACGATCCGCCGGAGGAGGGCGACCAGTTCGTCGGTCGTCGGCGCGCGGACGGGAACGGGGAAACACCGCGACCGGATCGGGGGGATGAGCTTCGACGGCTGGCGGGTGACGACCACGAACTGCGTGGTTCGGTGGTGACGCTCCATCACCCGGCGGAGCGCCTGCTGGAAGTCCTCGCGGATCGCCTCGGCGTTGTCGAGGACGACCGTCTTGTACTGCCCGGAGACGGGGGCGTAGCCGGCGACCTCCTTCAGCACGTGGTTTATCATGTCGCGTTTGGCCATCCGGCTGCGCCCCGAGAGGAACGGCTCGAAGCGCGGGTCCGTGCGGATCTCCTTTTTCGTCCGGTCGAAGAAGTCCGCGACGTTGAGCTCGAACAGGTCGTTCTCGGGGTCCTCGTGTGCCTCGCGCGCCATCGCGCGCACCGCCGCCGTCTTGCCGACGCCCGGCGGGCCGTGGACGACGAGGTTCATCGGCTCCGCGACCGCCCGCTCCAGCCGGTCGCGGACCTCGGGCTGGGGGAGGTCGGCGAGGCCGGGGGCGTGGGTCTCGGTCCACAGCGGTGCGTCCATCACCGTCGGCTACCGCCGGGGCGGGTAAAACGCCACCGCTAGCGAGGCCCGAACGGAGTGAGGGCCTCGCTACCGAGGCGGGGAGCGAAGCGACCCGCCGAG
>JBDGTB010000040.1:4106-15174 GCA_042217235.1 Haloferacaceae archaeon | reverse complement strand
GAGCGGTCGGGTGCCACGACGAACGGAGTGAGGGCCTCGCTACCGAGGCGGGGAGCGAAGCGACCCGCCGAGGAGCGGTCGGGTGCCACGACGAACGGAGTGAGGGCCTCGCTACCGAGGCGGGGAGACGGGCGGGATCGAGCCGACCGTCCCGGGCCGAACACGCTTTCGACGCCCCTATACGCCGACGGGCCGAGGTGTCGTCGAGAGGATGCTGCAGGTGACGTTTCTGGGGACCGGCGGCGCGATCCCCACGACCGAGCGGGCGCCGAGCGCCATCCACCTCGCCCGCGAGGGGGAGTCGTTCCTGTTCGACTGCGGCGAGGGCACCCAGCGACAGATGATGCGCTACGGCACCGGGTTCGGCCAGGACCACATCTTCGTCACGCACCTCCACGGCGACCACGTGCTCGGCATCCCGGGGCTGGTCCAGAGCCTCGGGTTCAACGGCCGGGAGGCGCCGCTCGCGATCCACGGCCCGCCGGGGTCGCGGCGCCACCTCACCGACCTCGTCCACGCCGTCGGCCACGACCCCGAGTTCCCGGTCAGGATCGACGAGGTGAGCCCCGGGAGCGTCGCGCTGGACCGCGACGAGTACGAGGTCCGCGCGTTCCGCACCGAACACCGGACGACTTCGGTCGGCTACGCGCTCGTCGAGGCCGACCGGCCCGGGCGGTTCGACCGCGAGAAGGCCGAGGAGGAGCTCGACGTCCCGCCGGGACCGGCCTACGGCCGCCTGCACGCCGGGGAGACGGTCGAACTCGACGACGGCCGGGTGATCGAGCCCGAACAGGTCGTCGGGCCGCCCCGCCCCGGCCGGCGGGTGGTGTACACGGGCGACACGCGCCCGACGGACGCGACGGTCGCGGCCGCGGCCGACGCCGACCTCCTCGTCCACGACGCCACGTTCGCCGACGACGAGGGCGAGCGGGCGCGCGCGACCGGCCACTCGACCGCACGGGAGGCCGGCGAGGTGGCGGCGCGGGCGGGCGCCGAGCGCCTCGCGCTCACCCACGTCTCCTCGCGGTACGCGGGGGACGCCTCGGGGCTCGCCAGCGAGGCCAGCGAGGCGTTCGACGGCGAGGCGTTCGTCCCCGACGACGGCCGGACTCTCGCGGTGCCGTATCCCGACGCGGACGAGTGACTTTTCACCCGGTCGGACGACCGAGGAGACGATGCCACCGGCGACGCCCGACGACGCGTTCGACCTCGACCCGAGCGGCCCCCGCTATCACATCGTCGACGTCTTCGCCGAGCGGCGCTACGCCGGCAACCCGCTCGCGGTCGTCGAGGACCGCGGGCGGCTGTCCGACGAGTCGATGGGGCAGATCGCGGCGGAGTTCGACTTCTCCGAGACGACGTTCGTCGAGTCGTTCGCCCCCGACGAGGCTCCGGTCCGGATCTTCACCCCGGAGGCGGAGGTCCCGTTCGCGGGCCACCCCACGCTCGGCACGGCGGCGGTCGTCCGGGCGGTGACCGGCGCGACCGGCGAGACGACGACGCTCGACCTCGACGTGGGGGCGATCCCCGTCGAAGCCCGTGCGGACGGCACGCTCTGGATGACCCAGCGCGACCCGACCTTCGGGCCGGAGCGCGACCGTGCGGCCGCGGCGGCGGCGCTCTCGCTCGACCCCGGCGAGGTCGCCGACCGGCCCGTCCGCGAGGTCTCGACCGGTCTCCCGACGGTCGTCGTGCCGCTCGCGGACCGGGCGGCCCTGGAGCGGGTCGCGGTCGACCGGGCGGCGTACGACGCGCTCGTCGCCGATACGGACGCGAAGAACGTCCTCGCGTTCTGTACCGACCCCCGCGACGACGACAACGACCTCGCCGCGCGGGTGTTCGCCCCCTTCTACGGCGTCCCGGAGGACCCCGCGACCGGCTCGTCGAACGGCTGTCTGGCCGCCTACCTCGCCCGGGAGCGGCTGCTCGACGGTCCGGCCCTCGCGGCGCGGGTCGAGCAGGGCCACGGGATGGGCCGCCCGTCGGTCCTGGGCGTCGAGGCCGACGACCGCGGCGACGGGACGACGGTTCGGGTCGGCGGTCGCGTCGTCCACGTCGGGAGCGGGCGGTTGCGGGCGGAGTGAGCGTCCCGACCGACGGGTCGCCGCGACCGGCGTGGAGTATAAACTTCGCCGGACCCGACTAGCCGGTGTGACCACCCGGACGAGCGCGCTCGACTCGCTGGTGCTCGGGGTCGACATCCAGAGCGGCGACGTCCGTGGCGACGCGCCCTCCTACGCACTCGTCGCCCTCGACGGCCGCGACGGCGATGACGCCGACGGTACCGAGGGGACCGACGACGGGCGCGCGGAGGAGGTGAACGTCACCCGCGACGTGGTGACGTTCCGGAAGCTCCGGCGGCTGATAGAGCGCGAGACGCCGGCCATCGTGGCGACCGACAACGCCTACGAACTCGCCGAGGACAAGGACGACCTCGTGCGCTTCCTGCGCTGGCTGCCGGCGGGGACGAAGCTGGTGCAGGTGACCGGCGCGGAGCGGCCGGAGCCGCTGTCGCGGGTGGCGAACCGCCACGGCGTCCCGTACGGGAGCGACCCGATGGACGAGGCCGAGGCGGCCGCCCGGCTCGCGGCGCGCAACGTCGGCCACGAGGTGACCGCGTTCACCGACACGACACGGGTGAAGGTGTCGCGCGGGCGCTCGACCGGCAAGGGCGGGTGGAGCCAGGACCGCTACACTCGCCGCATCCACGGGAGCGTCAAGACCCGCTCGCGGGAGGTCGAGCGCGCGCTCGACGACGCGGGCCTCGACTACGAGCGCGACGTGACCGAGAAGTACGGCGGTTACGCCAACGCGACGTTCCGGGTGTCGGCGTCTCCCGACGAGATCCCCGTCTCGACCGGACGCGCGGGCGACACGCGGGTCGAGATGGAACGCGAGCGCCGCGACGGCCTCGAGTTCGAGCCGCTCGTCCGGCGTCGCGACCACGTCGTCGTCGGCATCGACCCCGGGACGACGACGGCGGTCGCGGTCGTCGGGCTGGACGGCGAGGTGCTCGACCTCCACTCGACGCGGACGGCGGACACCGCGGCGCTGATCGAGTGGCTGGTCGAGCGGGGCCGGCCCGTGCTCGTCGCCGCGGACGTCACGCCGATGCCCGAGACGGTCGAGACGTTCCGCCGGAGCTTCGACGCCGCGGGCTGGACGCCGGCGACGGACCTCCCGGTCGACGAGAAGCTCCACCGCACCCGGGACGCGAGCTACGACAACGACCACGAGCGCGACGCGCTCGCGGCCGCCCTGTTCGCACACGACGACCACGCGGACCAGTTCGAGCGGGTGGGCCGCAAGACGCCGCCGGAGCTGAGCCGCGGCGAGGTGATCGCCCGCGTGCTCGGCGGCGAGGAGTCCGTCGAGACGGTCGTCGAGTCGCTGCGCGACGACGACGAGAGCGAGGACGACGAGTCGAGCCACGAGCCCCGCGAGCTCACCGAGGAGGAAAGGGAGATAAAGCGGCTGAACGAGCGGGTCGAGCGACTCGAATCCCACGTCTCGGAGCTCGAAGAGACGATCGAATCACAGGAGTCGACGATCGAGGAGTACCAGGCGGAGCTGTCGGAGGCCCGACGCGAGGAGCGCCGCGAGGCGCGCGAGCGCCGGGAGGTCACCCGCCTCGAACGCGAGAAAGAGCGGCTTCGCCGCGAGCGCGACGAGGCCCGCGAGGCCCGCGAGGAGCTCGACGAGAAGCTAGAGCGGCTGAAGGCGCTCTGGAAGCTCGACCACTCCGACTTCAGCGATGTCGCCGAGGGGCGCGACCTGGTGTCGGTGAAGGTGATAGAGCAGTTCACCAAGGACGCGATCCGGACGGCCGACGAGCAGTACGGCCTCGCCCGCGGCGACGTGGTGTACCTGCGCGACGCGAGCGGCGCCGGGCGGTCGACGGCCGAGCTCCTCGCCGAGACGGAGCCGCGGATCGTCCTCCGGGACGGCGGGCTCTCCGACGCCGCCGACGCCGTCCTCTTCGATCGGGGGGTGCCCGTCGGGCCGGCCGACGACGTGACGATCCAGGAGGTCGACGAGCTCGCCGTCGCCCGCGAGAGCGAGGTCGAGGCCGCGATCGGGGACTGGGAGGAGCGCGCCGAGCGGCGCCGGCGCGCGCGCAAGGCCGAGATGGTCGACGAGATCATCAGCGAGCACCGCGCCGGCGCGGATTCGGGGTCGGACTGAGCGGTCGAGCGAACTCGGCAGTGCGGGGAACGACCCGACCGCGGCGAGCGACCCCCGACCGGCGCGGTCGCCGTAGGGGATTAAGCGACAGGGGAGTGACGGGTGTGCATGGCCGACACGGCGACCGGCGAAGGGGGAACGACGAACCCGACCGGCGACGACACCGAGGAGGTCACGGCGCTGCTCGACCGACTGGAGGAACTGACCGACACCGAGTCCGAGCGCGAGCAGGTGCGCGCGGTCGTGCAGGCGGAGATGGGCATCGACGTGGGCGTGTTCGGCCGCGTCGTCTCCGGGTTCGACCGCGGCGACCTCGCCGAGGCGATGGTCGGGAGCGTCGTGTTCGGCATCCCGATGTTCGTCGAGGGGGGAACCACGGAGGTCGGCACACACCTCGCCGCCAACCCCCTCGGCATCGCCGCGACGCTCCTCTTCACCGTCGGCGTCGTCGTCGGCATCCTCTACGTCTCGGGCATCCAGGACGTGCGCGTCACCGCGCCGATCCTCGGCGTCGTCCCCCGGCGACTCGCCGGCGTCGTCGGGGTGGCGTTCCTGACTGCCGTCGCCGGAATGACCGTCTGGGGGCGGGTCGACTGGGCCGACCCGGCGGTCGCTACCGCCGGCGTCACCGTCGCGTTCGTCCCGATGGCCATCGGGGCCGCGCTCTCGGACATCCTGCCCGGGACGTAGGGAGGACAAGACACTTGCCGCGGGGCGTCCGTCTCCCCGCCGTGTCCCCAGTTCCCCTCCAGCTGCCCGGCGGGCCCGAACTCCTGGTCATCTTCGTGATCGGCCTGTTCCTGTTCGTGCTGTCCCTCGCCGTCGCCGTCGGCGCGGCGTACTGGGTGTACAACGACGCGACTCGACGCGGGCGCGACGACGCGGCGCTGTGGGCGCTCGGCGTCGTCCTCGGCTTCCTCGTCGGCGGGGTCGGCGGGGTCGCCGTCCTCCTCGTCTACGTGTTCGTCAGGGAGGAGTGAGCCACGGCCGCGCCCCACCCCGCGAGGGACGGCGACGGGCCGGACGTGCGGCGGCCGGTCGTCGCGAGCGCCACGAGGACGCGACGCCCGTCGCGAGCGCGCGAGCGGTCGGCATCCGGAAGGCATAACGGCGCCACCGGCCGAACGGGGGAGCATGGACGCCTACGAGCGGATCACCCGGAACGCGGCCGAGGTGGTCACCGAGGAGGAAGTTCGCGCGCTGGCCGACGACCCCGAGGGCAGGCGGGCGTACGTCGGCTACGAGCCCTCGGGCGTCCTCCACGTCGGGCACATGCTCACCGCCAACAAGCTGATCGACCTCCAGGAGGCGGGCTTCGAGGTCGTCGTGCTGCTGGCGGACGTGCACGCCTACCTCAACGACAAGGGGACCTTCGAGGAGATCCGCGAGACGGCCGAGCGGATGCGGGCGCAGTTCCTCGCCTACGGCCTCGACGAGGAGCGCACCGAGTTCGTCTACGGCTCGGAGTTCCAGTTCGACCGCGAGTACGTGCTCGACCTGCACGCCCTGGAGCTCGAGACCTCGCTGTCCCGGGCCGAGCGGGCGATGAGCGAGATAAAGAGCGGCGACACGGTCACCGTCTCCCAGGCGGTGTACCCTCTGATGCAGGCGCTCGACATCGAGTACCTCGACCTCGACCTGGCCGTCGGCGGGATGGAGCAGCGCAAGGTCCACATGCTCGCGCGCGACACCCTGCCCACGGTGGGCTACGACGCCCCGACCTGCCTGCACACGCCGCTGATCGCCGACCTCGGCACCGGCGTCGGGAAGATGTCCTCCTCCGAGGGCGTCACCATCTCGATGGAGGACACGCCCGAGGCGATCGAAGAGAAGGTGAACGGCGCCTTCTGCCCGCCGACGAGCGACCCGGAGCCCGACGACGACGGCACCGAGCGTGAGAACCCCGTTCTCCAGCTGTTCGAGTACCACGTGTTCCCCCGGTTCGACGAGGTGGTCGTCAAGCGGTCCGAGCAGTACGGCGGCGACCTCACCTACGACGACTACGACGCGCTCGCGGCCGACCTAGAGTCGGGCGAGCTCCACCCGGCCGACGCGAAGTCCGCGCTCGCGACGTACCTCGACCGGCTGGTCGCCCCGGGGCGCGAGCGGCTGGCCGAACTCCGGTAGCCTCGGCCGCGAGAATCCGTGCCCGTCGGCCGTGAGAGTGCGGGTCCTTTAACAGTCAGCGGTGCCGACGGCCGGGTGATGAGCGACGAGGACAACGACTCCCGGCGGGACCTCCGGATGCCGGAGGAGGACGAGGAGTTCGCCGTCGTGACGGAGATGCTGGGGGCGAATCGGGTGCGCGTGCGGTGTGCGGACGGCGTCGAGCGGACCGCCCGCATCCCCGGCCGGATGCAAAAGCGGATCTGGATCCGCGAGGACGACGTCGTGCTCGTGGAGCCGTGGGACTGGCAGGACGAGAAGGCCGACGTGACCTGGCGCTACGAGAAAAGCGAGGCCGACCAGCTCCGCGAGGAAGGCCACATCAGCTAGCGCGGGCCGGGCCGGATCGGACACGAGCGTTCGACGGACGCGTGCCGGCCCGCTCGCGGCGCCCCGGCCCCCTCAGTCGTCCACCTCCGCGCCGTCCTCCGGCGCCTCGTGGTACGCCGCGCCGGCGTCCTCCCAGTCGTGGTCGAAGTGTGCGCCCTCCCGGAGCTTCGCGCTCCCGGCCACGCGGACGAACTCGGCGCGCTCCCGGGCCGCCGGAATCGTGTGTCCGCCGCAGTAGCTCAGCCCCGAGCGGATCCCCGCGGCGAACTCCTCGGCGAGGTCGGCGAGCGGCCCCTTGTACGGCGTGAGCCCCTCGACCCCCTCGTCGGCCGCCACGTCCGCCTCCTTGTCCGTCCGGTCCTCGTTCGCCGCCGTCGTCGCCATGCCCCGCGAGCGCTTGTAGCGCCGGCCGTCCCGCTCGATGACCTCGCCCGGCGCCTCGGCCGTGCCGGCGAAGAGGCTCCCCATCATCACGGTGTCGGCGCCGGCCATCAGCGCCTTCACCGCGTCGCCGGACGAGCGGATCCCGCCGTCGGCGACCGTCGTCAGCCCGCGCTCGCGGGCGGCGTCGGCGCAGTCGCTCACGGCGGTCAGCTGCGGGACGCCAGCGCCGGCCACCGTTCGCGTGGTGCAGTGCGACCCGGGGCCGATCCCGACCTTCACGGCGTCGGCGCCGGCGTCGTGGAGGTCGGCGACGGCCTCGGCCGTGGCGACGTTGCCGGCGACGAGTTCGGGGTCGAACTCCCGTCGGATCGCGGCCACGGCGTCGAGACACGACTCCAGGTGACCGTGTGCCACGTCGACCATCACGCAGTCGGCGCCGGCCGCCAAGACGGCCTCGGTCCGGTCGAGCGCGTCGTCGGCGACCCCCACCGCGGCCCCGACCCGGGCGCCGGCCGCGGCGGCCTCGCGAACCGCCGCGGCCTGCTCGGCGACGGTCATGAAGCGGTGGATCGTGCCGAACCCGCCGACCTCGTCGATGGCGACCGCCGTCTCGGGACCGGTGACGGTGTCCATCGGCGCGCTCAGGAGGGGTCGATCGAGCCCGATCCCGGGTGTCAGCCGGGTCGAGAGGTCGACGTCGTCCCGGCTCCCGACCGGCGACCGCTTCGGGACGAGCAGGGCGTCGCCGTACGAGAGGCCAGTTCGGATGTCGTCCATGCCGCACCCCCGTATCGGCCCCGCGGGGATAAGCCCGCCGCCCCGGGTCGTGCGCCCACCGAGTGCGGTCGAGGAGACGGTTCGGACACGCGGATGTTCGGACACGCAGATGCCCGCTCCCCCGACCCCCATCCGACCCTCCGGTCGGGGGCCTTTTGCGTGCGCGCGCCCTACGCGAGGGCGAATGAGCGACGGTGGCGAGGACGAGTACGGCCTGCTCGACCGGGAGGCCGGGGAGGAGGGCGTCGGCGACGAGTGGGAGTCGATCGACGTCTCCGACACGGAGGCCGACCGGATCGCCCGCCGGCAGGACCGCGAGTTCTCCCGGTTTCGCGAGCGCCTGAAGGACGCCGACCAGTTCAAGGTCGAGCAGGCGGTGTTCGACGACGCGACCTTCGCCGCGCTCTACAAACTCGTCCAGGACGGCCACGTCGAGGCGTTCGGCGGCCCGATCTCGACGGGCAAGGAGGCCAACGTCTACGAGGCGCTCGGCCGCGACGACCGGGGCGTCGCCGTGAAGATCTACCGCATCAACGCCTCGAACTTCCGGCACATGCGGGAGTACCTCGACGGCGACCCGCGGTTCGAGGGGATCGGCTCGGACAAAAAGGAGGTCGTGCTCGCGTGGACGCGCAAGGAGTTCGCCAACCTCCAGCGCGCCCGGGAGGCGGGCGTTCGGGTGCCCGAGCCGCTCGCGGTTCAGCGCAACGTGCTGGTGATGGAGCTGGTCGGGCTGGTCGAGGACCGCGCCCGCCGGCTGGCCGAGGTCACCGTCGAGAACCCCGAGACCGCCTACGAGGTCGTCAGGGAGTACATGCGCCGGCTCCACGGCGCCGGGCTGGTCCACGGCGACCTCTCGGAGTACAACCTGATCATCCACGACGGCGAGCTTGTCGTCATCGACCTCGGCCAGGCGGTGACGGTCCACCACCGCAACGCCGCCGAGTTCCTCCGACGGGACTGCCGGAACGTGGCGAAGTTCTTCGCCCGGCAGGGGGTCGAGACCGACCCCGAGGAGCTGTACGACTTCGTGACCGGGGGAGCCGACACCGACGACCCGACCGAGGTCGGGGCGGGGAACCACCCCGACGACGACCGGCGGCGCTGAAGCAGTCCCGCCGCCGTCGCCACCACGAAAGACCCTTGACTGCCCGACGAGTAGGGGGCGTATGCAACACGTGAAGGTCCCGCAGGACCGCATCGGCGCCCTCATCGGCGAGGGCGGTGACACGATGCGGGAGATCGAGCGACGCGCCGAGGTCCGGCTCGACATCGACAGCGAGACCGGGAGCGTCGCCATCGAGTCCGTCGGCGACCCCGTGCTCGGGATGGTCGCCCCGGACGTCGTGCGGGCGGTCGGCCGCGGCTTCGCGCCCGACGTGGCGCTCTCCCTGCTCGACGACGACATGCGGCGGTTCGACCTGATCGACATCTCCGAGCTGACGCGCAACAAGAACGACCTGCAGCGCCAGAAGGGGCGGCTCATCGGCGAGAACGGCCGAACCCGGGAGCTGATGGAGGAGCTGACCGGGGCCGAGGTCGTCATCTACGGCACGACCGTCGGCATCATCGGCCAGCCCGAGGAGGTCGAGGCCGTCCGCCGCGCCGTCGACATGATCCTCGACGGCGCCCCACACGGCGCGGTGTACTCGTTCCTCGAACGCAAGCACAACGAGCTGACGAACGCGTTCGACGTGACGCCGACCCGGGAGTAGGGCCGGAACCCGGCGTCGTCACGGTCGCCGGAACCACGCGGCGTCGCACCGCGCCACCCGTCCCGACTTCTGGCTTACCCCCTCCCCGTCCGCCACCCCTACAGCCTTGGTCCCCGCGGGCGACCCGGACCGCATGACCGATCCCGACGCGTCCCTCGCCACCGGGCAGCGCTCGCTCGGCGACCCCGAGGTCACGTTCCCGCTTTTCCCCCCGCTCGTGGCGGGCTGTCCGACGACGAGCACCGACGCGGTCCAGTACCCGCTGGAGGTCGACTACGACTACGACCGGGCCGAGCCCGGCCTGTTCGACCAGCCGCCGCTTCCGGGGCTCCGGCGGTGGCAGCCGCTGCTCCCGCCGCTCGACCCCGGGATGGACCTGGGCGCTGGCGGGACGCCGCTCGTCGCGGCCGGCGGCGTCGCCGACGCGGTCGGCTACGACGGCGAACTGCTGGTCAAAGACGAGAGTGCGAACCCGACCTGGAGCCACAAGGACCGGCTGGCGTACGCGGCGGTCAGCGCGGCAAAGGAGAGCGGCGCCCCCGGCGTCGTCGTGGCGTCGTCGGGCAACCACGGCGCCGCGACGGCGGCCCACGCCGCCCGCGCCGACCTCCCCTGCGTCGTCGTCACCTCGACCGACGTCGCCGGGAGCATGGACCGGTTCCTGCGCGCGTACGGCGCGGCCGTCGTCGGGGTCCCGCGGGACCGCCGCTGGGACTGCGTCCGCGCCCTCCACGACCGGCTGGGCTACCAGCCGGTGAGCAACCTGACGCGGACCCACACCGGCCACCCGTTCGGTCCGGAGGGGTACAAGACGGTGGGCTACGAGCTGTTCCGCCAGCTCGACGGGCGGGCGCCGGGGACGGTGTTCGTGCCGACCGGCTACGCCGAGCTGCTGTACGGCGTCTGGAAGGGGTTCCGGGAGCTCTCGGCGCTCGGCGTCGCGGACGCGACGCCCCGGATGGTCGCCTGCGAGCCGGCGGCACGCGCGCCGTTGTCGGCTGCGCTCGCGGCCGACGAGGCCGCCCGGACGGTCGCCGCGGCGCCGACCGACGCCGCCTCGATCGGCGTGACCGTCGGCGGCTACCGGGGCGTCCGGGCGGTCCGGGAGAGCGGGGGCACCGCCTACGCGCTCGCGGACGGGGCGATCCGCACAGCCCAGGACCGGCTCGCCGCCGACGGCCACTGGCAGGAGCTCTCGGCGGCGGCGGGCGTCGCCGGCCTCGCCGCCGCCGTCGACGCGGGGGACCCGGTTCCCGGTCCGGCCGTCGCCGTCTGCACGTCGAGCGGGTTCAAGGACCCGCGGGACGGGGCGTCGATACCCGAGGTCGACCCCGACCGCGTCCTCGACGCCCTCGCCGAGGAGTACGGACTGGGCCCGCCGGACGAGGAGCGAACCGACGGGAACGCCGAGTCGGCGAGGTAGGGAGGGCGTCGACGCGAACGGGAAGAGGGGCCAGGCGTCGACGCGAACGGGAAGAGGGGCCAGGCGTCGACGCGAACGGGAAGAGGGG
>JBDGTB010000040.1:0-4006 GCA_042217235.1 Haloferacaceae archaeon | reverse complement strand
CCAGGCGTCGACGCGAACGGAAAGAGGTACCTCGCCCCCGCCCGCACCGGTGCGTATGTACGTCGGACGCCTGCTCGTGGCCGCGCCCGGCCTCGCGGCCTACCGCGTGTCGTCGCGCTCGTTCCCGAACCGCCGCGTCGTCGAACGCGAGGACGCCCTGACCGTCGCCCCGACCCCGGACGCGCCCGAGACGGACAACCCCTACGTCTCGTACAACTGCGTCAGGTCGGCGGGCGAGGGCGCCGTCGTCGGCAACGGCTCGCACGTCGACCCGGTGGCGGAGAAGGTCGACCTCGGCTACCCCGCGCGGGACGCCCTCGTCACCGCGCTCCACGCCCTCGACTTCGAGAAGGACGACTACGACACGCCGCGGATCGCCGCGGTCGTCGACGCGGGGTCGGCCCACGTCGGGATCGTCCGGCGCGACGCCCTCGTCGTCGAGGCCGTCGCGGAGCCGACGCTCGTCGCCACCTACGAGGAGAACCGGCCGCGGGCGTTCGAGTTCCCCGTCGAGGACGCCGCGACCGCCGCCCGCGGCGTCTACCACCTCGACTTCGAACGTCCGGTCTGTGCGGCGGCCGCGGCGGTACCCGCTGTCGGGGAAGTCGATACGGCGGTGTACAACGGGCCGGACGCGTGAGACCGGGGGACCGGATCGCCGTGCAGGTCCGACCTCCGGCCCGGCGACCGGAAACTGTCGCCGGGTTCGCGACCCAACACTAAGGCGGCGTCCGCCCGAACCCGTCCCCATGCGCCTCGGCGTCATCTCCGATATCCACGCCAACCGGGTCGCGCTCGACGCGGTGCTCGAGGACATGCCGGCCGTCGACGCGCTGGCGAACGCGGGCGACGTGGTCGGCTACAACCCCTGGCCCGCGGCGTGCGTGCGGGCGATTCGGGAGCGGGACGTCCCGACCGTGATGGGCAACCACGACCGGGCCGTCGTCACCGGCACCCCGTTCCGGTTCAACCGACTGGCGGCCGCCGGCGTCGAGTACGCCCGCGACCGGCTCGAGGAGGGGGCGCGGGCGTGGCTCTCGGAGCTCCCCGACCGGCGAACGCTCGCCGACGGGCGGGTCCGGGTCGTCCACGGCCACCCTGCGGACCCCGACCGCTACACCTACCCCGGCGAGTTCTCGCCGTCGATGCTCGGCGACGAGTCGCTGCTCGTGACCGGCCACACCCACGTCCAGGGGCACCGGACCTTCGACGAGGGCGTGGTGATGAACCCCGGGAGCGTCGGACAGCCACGCGACGGCGACCCGCGCGCGGCGTACGCGGTCGTCGACCTCGACGAGGACCCGCCAGCCGTCGAGGAACGCCGGGTGTCGTACGACGTCGAGGAGGTCGTGACGGCGGTCCGGGAGGCGGGGCTCCCCGAGCGGATCGGCGAGCGGTTGTACGAGGGGCAGTAGGCGCCGGCGAACGGGACAGGAGGCCGCGTTACAGGTCCTGGTCCTGGACGATCTCCAGGGTCTGCTCGCGGTCGTCCCAGGCGACGAAGATGGCGACGGAGGTGGCGGAGGTGATGAGGTCGTGGATGTTGATGCCGGCCTCCGATATCGGCGAGACGATGTCGAGGATGATCCCGGGGCGGTTCGGGAGTTCGCCGCCGGTGACGCGGATGACGGCGATGTCCTCCTCGACGGTGACAGACGAGAGGGTGTCGTCCTCGACGACCTCCTCGTGGAGCAGGTACTCGGCCTCCTCGGCGTCGCCCTCGGAGACGTAGAACGTCACCGAGTCCATCCCGCTGGCGACCGAGTCGATGTTGATCTCGGCGTCGGCGAGCGCGGTCGAGAGCGTCGCGACCACGCCCGGTCGGTTGCGGATCGCGCGCCCCGCGACCGTGATACAGGAGAGGGGCTGTTCCTGCATGTCGATGAGGTTCTGGAACTCCCCCTCGATGAGCGTCCCGCCCTCGAGCAGGTCGCCGTGCTGGTAGTGGACGACCCGGACGACGAGGTCGTCGTCCTTGTAGGAGAGCGCCGACGGCGCGACGACCTCGGCGCCCCGGAAGGAGAGGTTCCGGAGCTCGTCGACGGTGATCCGGCCGACGTTGCGCGCCCCCTCGACGACGCGGGGGTCGCCGGTCATCACGCCCTCGACGTCGGTGACGATGACGACCTCGTCGGCGTCCATGTACCGACCGAGCATCACGGCCGTCGTGTCGGAGCCGCCGCGCCCGAGCGTCGTGATCTCGCCCCGCTCGTTCTGCGCGAGGAACCCGGTGATCACGGGGACGACGTCGTCGAGGCGCTCGGCGAGCGCGCGGGCGCGCTCGACGGTCTTCTCGGTGTTCACCTCACCGAGGTCGTTTGCGATGACCGGCCACTCGTCGCTGCCCGGCTCGACGAAGACGGCGTTCACGCCGCGGGCGGCGAGGGCCGCCTTCAGCATGCGGACGCTGGTCCGCTCGCCCATGCTGACGATCTCGGCGCGGTCGCGGTCCTCGGCCTCGAAGGTTATCTCGGAGAGGAGGTCGTCGGTGGTCGATCCCATCGCGCTCGCCACGACCGCGATCTCGTGGCCCTCCTCGACGGCGCGGGCGATCGAGTCGGCCGCCCGCTCGATCCGGTCACCGCTGCCGAGCGAGGTGCCGCCGAACTTCGCGACTACGCGCACGGTCGATCACCCGCGGAACGCGACGAACGCCGGGGGTTCCCGGTGACAGTCATGGCCTGTCGTAGCGCGGCCGACCGGTATAACCCTGTTCACTCACGGTCGCGGACGGTCCGGCGAACCGATGTGCGGAGGCCGAGCGACCGGACGCAGCCGGCGAACCAGAGCACCGATACGAGAGGTCGAGCGGTCGGGTACGGCGACGACTCGTTCCGTGGGTGGAGGTGTCGGCCGATCGCCGGCCGGACGCTTAAGCCCCAGCGGCCGGAAGCGGGCGTATGGAGGTCCGCGACGCCGTGGAGTCGGACGCCGAGCGGCTCGCCGCCGTCGGCGACGCGCCCACGGACGTGATGCGCAACCTCGTCCACGACCGGACGGTGCGGGTCGCCGTCCGGGAGGCGGGGTCGGCGGGGCCGAACGCCGACGCGGCCGACGACGACGGCGAGGCGATCCTCGGGTTCGTGAGCTTCGACGCTCGCGACCGGACGGTCCACGTCACCCAGATCGCGGGGACGCCGGCGGCCTGCGAGCGCCTGCTCGCCGAGCCGGTGCGCTTCGCGTCGGGCGAGGGGATGGCCGTCGAACTCCTCGTCGGCGAGGGTGACGAGACGGCGAGCGAGGCGGCGCAGGCGGTCGGCTTCGAACGGACTGGGGCAGGCCCGCAGTTCGACGGCCGCCCCACCACGCGGTATCGACTCGACCCGAACTGAACGGCCGGCTTCGACCCGAACTGAACGGCCGACTCCGAGCGCACAGGGGGGTCACGGTGCGAAGTCCCGCACGGTCAGGTCGAGGGTGTCGAGGTCGAGGATCGGCGCGAAACCGACGTCGGGGTCGATGTTGACGCTCTCCTGGAACGCGGTCTGGGACTGCCAGCAGCCGCTGTTTATGGCGAGGACGTTGTGGTACTTGCCGTATCCGAGCTTGTGGACGTGGCCGGTGTGGAACACGTCGGGCACCTCGTCGATGACGAGGTAGTCGCGCTCCTCGGGGGCGAGGCGCATGTGCCCGCCGTACTGGGGCGCGACGTGGCGCTTGCGCAGCAGTTGGTACATCGCCTCGTGGGGGCGGTCGTAGCTCGCGGCGTCCTCGGGCAGCTCGGCGATCACCTCGTCGAGGGAGACGCCGTGGTACATCAGCACCGAGACGCCCTCCAGGGACACCGTCGAGGGGTTGCCGACGATGCGGGCGTCGTGGGCCGACATGATGTCGCGAAGCTCCTCGTCGAACCCCGGCTGTGGCTCGGCGAGGCGAACCGCGTCGTGGTTCCCGGGGATCATCACGACCTCCATGTCGCCCGGGACGCGCTTCAGCCGCTCCGCGAACGCTTCGTACTGGTCGTAGATGTCGACGATGTCGAGCTCCTCGTCCTGGTCGGGGTAGA
>JBDGTB010000032.1:0-18940 GCA_042217235.1 Haloferacaceae archaeon | reverse complement strand
CGCGAACGCCGCGATGATCGGCGTCCCGAACAGGAACAGCATCGTGATGCCGTGACTCGTCAGAAGCGAGTTGTAGAACGTGTTCGAGAGCAGCGTCATCTTGGGGTCGGCCAGCTCGACACGCATCAGCATCACCATCAGGCCGCCGACGACGAAGGCGGTGACGGCGTACGTCCCGTACAGCATGCCGATGTCCTTGTGGTCGACCGTCGTCAGCCACCTGACGAGTCCCGAGGGCTTCTCCCGCGAGACGTGTGCGGACTCGCCGCCGACGGTCCCGCCGATCGAGGTGTACGCCCGCCAGTTCTCGACCCGCGCGAGCCAGACGGCGACGCCCACGAGGAACAGCCCCATGAGGACTGTGATCGTCAGTTCGCCGGTGATCTGCATGGGCCGTGGTTGGAAACGGAGGGCAAAGAATGGTTCGGGTTCGCGCCGCGGATGGGCGCCGGTTACGCGTCGCGGTCCCCGTCCGCGGGGGCGTCGGTTCCGGCCGTCCCGGCAGCGTCACCGTGCTCGGCCGCGGCGTGGGGCTCCTCGGGTTCGGCCTCGGGCGGCGTCGTCTGGCCCGGCAGGTACACCGGGTCGCTGCGCTCGTCGCCGGCGATCGCCCGCGCGGAGAAGTACGTGAGCACCGCGAGCAGGACGAACGGGACGACCACGAGCGCGAACTGCAGGCCGGAGGCGAGCGGGTCGAACCCGAACGGGTTCGCCACGAGGAACCCGACGGTGAAAAACAGCAGGGTGAACAGGGGTACGCCGTTCACGACGAGGTCGAGGAGCGTCTCCCGGTCGAAGATGCGCGTCGCCATGACCCGGGGTTACGGTGGCTGGTAAATGGGCGTGTCGGTTCGTCGGCTACGCCGGGACGGCACGTCCCGTCGCGAACAGCTCGCCGGCGACGCCGGCGACCAGCATGAGCCCCCCGGCGACGACGACCGCGGTCCCGCGGCTGGCGAAACCGGAGACGCCGACGAGCAGGACGGCTCCGGCGGACAGCAACAGCACCGCCATGGCGCCGAGGGCTCGCCACGGGGTCTCGACGTACCCCGCCTCCTGGAGCATGCCGGCGACGCTCCCGCAGAACAGCACGAGGCCGCCGACCGCGAGCGCGAACACGTCGAAGAGGATCCCCAGCTCCGAGAGGGGGATCCCGAGCGCCACGAACACGGGCCAGGGGCTGGCCGTCCGGTACTGGTCGCTGAGGCCCGGCGTCTCGTCCATGCCCGCCGTTCGGTGCGGACGGTAAGAAGCGTGACGCTCCGCGGTCGCGGCCCCGGCGGGTCAGAGGATGCGGACGCCGCGGCGACTGAGAAAGCGGCTCGCGCCCTTGATCTCGACCGGACTCCCGACGATGCGACAGCGGTCCCCCACGTCGAACACGGAGACGGTGAACTCCGCCTCGAGGTCCTCGCGGAGCCCGTTGAGCGCGCCACAGGGCACCACGATCTCCGTGCTGTCACGGAACGCGGCGGGACCCGGCACGGCGAGCACCTCACCGCGGACGGGTATAATCGTGTCGAATGGGCGTCACCGGCCCGAACGCGGGCGTGCCGAGCCGGACACGGGTCGGGCGACGGCGAAAGACAGGGTTTTTCGCGCCGTACGGCCGACGGTCCGACGATGGGCCTCGAGGAGGAGATCGAGGAACTCCGCGAGGAGATCGCCGAGACGCCGTACAACAAGTCCACGGAGGGACACATCGGACGGCTGAAGGCAAAGCTCGCGGAGAAGAAGGAGGAACTGGAGAAGCGCCAGTCCTCCGGGAGCGGCGGCCACGGCTACGCGGTCGAGAAGACCGGCGACGCCACCGTCGCCCTCGTCGGCTTCCCCAGCGTCGGGAAGTCGACGCTGATCAACGCGCTCACGAACGCCGAGAGCGAGACGGGGGCCTACGAGTTCACCACCCTCGACGTCAACCCGGGGATGCTCAAGTACCGCGGCGCGAACATCCAGATCCTCGACGTCCCGGGGCTCATCGAGGGGGCCGCGGGCGGACGCGGCGGCGGGAAGGAGGTGCTCTCGGTGGTCCGGACGGCGGACCTCGTCGTGTTCATGCTCTCGGCGTTCGAGATCGACCAGTACGAGCGCCTGCGCGAGGAGCTGTACGCGAACAAGATCCGCCTCGACACCGAGCCGCCGGACCTGACGATCACCAAGACGGGGCGAGGGGGGATCCGCGTCACCACCTCCGACGACGTTGGCCTCGACGACGAGACGATCCGCAACGTCCTCCGGGAGCACGACTACGTCAACGCCGACGTCACCGTCCGCGGCGAGGTCACCATCGACGAGCTCGTCGACGGCGTGATGGACAACCGCGTCTACCTCCCGTCGCTGGTCACGGTCAACAAGATGGACCTGATCGACCGGGACTACCTGCCGACCGTCCGCGAGAACCTGGAGGCGGTCGGCGTCGACCCCGACGAGGCGGTGTTCATCAGCGCCGAGGAGGATCGAGGTCTCGACGCACTGACGGAGGCGATCTGGGAGGAGCTCGGGCTGATCCGCGTGTACATGGACAAACCCGGCCGCGGGGTCGACTACGACGAACCGCTCGTCCTCCGCGAGGGGGACACCGTCGAGGACGCCCTGTCGAAGCTCGGCGGCAGCTTCGACGAGCGCTTCCGCTTCGCGCGGGTGACCGGCCCGAGCGCCAAACACGACGAACAGCAGGTCGGCCGGGACCACGAGCTCGCCGACGAGGACGTCCTGCGGATCGTCGCGCGGAAGTGAGCCCGCCGTGTCGTCCGCCGAGCGCCCGGGTCGCCGTCTGCTCGCCGTCCTCGCGCTCGCCGTCCTCCCCTGGTCGGTCCAGACGTTCCGCGGCGGCGCCGTCACGTTCCTGTTCCCCTGGGGTCTGGTGACCGTCCCGCCGCTCCACGTCACGACCCTCGCCGACTACCTGTTCGTCTACACCGCCGGCCTCCCGGACTACATCCTCGCGTGGCCGACCTCGGTCCTGCTGTACGCCCTCGCGCTCGCGAGCGCGAGCGCCGGACTGCTCGACCGCGAGGACCCGCGGGTCACCGGCGGTCTCCTCGCGCTCGTCGGAGTCGCCCAGCTCTCGGTCGCGTGGGGCTTCTCCGTCCAGCCCGCCCGGACCGCCTGGCCGACGGGGACGCTCGCGTGCTGGGCCGTCGCGTGGCGGTGCTACCGGCCGCTGGTGGGGCGATAGCCGGCGTGTTGCCGCGGGGCGGGGCGAGTCGGACGCCCGCCTTTTCCGGCGCCGCCCCGTGCGCGGCGGTCCCGCCAGACGACGGTCCGCCCGCATCCCACACGCTTTTCGCCGCGGCGACGGTTCGTCCCCACATGGCAGGCGAACTCGACCACGTGATGATGCGCGTCGAGGACCTCGACGCGTCGCTCGACTGGTACCAGGGGCATCTCGGCTACGAGGAGAAGGACCGCTACGACGGGGACGGCTTCACCATCGTCTACCTCGGGCCCGAGGACATGGCCGACGCCGGCGCGATGCTCGAGCTGACCTACAACGACGACGGGCGCACCTACGAGATGGGCGACGGCTGGGGCCACATCGCGGTCCGCGTCGAGGACGTCCACGAGGCGTACGACGAGCTGATGGCGGCGGGCGTCGAGGACTACCGCGACCCCGAGTCCTGCGGCGGGCGCTACGCGTTCGTGAAGGACCCCGACGGCCACGAGGTCGAGATCGTCGGGCGCGACCACGGCGCGCGCTGGAGCATCGACCACACGATGATGCGCGTCGAGGACGTCGACGAGTCGATCGGCTGGTTCGTCCGGAAGCTGGAGTACGAGCACACCGGCCGCTGGGAGTCCGACACGTTCGCCAACTACTTCCTGAAGCCCGAGGACGCGCCCACGGAGGCGATGGCCGTCGAGCTGACGTACAACTACGACGGGCGGACCTACGACCTCGGCGACGCCTGGGGCCACCTCGCGGTGCGGGCCGACGACCTCCACGAGTTCTGGGACACGCTGATGGAGCGCCACGCCGAGGACTACCGCGACCCCGAGTCCTGCGACGACAACTACGCGTTCACCCGCGACCCCGACGGCCACGAGATCGAGGTGGTAGAGCGGGAGGTCGGTGCGGAGTCGCTGTTCCCGATGGACTGAGCGGTACCGGGGACGCGACCGAAAGCGCCCGTCGACCTCGTCGCTGTCGCCCCCGATCCGTTCGCCCGAGTCGGTCGTCTCTCGGCACTGCCGCTCCGGCAACGACAAGGGCTTTACTCCCGCCCCCCGAACCACACGTCCATGTCGGGCCCCGGACTGCTGTCGAACGCGCTCGCGTGGGCGGTCGTCCTCGTCTTCGGCCTCGGCGCGGTCCTGTGGAACCGCCGTCGCGCGGTCGGCCGGCTGGTGCTCGTCGGCGCGTGGGCGCTGTTCGCCGTCTTCTGGCTCCAGCTCGCCCCCCACTTCGCGTTCGCGAAGAAGTCGTTCGTCGAGGGGACGCTCGCGGCGCTCGCGGTGCCGCTGTGCCTGTACGCGGGGTACCTGCTCTACGACGGACGGGACTCGCTCGTCGCCCTCTCGCGGGCCGTCGCGTGGATGGGGCTGATCTACCTGCCGTTCGAGACCATCCCCGCGTTCACGGTGGGGAGCGTCCGCGTCCCCGCGCCGAAGGCGGTCTTGATCCGCGTCGTCACCGACCAGACCATGTGGCTGATGAACGCGCTCGGCTACACCCCCGCGCTCGTCGTCGGCGACCAGGGGTATCTCAACACGTTCAAGTTCGTCACCCCGGAGGGGCACGTGATCCTCTTCTCGCTCGTGCTCGCGTGTACCGGCCTCGGGAGCATCTCCATCTTCGCGGGACTCATCGCCGCCGTCGACGCCCCGTTCGGCCGGAAGATCCGGGCGCTCGCCGTCGCGGTGCCGGTCATCTACGCGCTCAACCTGCTGCGGACCACCTTCATCGGCCTCGTGTTCGGCAAGCAGTACATGCAGTGGTGGGTCGACACGGTGCTGTGGCTGTTCGGCGGCACGGACCCGTACAAGGTCTCCTTCTACCTCTCGGACCGCGTGGTCAGCCAGTCGCTCGCCGTCGTCGCCCTCGTCGGCGTGACGTATCTCGTGGTGCGCGAGCTGCCCGAGCTGCTCGGGGTCGTCGAGGACGCGCTGTACCTGCTCACCCGCCGGGAGTACGACCTCGCCGAGGCGCTCGACCTGCCGCGCCACCGGGCGCTCGCCGACGGCGGTCCCGAGTCGGAGCGGTGAGCGGTCGGGACGTGTCGGCGTCCCGTCCCTTCGGCCGCACCCTCACGACGTCCGGTCGTCGAGCGCCGCCGCCGGCGCGTCGGCCAGGCGCTCTAGCGCCTCCCGCTCGACGTGGTGGAGCTCGCCGGGGAGGACGAGCGCGTGGAGCGGCCCGCCGAACCCGCGGTCGGCGAGCGCCGAGAGGCGGTCTGCGGAGACCACCGGGTCCGGACTCCCGGCGCGGGCCACGGCGACGCCGAGCGCGTCGCGCCACTCCTCCGCGAGCAGGCCGGCGGCGACGTCGGCCGTCATGTAGTCGCCCCGGGTCGTCGAGCCGTCGCGGCGCCACGCGCGGCGCTCGCGCTGGGCGTCGTCGGCGGTGATGTCGAGGTAGACGAGCGTGTGCAGGCCGCGATCGCGGTTCGACTCGACCGACTCGACGACGCTCGGCGGGACGCCGTCGCCGCCGTGGGCGTCGGGGAAGGGGAGCGTGACCGCCTTGCCGAACCGGTAGTTCTGGAGGCCACAGAGCGCCGGCACCGCCGACGACGCCGAGACGCCGTGGACGACGCGGGTGTCGATCCCCCGCTTTTCGGCGCGGAGCCGGAGGTCGACGTGCGTGGTCGACACCATCGCGTCGCCGGCGGCGAGAAAGCAGACGTCCTCGCGCGCCGCGGCGTCGAGGACGGGTTCCGGGTCGCGCTCGACGCCCGCACGGTCGCGCACCTCGATCTCGACGTCGTGGTGGGCCGCGAGCGCCGCGACGCTCGTCCCGACGAGGTCGCTCGTGTAAAACTCCGCGAAGGCGCGGTCGGCCGCCCGGAGCGCCGCCCGCCCCTCGACGGTGATCGAGCGCTCGTCGTAGAGGCCGAGGCCGACGAAGGTGAGCATGCCCGCCCCTCGCCGGCGAGCGGGCTTCAATCCGCCGTTCCGGGCGTCGGCGAGGAACGGCGAGGCAGTCCCGGGGCGCGCCGCCCGAGCAGCGCGTCGGGGCGACGCGGGAGCGGCAGTCGTGGTCCCGGGCGAGACGGATACGGATCCAGCCAGCCCCGCGTCGAGTCGGGGTCCTGCGAGCTGGCGATCCCGGTCGAGTTAGAACAGGTCAGGACGGGCCAGGCCAGGACAGGTCAGGTCAGGTTCGCTTCGCTCGGGCCTCCCGAACGTCCGCCCCGTCGCGCACCATGTCCTCGCAGTTGGGACAGACGCGAGGACTGTTCATGCCATCCGGCGCGAACACGCGTACGTAGTCGTCTGTGACGAACGCGCCGCAGTTCTGGCACTCGGGCATAGCTGTGTAGTCGAACGGTCGGAACGAACCTATACCTTTGGGAACGGGGCTATATCGGCCCCTTCCGGGCGTTAGGCGTCGTCCGGGGCGCGGACGAGGTTCCGGAGCGCGGACGGCGGGCGGCCGGTCTCGAGCGCCGCGACGTTGTCGGCGACGATGTCGGCCATCCGGTCCCAGTGACGGGGGGTCGAGCCGCCGACGTGGGGGGTGATGAGGCAGTTCTCGAACGGCCACAGCGGGTGGTCCGGCGGCAGCGGCTCGGGGTCGGTCACGTCGAGCGCCGCGCCGCGGATGCGCTCGTTCGCGAGCGCCCGCACCAGCGCGTCCTGGTCGACGACGCCGCCGCGGGCGACGTTGACGAGCACCGCGTCGGGCGTGAGCGTGGCGAACGCCTCGGCGTCGACGAGCCGCTCCGTCGTCTCGGTCAGCGGGCAGGCGAGCACGAGGTAGTCCGTGCGAGCGAGGGCGTCGTGGAAGTCCTCGAACCCGAGCACCTCGTCGGTCGGCCCGCCCTTCGACGGCGTGTACCGGACGCCGACCGTCTCGACGTCGAACGGGTCGAGGCGCGCCACGACCTCCTGGCCGATCGAGCCGAGGCCGACGACGGTGACCGTCGACCCCTTCAGCTCGCCGGCGCGGTAGTGGCGCCACTCCGAGCGGTCCCGCCGCCGGTTCGCGACGTGGAGCCGGCGGGCGAACGTGAGGAGGTAGCCGAGCACCTGCTCGGCGATGCCGGGCGCGTGGATGCCGCTCGCGTTCGTCACCGCGACGCCCCGCTCGGCCAGCCGGTCGCTCGGCAGGTGGTCCGTGCCGGAGAACACGCAGGCGAACAGCCGGAGCCGCTCGGCGGCCGCGAGGAGGTCCTCGTCGATGCCGACGCCCGTGACGACCGGCGCGCGAGCCACGAGGTCGCGCTCCGCGGCCGGCGTTCGGGCGTGGGCGACGTCGGCGTCCGGGAGCCGCTCGCGCAGCGCCTCGGCGTACGCCGCCGTCGACAGCCCCTCCGTCCCCTCCCGGAGGACGACCACGTCCGGCCCCTCGTCGGTGAGTCGAGTCATGCACCCCGTCTCGGGATCTCGCGTCAAAGGTCTTGCCGTCGGCGAGGGCTCGGCGCCGGGCGGAGCCGTCGCACCGACCCGGTCCGGATCGGCGGCCGGACGCGACCAGCCACGTCCGTGGCGGGCCGTCGGCGGGACGCGACCACGCGTCCGGAGGGTCGCCGCCGGATACCGGGCCGACCGTCGGAAACCGGTGGGGTTAGGTTTCCCGCCGGATTCCCCGTCGACCGTGCAACGACTCCTCACGCTACGCGGGATCGAACCGGTCGCCGAGACGTTCGCGGACCTCGACGTGGTCGAGGTGCCGAAGGCGAAGTACACCACCGACGAGCTCGTCGAGCACGCCGAGGGCGCACACGCCCTGTTCGTCCACTCCGAGAACACCTTCGACCGGGAGTTCTTCGAGCGCGTCCCCTCGGTGCGGGTGGTCGGCAAGCCCGGCTCCGGCATCGACAACATCGACATCGAGGCGGCGACGGACCACGGCGTCACCGTCACCCACACGCCGGGGATGAACGCGATGGCGGTCGGCGAGTACACCGTCGGGATGACCATCGCGCTCCAGCGCAACATCACGACCGGCGAGGACCACGTCCGCGACGGCGGCTGGCGCTCCAAGGCGTGGTGGGGGACCGAGCTCGTCGACAAGACGGTCGGGGTCGTCGGCCTCGGCGCCGCCGGCTCGGAGACGGCCGCCCGCTTCCGGCCGTTCTGCGAGGAGCTCGTCGCGTTCGACCCGTACGTCGACCAGGAGCGGGCCGACGAGGTCGGCGCCGAGCTCGTCGGCTTCGAGGAGCTGCTGGAGCGCTCGCACGTCGTCTCGCTGCACGTCCGCCTGAACGACGAGACGCGGGGGATGATAGACGCCGACGCCCTCGATCTGATGGACGAGGACGCCGTCCTCGTCAACACGTCCCGCGGCGAGGTCGTCGAGCGCGACGCCCTGCTCGACGCGCTCCGCGAGGGGGCCATCGGCGGGGCCGCCCTCGACGTGTTCCACGAGGAGCCCCCCTCACCCGACGACGAGCTGTTCGACCTCGACGACGTGCTCGCGACGCCCCACCTGGCCGGGGCGAGCACCGAGACGCGGCTCCGCATGCTCCGGACGACGGCCGAGGCGGTCGTCGACCTGCTGGACGGCGAGTCGATCGACGAGGACCTGGTCGCCAACCCCGAGACGCTCGACTAGGCGGGACCGCTCGACGCGTCTGAGCGCGGAGCGAACCCGCAGGTCGGAGCGCGGAGCGAAACCGACTTGTCGCGGCCGCGTGCCGTACCCGGTATGCGACACGCGGCCATCCCGTTCGTCGCCCTCGTCGTCGCGCTCGCGGTCCTGCCGGGCGTGGCGGCGGCGGACAGCCGTGCCGGGGGGAGCGTCGTCGTCGGACCGAACGAGACGGTCGACGGGCTCAGCGCCTTCGGCGGGACGGTGGTGGTGCGCGGCACCGTGAACGGCGACCTGGACGGCTACGCCGGCACGGTGATAGTCGAGGAGAACGGGACCGTCACCGGCGACCTGAAGGCGTACGCCGGGAGCGTCAGGGTCGAGGGGACGGTCGGCGGGAACGTCGTCGCCTACGCGGGCGTCGTCGACCTCGCCGACACCGGGGTCGTCCGGGGGTCGCTCGGCGCCGTCGCCGGCGAGGTCGTCGTGGCCGGGCGCGTCGCGGGCGACGTGACCGCCGGCGCCGAGACGCTACATCTCGCCCCGACCGCGCGCGTCGGCGGCGACGTCAACTACGACGGGCGCCTGGAGCGTGCGGCGGGCGCGCGGGTCGCCGGACAGGTCAGGCAGGTCCGCGAGGTCGGGCTGGGCCCGGCGCTCCCCGACCTCCCGACGGGCGTGCTGGTGCTCTACGGCGTCCTCTCGAACCTGCTTTTCGGCGCCATCCTGCTGTACGGCGTCGAGGACTTCTCGACCGCCGTCGCCGAGAACGCGATCCTCGACACCGTGCCGAGCCTGCTCGTCGGCCTCGGCACGACCGTCGCGGTGCCGCTCGCGCTGCTGGGGCTCGCGCTCACCGTCGTCGGCCTCCCGGTCGCCGTCGTCGCGCTGCTCGCGCTCCCCGCCGCCGGCTGGGTGGCCGCCGTCTACGGTCGGTTCGCGGTCGGCGCGTGGCTGCTCTCCTACGCCGACGTGGAGCGGCCGGTCGCCGGCCTCGCCGCGGGCGTCGTCCTCGTCGCGCTGCTCGCCCAGGTCCCCTACGGGGTCGGGACGGTCGTCCGCGCGTTCGTCCTCGTGCTCGGCCTCGGCGCGCTCGTGGTCGAGCTCCGGGCGCGCCTCGGAGCGCGGGGGCGGTACTGACGGACGGGAGAAACGACGGGACGTGACAGCCTTGCCCTACTGCGCGGGGGCCGCCAGCTCCTCGGACAGGTAGCCGTTCTCCCACTCGCGGCGGGCCTCGATCTCCCGCCGTCCCCGCCCGGTCAGCACGTAGTAGTTGGTGCGGCGGTCGCGCTGGCCCTTCTCGACGAGGCCCTTCTCGACGAGCGTGTCGAGGTTGGGGTAGAGGCGGCCGTGGTGGATCTCCTTCTCGTAGTACTCCTCGAGTTCCTCCTTGATCGCCAGTCCGTGTGGCTCGTCCAGCCCCGCCACCGCGTACAGCAGGTCGCGCTGGAATCCGGTCAGGTCGTACATTCGTACAGGAAGATAAGTGTTCAAAGAATTAAACGGTGTCGGGGTGAAACGGTCCGCCCGCGCGAGCGAACGGGAGCCCGAGCGGCGCCGGTCGCTCAGCCGTCGCCCAGCGGCGTCTTGTCGGCGAACCAGGTCGAGGCGACCTCGTCGGGCCAGTCCGTCCTGCTTCCCCACTCCGTCTCCGACGGGGAGAACGTGACGACGAACCGCCCCACCCGGAGGAGGTACGCGTAGAAGGTGCTCCCCTGGTGGGAGTAGTAGATCCGGCTGAGGTCGAGGCGGTAGTTCTTGTCCTCGACGAGCGGGTACGTGCCCTGCTCGAACACGTCGGCCGAGAGCAGGGACTCGACGGCGGCCGTGGCTTTCCCCACCGACTCGAACGTCTGGATCTGGACGACGGACTGGTCGAAGTCCGTCGTCTTCTCGTTGACGGTGAGATACACCACGTCGCTGCGCTCGGCCGGGAGGTTCACCGGCCCGAAGATGTCCGCCCGCTCGACGCTGTAGGCGAGCACCCGCGGGTTGCCGGCGTCGTCGTCGGCGAGGAGGTCGAACTGGCCGTCGCGGTAGGCGATCAGCTTCCGGCTGCGCGGCTCGTTCAGGTGGGCCTGGAGGCTGTGGGTCGGGTCGTGGCCGTGGGTGTGCGTGACGACGACGTGGCCGGACGGCCACTCGTGGACGTGCTGGGGGACGCCGTCGCTGGAGGGGTCTTCCGGGGTCGTGTCGCGGTAACACGCGGTGTGGAAGCCGGACGCCGGGTGGAAGACGCCGAAGACCGCGTTCTTGGCCCCCTTCCCGCGCCTGATCCGGTCGAACAGCTTCTGGTAGATCGGCCCGTTCGGGAACTGTTCCTCGATGAACGACCGCCGCCCGTAGTTACCGTAGAAGTCGGCGAGCCGCTGGAGCGCCGTGTCGAGCGCCCCGGGGTCCCCGCGCTCGGCCGCGAGTTTCACCTGCTGGACGTAGGTGTTGTTGCCGTCGAGGACCGCTCCCGTGACCGGGTAGTATGGCTGGACGTTGGCGCCGACGTACGTCGCCATCCCGGTCGTCCGCGACTCGAGCTGCTCGAGGTCGTTCTGCGTGACGCTCTCGGCCGCGCGCAGGTCGTTCGCGAGGGCGGAGATCTGGCCGCCGTACACCCGGAGCTGGGTCATGACCTGGTCGTACGAGGTGGCGTGCCAGACGATGCTGTCGACGATCGTCTCGGTCGCCTTCGCCAGGTCGGGGTAGTCGATCTGTGGCCCCTTCGTCGTCGCGGTCGGCGTCGGCGTCGCCGTCCCGCCGTTCCCGCCGCCGCTGCCGCTCTCGTTCCCCGCTCCGGGGGGGGTCGGCGAGGTGTCCGAACAGCCAGCGAGCGCTCCAGCGATGCCGGCGGTGCCGGCGGCGATCAGCCGTCGTCGTGTCAGTTCGTGCATGATGTGTTCACTCCCAGAACCACGTCAGTTCGAGCGGGGTCGTCCAGTCCGGCGCGCGGTCGCCCCACGGCGTCCGCGAGGGCGCGACCGTCAGCACGTACCGCCCGGTCCGGCGCAGGTGGGCGTAGGTCACCCCGCCCGCGGCCTGATAGTACACGCGTCGCCACTCCGCCCCGCCGAGCGCCGCCGTCCCGTCGGCGGTGACCGAGCCGCTGTCGGAGAGCATCCGGCCGACCGCGCCCTCGGCGGCCGCGGCGTCGCGGTACCGCTGGACGAACACCGGCTGTGACTGCAGGCCGTGGACGAGCGAGGTGTAGGTCAGGTACGCCCGCGACGCCCGCGACGCCACGATGGAGACCGGGGCGAGCTGCCGCTCGTACTCCCGGACGTCGCTACGCCCGCCGTCGATCTCCCCCTCGTAGGCGTCCGGGTCGGCCTGCACCCGCGCCAGGTAGTCCGCCGGGGGGAGATAACAGCGCACCGCGGCCTCCGACGCGGCGCCGTCGGCCGTCAGCAGGCGGGCGAGCGGCCCCCGGATCGGGTCGACGGGGAAATGCCGGGCGACGTACGCATCGCTCGCGAGCGTCCGGTATCGCTCCTCCATCTCCGCGAGCACGCGCTGGACGCCGTCCCAGTCGCTCCGCTGGCGGAACGTCGCGATCCGGCCGAGCCGCTCGTCGTTGAACGACCGGACGGTCGGCTCGACGTCGAAGTGCGGGACGAGCCCCTCGTAGAGGACCTCCTCGAACCGGGCGAGCAGCCCGCGGAGCCGCTCGACGTCGGCCTCGCTCACCGACGACTGCCGTTCGAGCGTCCCGAGCAGGCTCCGTGCCCGCTGGGCGGTCGAGCGATAGCGGTCGACGGTCGGGCGATACCGCGTCGCGAACCACTGAAGCTCCGCGTACGCCCGGTCGGTCGCGCTCTCGTCGCCGCCCGCCGGGGTCGGCGTCGGAGTGGGCGTGACCGTCCCGTTCCGCGCTCCGGTCGGGGTGCCGGACCCGGAGCCCGCGCCCGCCCCCGTCCCGGTCGCGGTTCCCGCGCCGGGTAGTAGCCCGTCCCCACCGCGTTCGAGCGGGTTGAGCCCCGTACACCCACCGATCAGGCTGCTCGTGGCGACCCCGCACAACCCGAGCAGCCGGCGCCGCGTCAGTGCCATACCCGTGCCATGCGAACGAGACTGTAAAGCTCTCCCGGCTACGACACGAAAGCTCACCCTACGACGGACACGTCGGCCGTCGCGCGACCGAGGGCCGGGACGGACGGGTGGCCGGCCTCTCGGACCGACGGGGGGTAAGCGGCGCGTAACGGGCGCGTCCCGGGCTCAGTCCCCCCGCGTCCGGTACTCGTCGAACTTCGCCACCAGGTCGGCCATCGTGTCGTCGTCGAGGACGACGGGCTCGCCGATCGACCGCGCCTGGTAGTGGATGCGAGCGGCGTACTCGACCTTCTCGGCCGTCTCCAGGGCCGCCTCGCCGTCGGCGCCGCCGGCGACGACGCCGTGGTTCTGCAGGAGGCAGGCGTCGTGGGTCCCGTCGAACGCCCCCGCCGCGAGGTGCGCGAGCTCCCGGGACCCCGGCGGCGCGTAGCCGACGACCGGCACCTCCGGCCCCGCGAAGGCGAGTTCGTAGTACGACGCGGGGATCGGCTCCGCGAGGCAGGCGAACGTCGTCGCGTACGGCGAGTGGGTGTGGACCACGCCCCCGAGGTCGTCGCGCTCCCGGTACACGGCGGTGTGGATCGGCAGCTCGCTGGTCGGCGTATCCTCCGTCCCGACGACCACCTCGCCGTCCAGGTCGACGACCGGGACGCGCTCGGCGGTCACCTCGTCGTAGGGGACCCCCGACGGGCTGACCGCCACCCGGTCGCCCCGGCGGACGCTCACGTTCCCGCCCGTGCCGCTGGTCAGCCCGCGGTCGTACATCCGCTGGCCGACGGTCGCGACCGTCTCGCGCATCGCGTCGAGGTCCGTCGAACCGGGACCGCTCGCGTCGCTCATGGCCGGGGGCGCGTGACCCGCCGACTAAACTCTTCGGTCGCCGGGACCACAAACGGTAACCGAGCCCGCGCGGACGCCGGGACATGGCTCACTCCATCGCCCTCCTTCCCGGGGACGGCATCGGTCCGACGGTCGTCGACGCGGCGGCGTCGCTCGTCGAGCGGGCGGCCGGCAGCCACGGTGTGGAGATCGAGGCGACGACCTACCCGTGGGGCGCCGAACACTACCTCGAGACCGGCACCGTGATGCCGGAGGACGCGATCGACCGGCTCGCCGAGCACGACGCCGTCCTGCTCGGCGCGGTCGGTCACCCCGAGGTGGACAACGCCGACGTCGCCAGGCGGGGCCACCACCGGATCCGGCGCGAACTCGACCTGTGGTGTAACCTGCGCCCGGCCGAACTGCTCGCCGACGACGTGAGCCCGCTCGCCGGCTACGGGCGCGGCGACGTGGACATCCTGTGGTTCCGCGAGAACAGCGAGGGCGCGTACGTCGACGCCGGCGGCGTCCTCGACCGCGGCGGCGCACACGCCCCGGGCGAGCGCACGGGCACGCAGACGGCGCTGTTCACCGAGTCCGGCGTCGAGCGCATCGCCCGGGCGGCGTTCGAGGCCGCGACCGAGCGGGACCGACACGTCACCAGCGTCACGAAGTCGAACGTCCTCTCCCACGGGATGGCGCTCTGGGACGACGTGGTCGGGGCGGTGAGCGCGGAGTACCCCGACGTGGAGCTGGAGACGCTGTTCGTCGACGCGGCCAACCTCCGGGTCGTGACGGCGCCCGAGCGCTTCGACGTGGCCGTCGCGCCGAACCTCCTCTCGGACGTGGTGACCGACGCGACGGCGGGCGTCGTCGGCGGCCTCGGCCTCGCGCCCTCCGCGAACGTCAACCCCGACGCCGACGTGCCGGGGATGTACGAGCCCGTCCACGGCACCGCGCCCGACATCGCCGGCGAGGGCGTCGCCGACCCGCTCGCGACCGTCCTCTCGGGCGCGATGCTGCTTGCGGACCTCGGCGAAGAAGCGGCCGCCGCCGACCTCCGGGACGCGGTCGTCGCCCAGCTCGCGGCCGGCGCGCCGCGCACCCCCGACCTCGGCGGGTCGGCGACGACGGCGGACGTGGTCGCCGACCTCGCCGACCGGCTCTGAGCCGGCAGCGACGGTGCGGTTGGGCGTGACAGGCGATGCCAAAGAGCTATGCCACGCGGCGGCGTTGGCGGGGCCACGATGCGCGCTGCGGTGTTCACCGACTACGGGGAGCCACTGGAGATGCGGGAGATCGACGCGCCGACCGCGGACCCGTCGGGCGTCGTCGTCGAGACCGAGGCGTGCGGGATCTGCCGGAGCGACTGGCACGCCTGGCAGGGGGACCCGCTCTGGGCGGGTCGCGACTTCGCCGAAGGACACGTGTTCGGGCACGAGCCCGCGGGGCGGGTCGTCGAGGTCGGAGCGGACGTCGAACGGGTCCGGGAGGGCGACCACGTCTGTGTCCCGTTCAACCTGAGCGACGGGACGTGTCCCTCGTGTCGCAACGGCCGCGCCAACCTCTGTGACAACCGCGTCCCGCTCGGGCTCGCCCCGGAGGCGCCGGGCGCGTTCGCGGAGGCCGTCCACGTCCCCGACGCGGACCAGAACGTCGTCGCCCTCCCGGACGCGGTCTCGTCGGTCGACATGGCCGGGATGGGGTGTCGGTTCATGACCGCGTTCCACGCGCTCGCCCACCGCGCGGACGTCGACCCCGGCGACCGCGTCGCGGTGCACGGCTGTGGTGGCGTGGGGCTGTCGGCGGTCCACGTCGCCGACGCGCTCGGCGCGACCGTCGTCGCCGTCGACCTCTTCGACGAGAAGCTGGCGCTCGCCGGCGACCTCGGCGCCGCCGAGACCGTCAACGCGACCGACGTCGACAGCGTCTCCCGGACCGTGCGCTCGATCACGGACGGCGGCGCCGACGTCTCCGTGGACGCGCTCGGCGTCGCCGACACCTGCCAGAACTCCGTGAAGAGCCTCCGCGAGCGCGGCCAACACGTCCAGCTCGGCCTGACGACGCGCGAGGAGGGCGGCGGCGTCACGCTCCCGACGGACCTGATGGTGGTCAAAGAGATCGAGTTCGTCGGCTCGGTCGGCATGCCGCCCGCGCGCTACGACGAGATATTCCGGATGATCGACGCCGGGAAGCTCGACCCCGCCGCGGTGGTCTCGGAGACGGTGTCGCTCGACCGCACCTCGGAGAAGCTCGCCGCCATGACGGACTACGACACCGTCGGCATCCCCGTCATCGACGAGTTCTGAGCACCGACCGCCGCGGGCGACCATCGCCTCCGAGATGTAACCCAACGCAGACCCCGCCGGCCGTCGTGCACTCGCCCGCCGTGGACCCCGCGCTACGGCAGTGTGCCAGTCAGCCGAGCACCCACCGTCGAGCGTCGCACCGGCGGGACCCGTTTCACACCCGTCGGTTCGCGCCGTCGCCCGCGTCCGGACCGTCCCCCCCGCCAGTGAGCGACACGGCGAACGCGGAGATGAACTTCAAGGGCGTTCGCCACGCACGTCGGGTGGATGGAACGGAGCGACGCGTACCTCGCCGTCCTGCTGCTCGCCCTGGTCGCGACGGTCGGCGCCCTCCTGACCGGGGCGGGGCTGGCGCTCCAGGTCGGGCTCACGGTCCTCGTCCTCGCGGCGCTGCTGGCGTACGCCGGCTCGCTGAAGCGCCGGCGCGAGGCCGTCGTCGAGACGTACGGCGTCGACGACGTGCCGGAGTGGTATCCCGACGGCGACGAGCGGGACGAGCGGTGAGACGGAGCGGCGTCCCGATGGTCGCTCGCACTACTGCTCGGTGAGCGTGGCCTGATACGCCGTCCCCGTCACGTTGTCGGGGACGGGGAGTTTCTTCATCACCCGCGACTGTAACCGCAGATAGCCGTTCGCGGCCCGCTGGCAGTTGGCTTCGAACCACGCGTGAGCCTCCGAACTATTCAGGTACTCGTGGAGTGTGTAGAGGTCGTCCGGGTCCTCGGGGATGATGTAGTAGACGCTGTGACGCGGTACGACTTCGCCCGTCTCGTCCAACCAGAACGTCGGGTCGTCGGTCACGTCCTGACACAGAATCTTCGGCTGGAGTATGTCCTCCATCGGCGGGTTCTCGTGCCAGCCGTACCACGGGCGCTTGTCCTTCTTGACACACGAGCGGTCTTCGAGACGGTCACGCCGGAAACTCGCCCAGTCACCGAACGCTCCGAGGTCGTCTTCGGGCGGGAGTCGACCGTCCTCGCGGTACGGACAGACGAACACCTCGCCGCTGTCGGGGCCGTCGTTGATACGGAGCTGTTTCCCCGAGGTCGTCGGGTACGTCCAGTCGGAGAGTTGTTCAGGGACTTCGTCGGCATCCTGTACGAACACGCCGTCCGCTCCCGTGGCGACGCCGCAACTGACGCGCTGACACACGTCGCCGAGCGTTCGGTTCCCCGAGACCGTCGGCGTGTCGCCGCCTCGGATAGTGCTCGCCCAACTACTCCCGTCGGAACTCAGCGTGACGGTGTCCTCACTCCCGTCGCGTCGGAGCACGCGCGTCTCGCCCGGTTCGGTGGCGTCGACCGTCGTGATAGTCGGGTAGGTAGTGAAGCCCTCGAAGGCGTCTTCCTCGATGTGATGTATCTCTCGGACGTGGTAGTCCTCGCCGAGAAGACGGCGGAGCGGGGCCGCCGTTTCGGTGTATTCGAACTTCTCCGGCGTGATGAACGTCAGTCGCCCACCGTCGGCGAGCACGCTCAAAGACTGTTCGATGAACAGGATGAACAAGTCGAACCGCCCGGTCGCTGTCTCGAACCGTTCCTTGTACCGAGTCTTTTCCTCCTCGCTCAGTCCCTCGATGGGAACATACGGCGGATTCCCGACGATGTAACGGAACTCGCCGAGGTCGGAGAGGTCGCCGAGGAAATCACGTTCGAGGAGGTCGACGGGAGCGTCGGCGTGGGTCTCACGGGCTTCGGACAGCAGTTCCGGGTCGGTGTCCATCCCGACGCCGTCGGGAACGGGAAGCCCTCGCGTTTCGCAGTATCGCTGAACGGCGGCGACGAACGGGCCGGTTCCGACGCCGGGAAAGAGAATCCGGTCGCCTTCGGACGGCGGCCTACCGTCGAACAACTTCTCGACAATTCGGTCAGCAAGTGCGGGCGGCGTCGGGACGTGACCCTTCATACACCCTGTTAGGCCCCTCGAGTTATTTAAAGTTATTTGAGTCTCGAGTCTCACTCGCGGGTGACGCCCCACTCGTTGAGGTGGTCGACGAGTCGGTCCAGTTCGTCCTGAAACACCACCGCGTGAATGTTCGCCGCGCTCGCCTTGTGAACCTCCTCGCGTAGTTCTTCGCGTCGTTCTCGTAGATTAAACTGTGTGACGTTGGCCACAGCCACGAACTTCGCGTCGGGGAAGTTCTCGGCGGCGGCTCGGGCTTCCGACCCGAACTCTTTGAACCGCTTTTGTTGGTCGCGCTGTTGGATGACCCGAACCTCGCCGACCACTTCATACGGTTCCTCGGTCGGAACGACAAAGTCCGGTTCGCCCGGAAGCGTGTTGCCCTTGAAGTTCGGATAGCCGTGCTCCTCGAGGTACTCGCGGACGTACTCCTCGTACTTCGCCCGCTCGTGTCGCCGCTGGTCGTTCTCCCACATCTTCACGAAGGCGAACAGTACGGTTTCCAGCGCGAGGTCGTCAGGGAGTAGGTCGACAAGCGCGTCGGCGAATTTGATGGCCTGTTCCTCGTCTCTGAAATCGGTTTTCCGGTCGCGGAGGTTCCCGATGTTCTTCTCGCCGTACAGTCGTTCAAACTCTCGGTCGGGCAGGCCAGCAATCTTCTGAAAGAGCGGCATCAGGGAATGAGAGTCTTCCCACAACGCATCGAGAAAGTCAGACGTTGTAGCATCGCCGAAGACGACCCGCTCGTGACCACACTCATCGGTCTCGATAACGAAGTGTCGCCGTAGCGCCGTTTCCGCATCATCGAGTAAGTCGTCCAATTCCTCATACAGACCGGGCAATTCCTCACTATTCGGACGCGGATACTGAACCATACAAAAGGCCGACAGACGAGTTCACAATAATAGCACCGAACAGATGACTCACTCGTCGGTGATGAGCCGGTAGTCTTCAGTCTCGGTCTGTTCGTGGGCGACGGTTGCCTCCATGTCGAGTTCGCGTCGTTCGGGAGCACGAACAACCTCGCCCACGTCGGCGAGCCAGTCGTACCACTTCTCGGCGGCCTTCACCGCCTTGTAGTGTTCGCCCTCCTCAACGAGATTCCGCACCGCGCCACGCAACACGCGGTCCATCACGAACGAGTGGTCGCGGCTCAGATTCTCGGCGACGT
>JBDGTB010000075.1:0-19155 GCA_042217235.1 Haloferacaceae archaeon | reverse complement strand
CCAGGACGCCGGCATCGAGACGGTGATGCTGACCGGCGACAACGAGCGGACCGCCGCCGCGGTCGCCGAAGAGGTCGGCATCGACGGATACCGCGCCGAACTGCTTCCCGAGGACAAGGAGACTGTCATCGAGGATCTCCAGGACGGTGGCCACGTCGTCGCGATGGTCGGCGACGGTATCAACGACGCCCCCTCGCTGGCGACTGCTGACGTGGGGATCGCGATGGGCGCTGCAGGGACGGACACCGCGATCGAGACGGCTGACATGGCGCTGATGGCCGACGACCTCGAACGCATCCCGTACGCGGTCACGCTGAGCAAAGCGACGCGGTGGAACGTCCTCGAGAACGTTGGCCTCGCGGTGCTGACCGTGACCGTTCTCCTCGCGGGCGTTCTCACGAGCTACGTCACCCTCGCCGCCGGGATGCTGGTCCACGAGGCCAGCGTCCTCGCGGTCATCCTCAACGGAATGCGACTACTCCGGTACTGAACCCAAAGACGCACTGTACACCATGACGACGAGCGAAACTTCACCCGACGTCGATCCGACAAACTGGCGTGTCGACTACGAAGACGTCGAGCCGATTCGCATCCGCGATCCCGTCGCCGAGGCGCTGACCGTTCTCGCGCCGAACGAGCCGTTCGTCATAACCTACGAGGACGTTGTGAAGGCTGCAGGCCACTCGTGTCCCACTGCCTCCGGTGCCTACCGGATCGCTCAGCGTGGATTGGATGCACTGTATCCAGACCGCACACCCGTTCGTGGGGAGATCGAGGTGACCGCGGGTGGACCGAAAGGCGATCCGACCTACGGCGTGATGTCGCGGATCGTCTCCTACGTGACGGGGGCGGCCGAAGAAGACGGATTCGGAGGGCTGGCAGGGGGATACGGCGGTAGGCAGGACTCGCTTCACTTCCGCGACTTCGAGAGCGACGGTCCAGCCTTCGAATTCACGAGAACCGACACCGACGAATCAGTCCGCGTGACGTACCACGTTTCCGACGTGTCGTCTGCCGGTCCCGCGACAGAAGCTCTCGGGAAACTGATCGATGGAACTGCGACCCCGGAGGAGCGTGATGCGTTCAGCGAAGCGTGGCACAGTCGTATCGAACGCGTTCTGACCGATGACGAACTCTTCACCGTCGACCGGTCAGTACCGTCTTGACTCGGAACGACGTCCATAGAACCATCGCAACTGCACGGAACTTCGACCGCGGTAGAACCGTTCGGTGGTCCCCGGACGAACGCCGGTGTGCTACGCTGCCTCACGTTCGGGAGTAGATTGATGCCCGGGCTTCCCCAAGTACGGTAAGTTATGACCGGAGCTGGCCCGTTCGACGCAGTCCGAGAGCTAGAGTTCGAGGGAAGCTCGTACAGAGTCGCAGACCTCACCGTCCTCGAAGACGAGGGACTGTGTGACCTCGATAGCCTCCCGGTCAGCGTTCGCATTCTTCTGGAATCCGTCCTCCGGAACGTCGACGGAGATACGATTACGGAAGCAGACGTTCGAAATGCAGCCGGGTGGGAGCCGGACGTTCCGGACGTGGAAGTCCCGTTCTCCCCGTCGCGGGTTGTCCTCCAGGACCTGACTGGCGTCCCTGCCGTCGTCGACCTGGCAGCGCTCCGGTCGGAAGTCGAGCGCAAAGACCGGGACCCGACGCTCGTCGAACCGGAGATCCCCTGCGATCTCGTGATCGACCACAGCGTTCAGGTCGATTACTTCGACTCGGAGGATGCCTACGAGAAGAACGTCGAACTGGAGTACGAGCGAAACGCCGAGCGGTATCGCGCGATCAAGTGGGCGCAGAACGCCTTCGAGAATTTCAACGTCGTTCCGCCGGGGACGGGCATCGTCCACCAGGTGAATCTCGAACATCTCGGCCGCGTCGTCCACGCCCGCGAACGGAACGGTGAGAACTGGCTCCTGCGGGATACGCTCGTCGGGACGGACAGCCACACCCCGATGATCGGGGGTATCGGCGTCGTCGGCTGGGGCGTCGGCGGCATCGAAGCGGAAGCGGCGATGCTCGGCCAGCCGATCACGATGAAACTCCCGGAGGTCGTCGGCGTCCGCCTCGAGGGGGAACTACCCGAGGGCGCGACGGCCACGGATCTCGTGCTCCACATCACAGAACGGCTCCGCGAGGTCGGCGTCGTCGACCGGTTCGTCGAGTTCTTCGGTCCCGGCGTCGAGAACCTCGCGGTTCCCGACCGGGCGACGATCGCCAACATGGCACCCGAACAGGGCTCGACGATCAGCATGTTCCCCGTCGACGAGCAGACGCTCGAGTACCTCGAACTCACCGGACGCGACCCCGAACATATCGCCCTCGTACGCGAATATCTCGAATCTCAGGGTCTGTTTGGGGAGCAGGATCCGGAGTACACGGGGGTCGTCGAGTTCGATCTCTCGACAGTCGAACCGAGTCTCGCCGGTCACAAGCGACCACAGGACCGAATTTCGATGGGGGACGTGAAACGGAGCTTCCGGGAACTGCTCTACGGCGAGTTCGAGGAGGACCTCGACGATGTCGACGAGGACGCCCTACAGCGGTGGCTTGGCGAAGGCGGTGCAGCCGGTGCGGAGACCGATGGCGGCGTTCAGGTCGACCCCGACACCGAGCTGCGTCCGCTGACGAAACGCGTCGAGGTCGACCTCGACGGTGAGACGGTCGAAATCGGGCATGGCGACGTCCTCGTCAGCGCCATCACGAGCTGTACGAACACGTCGAACCCGTCGGTGATGATCGCTGCCGGGCTACTCGCCCGGAACGCCGTCGAAAGGGGACTGGACGTTCCGCCGTACGTCAAGACGAGCCTCGCACCCGGCAGCCGCGTCGTCACGCAGTATCTCGACGAGTCGGGGCTGCTTCCGTATCTCGAAGAGCTCGGGTACGGCGTCGTCGGCTACGGCTGTACCACCTGTATCGGTAACGCGGGTCCGCTTCCCGACCCGATCGAGCAGGCGATCGACGACCACGACCTCTGGGCGACGAGCGTCCTCTCGGGGAACCGTAACTTCGAGGCGCGTATTCACCCGAAGATCCGGGCGAACTACCTCGCGAGCCCGCCGCTCGTGGTCGCCTACGGGCTCGCAGGACGGATGGACATCGACCTCGAACACGGGCCGCTGGGCACCGACGCGGAGGGAGCGCCCGTCTATCTGGCCGATATCTGGCCCGGTGCAGAGCAAGTGCAGGCAGCGATCCACGAGAACGTCTCGCCCGAGATGTTCGAGGAGAAGTACGCGTCCGTGTTCGAGGGCGACGAGCGATGGGCCGCCCTCGACGCCCCTTCCGGTGACGTCTACGAGTGGGACGACGACTCGACGTACATCCGCGAACCGCCGTTCTTCCGGGACTTCCCGCTAGAGAAACCCGGCGTCGACGACATCGAGGACGCACGCTGTCTGCTGACGCTCGGCGACACCGTCACGACCGACCACATCAGTCCCGCCGGTCCGTTCGGAGCCGATCTGCCCGCCGGCCAGTGGCTCCTCGATCGTGGCGTCGAGCCGTACGAATTCAACACCTACGGCGCACGTCGGGGCAATCACGAGGTGATGATGCGGGGGACGTTCGCCAACGTCCGCATCGAAAACGAGATGCTCGACGACGTCGAGGGGGGCTACACGGTCCACCAGCCGACCGACGAGCGGACCACGGTGTTCGAAGCCAGTCGCCGCTATCGGGACGAGGGGACGCCGCTCATCGTGATGGCTGGTGAGGAGTTCGGTACCGGATCCAGTCGGGACTGGGCCGCGAAGGGAACGGATCTACTAGGTGTTCGCGCAACCATCGCCGAGAGCTACGAGCGCATCTACCGCGACAACCTCGTCGGGATGGGCGTTCTCCCGTTACAGTTCGACGACAGCAACTCGTGGGAATCCCTCGAACTGGACGGCTCGGAGGTCTTCACGATCCACGGTCTCGACGACGGCCTCGACGTGATGGACGAACTGACCGTTATCGCCGAGCGGGCGGACGGCTCCACCGTCGAATTCCCGGTAACGGCACAGGTCGGAACGCCGGCCGCCGTGACGTACATCGAACACGGCGGCATTCTCCACTACGTCCTTCGACGGCTCCTCACACGGTAGCGTGGTGGCGACGACGCCCCCACGCTATCGCGACCGAACGGCCGGCAAGACGAATGCGCCGACGGAGCCGGTCGTGGCGGCGGCGTTGGACGGTCGCGTGCGGTGGCGTGCCGTTCTCGACAGCCCTCTGGAACCACGTCAGGCGTACGTGTTCTCGAGATGGGCGACGACGTCGTCGCTCTCCGCCATCCCCTCGATTCCGCGTTCGGGATCGACGAGCACCGGCACCCCGGACTGACCGCTCACCGACTTCACTTCGAACCGGAGAAACCGGACGGGGAGTACGTTACGGGTCTCGTATTCCAGCCCCAGTTCCTCGAGCTTGTCCTCGACCTTCGCACAGTACGGGCAGCCGGGGAGTCGGTAGAGTTCCAGCATCGAATCTCAGTTGAGAACAGGTGAGAGTGTATTGAACACCTCGTCGCGGATCCGGAACGCAGTCGCACGAGCGTCGACACAGCCTGCTTGTCCGACGGAAGGTGGCCGAACTCCAGAAGGTTTGCTTCCGGGGAGTCACTCGAGTGGGCAACAGCAAACAGCCGAGATGCGGTGGTTCGAGTCCGGTTCGTCGCGTCCTGGAACCGCTCGCGGAGCGGTCCTCGAACTCGATGTCCTCCTTGCTCGCACCACCGGATGCAGTGGTTCGGCCGACCCCCGTGGGCCCTCGGTGAGGCGTCGGCGAGGTCGTTCGCCCTCTCTGCGAGGCACAGTTCGAGCGCGGGTCCGGGGTCGATCGGTTCCGGACTCGTGGATTCGCTCCCCTCGTGGGTTGCGAATCGCGGTCCGGCGGCCGTTCGTGAACTCCCGGAGAGCGAGGGGGTTCACTCGCCGGTGTCGGTCGGATCCAGCCAGCCTCTGATCAGTTCGTTCACGTTGTAGAAGACGATCCCGAGGGTGACGAGCGACGTCGCGAGGTAGACGACAAATCCCGGTGGCCCGCCGACCGCGGTGCCGAGTGCGGCCCCGGCGACGCCGACGGCGGTCAGTTCGAACCACGTGAGCAGTACGCGCGAACCGAGCCGAGGCGGCGACTGCTCCGCACCGGAGGGTCGACGGGCGGGACCCGAACTCTCGCCGTTCCGGACCTGCCCCTCGTCACCGGCCCCCCGTTCCCGCCCTCGCGAGCACCGTCCATCAGTACGACTCCTCCACGTCGATCGGTCCGCTGAACGCCGAGTAGAGCACCCCGAAGTACAGGAGTATCAGCGGCAGCAGGATGGCCGCGCCGATCGACATGAGGTTGAGGGGCAGCGTCGAGACGACGGCCGACTCGACGGTCAGCCCGCCGACCGGGTCGATCGCCGGATACATGAGGGCCGCGACGACGCCGACGAGCGCGAAGACGAGCCCCGCCGCCGCGGCGAACGCGACGTAGTAGCGGTCCCGACTCGTGGCGACGGCGTACACCCCGGCGAGAGCGAGCGTCGCCACGACGAGCGAAACGACGAGTGGCGAGCCCAGTTCCGCGCCGAGGTCGGGGACCGCGGCGTAGACGTAGCCGAGCGTCAGGACGACGAACACGAGATACGCGACGAGCGCGCGGTACCCGTCCGCCCGGAGGTCCTCGCGGAGGTCCCCGCGGGTCTTCAGGCGGAGGAACGCGACCCCGTCGACGACGGTGAGCGCGACGACGGCGAGGCCGACGACGACGCCGGGGAGCGTCAGGACCGTCGTCGCCCCGAGCAGCCAGTTGGCGGTGAACATCCCGAGGAAGAAGGGGGCGGCGACGCTCCCGACGACGAACGCCCGCCCCCACCAGCGCGTCCAGCGGGCGTCGTCGCGCTGTTCGTACATCTCCGGCGCCAGCCCGCGGACGATGAGTGCGCCGAGGATCGCGAACATCAGCAGGTACTGCCGGCTGAACAGGTTGGCGTACACCGCCGGGAACGCCGCGAACAGCGCGCCGCCGAACACGACCAGCCACACCTCGTTCCCGTCCCAGAACGGGCCGATGGCGGCGAGGAACTGCTCCCGTTCGTGCTCGTCCGACCGGGTCGCGAACAGCAGGCCCGTCCCGAAGTCGAACCCGTCGAGAAACAGGAAGGTCCCGAAGATGAAAAACAGCAGCCCGAACCAGAGGTCCGCCAGCGGGAGGCCGAACAGCGGCCCGTTGGCCAGCCAGCCCCCGTCAGTCATCCCCACCGACCTCCGCGGCTGGCGTCGCCGGCCGGTCCGTGGTCTCGAGTTCGGACAGGGACGGCGGGCCGGCCCGAACGATCCGGCCCACGACGTAGAGATACAGCGCCAGGAGACCCAGGTAGACGACCGCGAACCCGGCGAGCGTCACCGTCGCTTCGGTCCCGCTGAGCGTCTCCGAGACGCCCGCGCTCGTCTTCATGACGCCCTGGATGATCCAGGGTTGCCGACCGACCTCGGTGACCACCCAGCCGAGCTGGACGGCGAGGACGCCCAGCGGCGTCGACAGCAGCAACGCCTTGTGCAACAGGTCGTCCTCGAGGAGTTCGCCGCGCCACCGGCGGTAGTTCCCCCAGAACGCGAGGAGGACGAACCAGAAGCCAAGCGCGACCATGATGCGGAACGACCAGAACACGACTGCGACCGGTGGTGCCCGCGTGTCGAACGACTCCAGTCCGCGTATCGTCGCTTGCGGATCGCCCCCGCTTGCGAGCCACGAGGCGCCACCCGGAATACCGATCCCGAAGAGCTCCTTCGTCCGCGGATTTAGCAGGTCGTTGAGGTCGGTCGGAAACGCGACGATGTACTCGGGCACGTACGAATCAGTCTCCCAGACGGCTTCCATCGCGGCGAACTTCTGCGGCTGAGTTTCGTAGACGTGACGCGCGTAGGCGTCCCCGTGGAGGACCTGGAGCGGCGCTGTGACCAGCAACACGAGGAGCGCGATCTTGAGGGTTCTCTCCCAGAATCCGATGTGGGCGATCGGATAGCCCCAGACGTGGTGACGGAAAACGTGGTAGGCCGCGATGCCCGCCATGAACAGCGCGACTGACTCGACCGCAGCGTTCTGCATGTGGACGAACATATACGGGAAGCGCGGATTGAGGTACGCCGCGACGGGGTCGACGAGCCTGACGACCTGCTGGCCGTTCTCCGTGACCAGTTCGAACCCGCGGGGCGTCTGCATCCAGGAGTTGGCGATCAGGATCCACACGGCGGAGAGCCACGTCCCGACGCCGACGGCGACTGCCGACGCCATGTACAGCCGGTCGCTGACCCGCTCGCGACCGAACACGAAGATGCCCAGGAACGTCGCCTCCAGCATGAACGCCATCATCCCCTCGATCGCGAGGGGGCCGCCGAAGAGCTCGCCGGCGGCCGTCGAGAAGGCGGCGAAGTTCGTCCCGAACTCGAACTCGAGGACGATGCCGGTCACGGTGCCGACGACGAAGCTCACCGCGAATATCTTCGTCCAGAACCGGCGTAACTGCTCGTAGACGGGCTCGTCCGACCGTATCTCCTTCCAGGTGAAGTAGAGGAGAAACGGGGCGAGCCCCATGCTCATCACGGGGAAGACGATGTGGACGACGGTCGTGACGGCGAACTGGAGTCGGCTCGCGACGACGGGGTCAACCATGGTCGGGATGGGTGGGTCTCGGCAGGTCCGTCCCGGGACCCCGGGACGACCGGGCGCCACAGTGTACCGTTCCGGACGTCGTCCCGATCTCCTCCCCGGGGGACGGACGAGCGGTCCCGTCGGGGCCTCGCGCGGCTCGACCGGTGGGGCGAACCGACCCCCGGCGTTTCGGTCGTGTCTCTCGTGTCATTGGACCAGATACGTCACTCGATCACAATAAAGTGGGTGTGGGAGTCCCACGGCACGACCGAACCGCGACGGTCCGCGTTGCCTCGCGGTCGTCGGGGTGGAACTGCCACGCAGGACACGCCGGGGCCTCCCCGTACCGTTGCTCTCGCTGGCACCCCGACTGACGCCGCGGCTCCCGGGGCTCGGGCGCGAGCGGTCACCCCTCCGTCGACTCGCCACGGACCGCGAGCACGGGGACGGGCGACTTGCGAAGCACGCGCTCGGTCGTGCTCCCGAGGATGTACCGCTGGAGCCCGCGTCGCCCGTGCGTTCCCATCACCAGCAGGTCGATCCCGTTCCCGTCGACGTACGCGAGGATCTCCTCCTCCGGCAGTCCCTTGCGGATGGCCGTCGTGAGGGCGAGACCACGGTTCGCCGCTCTGTCGCACAGGTCGTCGATCGCGTGTTCGCCGACGGCCTCGAAGCGCTCGAAGAGCCGGTCGACGTCGCCGTCGATGCTCACGTCGTCGACGCCCGTCCCGGCCGCCAGCTCCGCGACCTTCGCGTCGTCGACGACGTAGAGGACGTGGATCGTCGCCCCGCTCAGCTCCGCGAGCGCGAGTGCTTCGTCGAGCGCCCGCAGCGCGAGGTCGCTGCCGTCGGTCGGAACGAGGACGTTCCGATAGCCCGCGTCGGTCACGGCGAACACCGCGTCGCGTCGGACGGTCGGTCGTGGCCACGGTCGCGAGCGGTCCCGGTGGCCGCCTCCCGGATCGCACTCACGGAGCTAGTCACCCCCCGCCGTCGGCTCGGCCTCGTCCATCTCGAGCCCCCCGGCCCCGCCCGTGCCCCGGACGTCGCCGGCGCGCCAGGTCCCGCGTCGGAACCACAGCCACGCGATGACGGCGCCGGCGACGTTGGAGACGGCGAAGGCGAGCCAGATGCCGCGTGCGTCCGGCTGGCCGAAGAACCACAGGGTCGTCGGGAGGACTCCCTGCGAGGCGACGATGGCGACCGGCAGGCGGACGCCGGCCAGCGTCAGCACCGAGATGGCCGCGGCGATCAGCGTCCTGCCCGCGCCGCGGAACCCTCCGGTGAACGCCCGCATGACGCCGATGAACCCGAACGACAGCGAGACGTACCGGAGGAACTCCGTGCCGACCCGGAGTACGGCCGGGTCGTCGGTGAAGACGTTCACGATCGGCGTCGGGAACAGGAAGATGGCGACGCCGGCGAGCACCAGCACGACGAACAGCCCCTTCGCGGCGACGTAGTTGGCCGCCTCGGCGCGGTCGTACTCGCCGGCGCCGATGTTCTGTCCGGCCATCGTCTCGACGCCGCGCGCGACGGCGATCGCCGGCAGGAAGATGACCGAGAACACGCGGGTACCGATCCCGAAGCCCGCGACGACCGGCGTCGAGAACAGGCCGACGACGACGAGCAGGGCGTTGATCGAGAGCGCGCGACCCGTCCCTTCGACCGACGCGGGGACGCCGATGGCGAGGATCTTCCGGAGGTACTGGAGGTCCGGGACCATGTCCGTGACGTGGACCTGGATGCCGCGGCGGCCGCCCAGCATGATGTAGAGACCGAGGAGCATCGCGAGGCTCCGCGAGAACACGGTCGCGATGGCCGCGCCCTCGATGCCGAGTTCGGGGAACGCGACGGTCCCGACGACCGGTGCGTTCGCCACGAGCGTCCAGCCGTTGATGAGGAAGGGGTCGAGGACCACGTTCAGCACGACCGTCCCGAACATGACGAGCATCGGGGTGACCGTGTCGCCGGCACCGCGCATCAGCGAGATGAACACGAAGAAGCCGAACATGAACGGGAGCCCGAGCGCGATGACCTGCATGTAGGCGGTCGCGCCGGGGAGGACGTCCGGCGACGCCCCGAGGGCGGAGAGGAACTGTCGGACGAACGGGTAGGCGAGCAGGCCGAACGCCGAGGACCCGAGGAAGGCGAACGTGACCGTCTGTGAGGCGGCGTACTCGGCCTGGCGCGTCTCCCCGGCGCCGGTGTGCTGAGCGACGAGCACGCTGCCGGCGACCGAGAGTCCCATCCCCAGCGAGATCAGCAGGAACACCATCGGGAACGCGAAGGAGATGGCCGCCAGCGACTCCGTCGAGTACTGCCCCAGCCAGAACGTGTCGGCGAGGTTGTACGCCGTCTGCATCAGGTTCGTGAGGACGATCGGCAGGGAGAGATACAGCAGGGGCTCGACGATGCCGCCCTCGGTGAGGGTCAGTTCCTCCCGGCTCTTGAACGGGTTCACGCGAGCACCCCCAGACCGGCGGCCTGGCGTCCTCGCGCTCGCTCACGCGGGTCGCTCACGCGAGCACCTCCGAACTCGACGCGGGCGACCACCCGAGCCGCAGTTCGAGGTACCTCTCGACGACCGTGCGGGTGGCGTCGGTGTCCTCGCCGAGCGCGACCGTCCGGACGTGAGCGCCGTTGATCGTCGTGACGACGTGGCGGGCGACCGCCCGCGGGTCGGCGTCGTCGAAGTGACCCACCTCGACGCCGTCGCCGACCGCGGCCGCGACGACCGACCGCATCGCCTCGTCGAGGTCGAGAAACCGCTCCCGGAAGGCGTCCTGGTAGGGCGCCTGCGCTTTCAGCTCCATCAGCGCCACCGGGAACTCGTCGTCCCGTGACGGGCCGAAGACGGCGTCGAGGAACGTCTCGAGCCGTTCGCGCGGGTCGTCCGCGTCGCTGGCCAGCCCTGTCTCGAACCGGTCGACGAGGTCGTCGAGGAACGCGCTCAAAAGCGCCGCCTTCGTGTCGAAGTGATAGTGGATGGCGGCCGTCGTCATCGACGCCTCCTCGGCGATCCGCTGCATCGTGAGGTCGGCGTAGCCGTGTTCACAGAGCGCGCGGCCCATCGCCGTCACGATCTCGTCCGCAGTCTCCGATTCCATTCGCTACCGTACTTACTAAATGGTTAGTAAAGAGCGTTTTGACTGACCGGTCAGTCACGACGCCCGCCGTCCCGGCTCCGCCGGTCCGGCGGGCGAGCGGCGGTCGCACGGGGTCGCGCCCGCGCGAGCCGTCACGGGTCCTCCGGTTCGAGGGACCGCCCACAGTCGGGACACGCCTCGTCGACGATCGTCACCTGCGCATCGCAGGACGGACAGAACTCGCGGTAGCAGGCCCTGTCTCCCATGGTTCAGGACTAGCGGAGCCAGCAACAAAACCGTGTCACATCGGCACCGACGAACGCGACGACGCGGGGGCGCTCACCCGCGATCTCGTGGACGGAGAGACGACAGTTTTCCGACGCCGGTCCCCTCCCGTGTCGTCCGAAACCTGCAACGAGGGCCGTTCGACGATACGAGGTGCGCGTATCGCTCAGTACGGGGCGGCCCCGGTCTGCTCACAGCCGTTCTGCCACGGGCGAGGCGACGCCTCCTTCGCGCCGAGGCATATCGGTTCCGGGGACTAATTTTCGAGCAGGATGTATCTCATCCGGGACAGAAAAGCACTTTTCAGTTCCGTTCATCGGTGGAGCCATGACATGGTCCAGTCAAGAGTGGTGGCCGAATCTACTGCGAGTTGACATCCTCGACGACAACGCCGCGGAGCTCGACCCGTACGGCGAGGAGTTCGACTACGGCGAGGAGTTCGAGAAACTCGATCTCGAAGCGGTCAAGTCCGACCTCGAGGACCTGATGCGGGACTCGCAGGACTGGTGGCCCGCCGACTACGGCCACTACGGCCCACTGTTCATCCGGATGGCGTGGCACAGCGCCGGGACGTACCGGACCAGCGACGGCCGCGCCGGCGCCTCCGGCGGCCTCCAGCGTCTCCCGCCGGAGAGCAGCTGGCCGGACAACGTGAACCTCGACAAGGCCCGCCGCCTGCTCCAGCCGGTCAAACACAAGTACGGCCGCAAGCTCTCGTGGGGCGACCTGATCGTCCTGGCCGGGAACGTCGCCCTCGAGTCGATGGGCTTCGAGACGGTCGGCTTCGCCGGCGGTCGCGTGGACGAGTACAAGTCGAACGAGGCCGTCGAGTGGGGCCCCGAGACCGAGTGGGAGACGACCTCGCCCGAACGCTACGAGGACGGCGAGGTGGGCAACCTCAAGGACCCGCTCGCGAACACCGTGATGGGCCTCATCTACGTGAACCCCGAGGGCCCCTACGGCGAACCGGACCTCGAGGGGTCCGCGAAGAACATCCGCGAGGAGTTCGACCGCATGGCGATGGACGACGAGGAGACGGTCGCGCTCATCGCCGGCGGCCACACCTTCGGGAAGGTCCACGGCGCGGACGACGAGACGGAGGTCGGTCCCGAGCCCGAAGCGGCCCCCATCGAGGAGCAGGGCCTCGGCTGGCAGCACGACTTCCAGCGGGCCGGGATGATCACGAGCGGCATCGAGGGCCCCTGGACCGACGCGCCGACCCAGTGGGACATGGGGTACATCGACAACCTGCTCGGCTACGAGTGGGAGCCCCACAAGGGTCCCGGCGGCGCGTGGCAGTGGCGCCCCGCCAGCGAAGAAGAGCGCGAGGCGATCGAGAAGGCTCCGCACGCACAGGAGTTCAACGAGTCGGAGGAGCCGATGATGCTGACGACGGACGTCGCCCTCAAGCGCGACGAGGACTACCGGGCGATCCTGGAGCGCTTCCAGGAGAACCCCGACGAGTTCCGGGCGGCGTTCGCGCGGGCGTGGTACAAGCTGATCCACCGCGACATGGGCCCGCCCGAGCGCTACCTCGGCCCGGAGGTCCCCGACGAGGTGATGATCTGGCAGGACCCCCTCCCCGAGGCCGACTACGAGATCGTCGGCGAGGACGAGATCGCCGAACTCGAGTCGCTGATCCTCGAATCGGACCTCTCGCGCGCCCAGCTGGTCAAGACCGCGTGGGCGTCGGCGTCGACCTACCGGGACAGCGACAAGCGCGGGGGCGCGAACGGCGCGCGCATCCGCCTCGAACCCCAGCGGAGCTGGGCGGCCAACGAGCCCGAGGAGCTCGAAACGATCCTCGAAACCTACGAGGCGATCCAGGAGGAGTTCAACGGCTCGCGGTCCGACGACGTGCGGGTCTCGCTCGCCGACCTGATCGTGCTGGGCGGGAACGTGGCCGTCGAGCAGGCGGCGGCGGACGCCGGCTACGACGTCGACGTGCCGTTCGAACCGGGCCGCACCGACGCGACGGCGGAACAGACCGACGTCGAGTCCTTCGAGGTGCTCGAACCGAAAGCCGACGGCTTCCGGAACTATCTCGGCGGCGACTACGACGACCTCTACGACACCCTCGAGGAGCGGATGGTCGACAAGGCGGACCTGCTGAACCTGACCGCGCCCGAGATGACGGTGCTCGTCGGCGGCATGCGCACGCTCGGCGCCACCTACGGGGACACCGACCGCGGCGTCCTCACCGACGACCCCGGCACGCTGACCAACGACTTCTTCGTCAACCTGCTCGACATGGGATACGAGTGGGAGCCAGTCGACGAGGACGAGGAGGTCTTCGAGATCCGCGACCGCGAGACCGGCGAGGTCGAGTGGGAGGCCACCCGCTTCGACGTCATCTTCGGGGCGCACTCGCGGCTCCGAGCCACCGCGGACGTCTACGCCGCCGACGATGGCGAGGAGGAGTTCGTCGAGGACTTCGTCGACGCGTGGTCGAAGGTGATGAAACTCGACCGGTTCGACCTCGAATGAGCGCGGGGTAGGTCCGAGTCAGCCCGGTTCACGCCGGGATTCGGGGCCTGCTCTACGGGTGAGCGAGGCGAGAAGAACCACTCGACCCGCACGTTCGTTGCCGGTGTCGACCTGGCGCTGTTTCCTCGTGTCCTCACGGGCGACGTGGGCGTACGACGGGCGTCGGTTCCCCTCCCGAGTAACACGTCCCCTGGCAGAGCGTCGGTACGCCCGGCAGCGGGGTGTCGGTGGGGTCGAACACCGGTGTTAGCGGGCGTCCGCGGTTGGGGCGAACCGGCGCGCGCCCCGTCGCCGTGCCCGATTCTCCCCGAACCAAACGCCTTTGTGTGGGGTGTGTGATTCGGCGGGCATGTTTCACGTAGACGGACGCCTGTTCAAGAACCTCTTTGGCACGCCCGAGATGCGGGCCGTGTTCGAGGAGGAGCGATTCGTCGAGCGGTTCCTCGAGGTCGAGGCGGCGCTCGCCCGCGCCCAGGCCGAGGTCGGGATGATCCCCGGGGACGCCGCCGAGGAGATCACCGCGTGTGCCTCGCTCGAGTATCTCGACATGGACCAGGTGGAGGCGAACGTCGAGGAGATGCACCTCTTCACCATCTCCATCATCGACGCCTGGAAGGACGGCGTCGGCGACGCCGGCGAGTACATCCACTGGGGGGCGACGAGCCAGGACATCTCCGACACCGCGACGCTGCTCCAGGTCCGCGAGGGGCTCGACATCGTCCGGCGCGACCTGGAGGCGATCCGCGACGCGCTCGCCGAGCTGGCGACCGAACACGCCGAGACGCCGATGATGGGTCGCACCCACCACGTCCAGGCCATCCCGATGACCTTCGGCCTGAAGGCGGCGACGTGGCTCGACGAGGTCGACCGCCACCTCGACCGGCTCGACGACCTCGAGGACCGCCTGTTCGACCTGCAGTTTTTCGCCGCGGTCGGCACCCTCTCCTCGATCGGCGAGGAGGGCTTCGCGGTCCAGGAGGCGCTGGCCGAGGAGCTCGACCTGTCGGTGCCCGACGTGGCCTGGTACGCCGCGCGCGACCGGTACGGCGAGCTGGTCACGACGCTCGCGATGGTCGACGCGACGCTCGGGAAGATCGCGAGCCAGGTGCTGCTGTACAACCGAGAGGAGATAGACGAGCTGAACGAGCCGATCCCGGAGGGCGAGGTCGGCTCCAGCACGATGCCGCACAAGCGAAACCCCGTCAAGAGCGAGGAGAGCTGGATGCTCTCGCGACTCGTTCGCTCGCACGCGGGGACGATGCTGGAGTCGATGGGCGGGTTCGACGAGCGCGACGCCTCGACGTGGTTCGCCGAGCTGGCGATCGTCCCCGAGACGTTCCTCTACACCAGCCGGATCCTCCAGTACGTCCACGAGACGCTCGCTGGCCTCGTCGTCAACGAGGACGCGATGCGCGAGAACCTCCACATCCACGGCAGTCTCGTCTGTTCCGAGGCCGTGATGATGGCGCTCGCCGAGGAGGTCGGACGCCAGACCGCCCACGAGATCCTCTACGACACCGTCGAGGAGGCGCTTTCGTCCGAGCGCTCCTTCGCGGACTGCGTCCGCGACGACGAGCAGGTCAACCGGGTGCTCTCCGAGGAGCGGATCGAGGAGCTCACCGACCCCGTGAACTACACCGGGCCCGCAGCACGGCTCGTCGAGCGGGCCGTCGAGCGGGACTGAACGGGGGTCCGACGGGCGCCCGCGTCCGCTCGCCGTCCGCTCCACGTCCGCTCGCCGGTCGGCGCCGGCGGCAGTCCCTCGCTCGCGGCCGCCGTCGTCGCCACGTCGCGACCAGTCCGGACGACGCTGGCGCCCCGTGGCGAGCGCGTCCCGCCCGGTCCGTCACTCGATCCGGAGCGGACGCATCGCGTCGTTGATCAGCCCCACGCCCCCCGACTCGAAGGACTCCCCGACCGAGACGGGGCCCGTCTCGTCGAGCCACGCCTCGAACTCGTCGAGCGCGCCGTAGTACTCGAGCATGTTCGGGTGGAAGAGCAGCGCGGCGCCCGGCCGGGTCTGCTCGCGGATGCGGTCGAACGCCGTCGACGGGTCGTCCCCCTCGTTGAGCATGATGAGGTCGTAGGGGTGGGCGGGCTCGCGGAAGTCGAGCCCGTCGGGGACCGCCGCGTCGGTCCGCCCGAGCACCCACTCGAAGTCGAACTCGTCGAGGACCCGGAGCGTCGCGGCGTTTACCTCCTGGCGCGGGGCGATGAATCCCGGGGGCGTCACGCCGGTCGCGTCCTCGATCGCCGCGAGACCACGCGAGACGTTCTCGTGTGCGAGGTCGTACCCGATGTCGTCGCAGGCGACGTGGCGGTGGCCGTGCAGGACGACCTCGTGACCGTCGCCGTCGAGCATCTCGATCGTCTCCGCGTACCGCTTCGCGTCCCGCCCCAGAAACGAGAAGCTGCTCGTCGCCGAGGCCTCGCGCAAGCTCTCGGCCAGCGACGCGTAGTCCCCGTGGTCCCACTCCCCGAGGTTGTGAAACGACCGGGCCCGGAGCAGCCGCTCGGACCCCCCGCGGGCGATCACGTCGAAGTACGTTTCCACTTCGAGCCGTCTGAGCTCCGAGACGTCGTCCATCGGCCCCCCGTTTGCCGCACTGTCCCAAAGTCGTTCGGTTCGGTTCGGCGCCCGGACGCCACGCCGGTCGCCCGTCGCGGACGGGCCGGGCGGTCACCCCTCGGCCGCCGTCATCGACCACACCGCGACCAGGCCGAGGAGCGCCGCGGGCGCCAGCGGGAGGACGAGCATCGCGGCGAGGAAGGGGAGCCCGGCGTCGGCGGGGAGCGCGGGAAAGAGGTAGATCGTCCCGGGGATGACGAGGACGGTGAGGACGACCACGGCGACGAGCACCCACCCCTGGCGGCCGAAGCCGTCGGGCGTCCCGCCGGCGCCGTCGCTCGCGTCGTCGGCGCCCGTCGGGGGGGACGAGCCGTCGCGGTCGGGCGCGTCCGCCGTCGTGACGCGGGGGCGGTCACCCGAGCCGTCGTCAGTACTCACTGTCGGGGACCACGACGACCTTTCCGAACCCCTGGCGGCGCTCCAGCAGTTCGTGGCCGCGGGCGGTCTCGCTCATCGGCAGCGTCCCGCGGACCCGCGGCTCGAAGGTGCCGTCCCAGACGCGGGCGAGCGCGTCGTCCACCTCTCCGGGCGTCCCCATGGTCGAGCCGATCACCGACAGCTGGTTCCCGAAGATCCGGGCGACGTCCGTCTCGGGGTTCGGTCCGGTCGTCGCGCCACAGGTGACGAGGCGTCCCCCCTTGGCGAGCGCCTTCAGGGACTCGCGCCAGGTCGCCGCCCCGACGTGGTCGACCACCACGTCGACGCCGCGCTTGTCGGTCGCCTCGCGGACCCACGACGCGAAGTCGGTCGTCTCGTAGTTCACGACGTGGTCGGCGCCGCAGTCGCGGGCGTGGTCGAGTTTCGCCTCGCTCCCGGCGGTCGCGTACACCTCCGCACCCGCGTGCGCGGCGACCTGGACCGCCGCGTGGCCGACGCCGCCCGAGGCGCCGAGCACGAGCACCGACTCCCCCGGCCGGAGGTCGGCGCGGGTGACGAGCATCCGCCAGGCCGTCTGGAACACCAGCGACGCCGACCCCGCGACCGCCCAGTCGACGCCCTCGGGGACGGGGACGAGGCTGGCCGCGGGCACCGCGACCCGCTCGGCGTGGACGCCGGGGACGTGCTCGCCGAGCAGCCGGAAGTTCACGCACATGGTCGGATCGCCGTCGCGACAGAACTCGCAGGCGCCACAGGACAGCCCCGCCGACACCGCGACGCGGTCGCCCGGCTCGAACCGCGTCACGTCGGCGCCCGTCGCCTCGACGACGCCCGCCGCGTCGCTCCCCGGGACGTGGGGGAACGACAGGTCGAGCGTCGGCATGCCGCGCCGCGTCCACACGTCGAGATGGTTCAGGGCCCCGGCCTTCACGTCGACGAGCACCTCGTCGCGGTCCGGGTCGGGCTCGGGGTACTCGTCGTACACCACGACGTCTCGGTCGCCGTGGCCGACGTACTGAACGGCCTTCATGCACCGTCCGTCCGTCCGCGGGGGGAAAACCCTACCTCACCGCGTCCGTCACGGACGGGTCCGCCGCGGGCGCCGGGAGTTTTCACCCCCGGGCACCACGCGGCGACCATGACCGACGGTCAGGAGACCGACGAGCACGGCGCGGCGACCGACGCGGACCACGAGGAGGGGCACGGCCACGAGGAGGGGCACGGCCACGAGGAGGGGCACGGCCACGACGACGACCACGGACACCACCACCACGACGTCGAGACGCTCGGCGCGGCGGTGGTGACCGTCTCGTCGACGCGCTCGCTCGACGACGACCCGGCCGGCGACGTCGTCGCCGACGCCTTCGCGGCCGAGGGTCACGAGGTCGCCGTCCGCGACCTCGTCCGCGACGACTACGACGGCGTCCAGTCGACGGTGAACGTCCTCGTCGGCCGCGACGACGTCGACGTCGTCGTCACCACGGGCGGGACGGGCGTCACTCCGGACGACGTGACCGTCGAGGCCGTCGAGCCGCTCTTCGAGAAGCGACTCCCCGGCTTCGGCGAACTGTTCCGCCGGCGCTCCTACGACGAGATCGGCTCCCGGGTCGTCGCGACCCGCGCCGTCGCGGGCGTCGCGGACGGCGTCCCCGTCTTCTGTCTCCCCGGGAGCGAGAACGCGGCACGGCTCGGCGCCGAGGGGATCGTCGTCGAGGAGGCGCCCCACCTCGCGGGGCTGGCGCGGCGGGACTGACCCTCACAGCCGCTTTCGCATGCACGTCGCCGAGTCGGGGCAGACCTCCGCGAACTCCCTCGTTCCCCGGACCGCGGCCGGCGCGTCCGACCGGGGGACCGCCCCGTACCCCCGGTCCGCGAAGAACGCGGCCGCCGTGGTCGTGAGGAGGTAGAGCGCGTCGACCCCGTCCCGCGCCGCGGCGGCTTCGAGTTCGTCGCACATCGCCGTCCCGTAGCCCCGCCCCCGGACCGCGTCGTCGACCGCGACCGACCGGAGCAGTCCGGCGTCGCCCGCGGGCTCTACCCCCCCGACGGCGACCCGATCCCCGTCCGCGGTGCCGACGCGGAACTCGACCGGCGACGAGCGGACGTCCTCGTGGGGGAGCCCCGCGCGGGCGAGGAGCCGTTCGACGTACGGCAGGTCGTCGGCCGCCGCGGGCCGGATCGCGAGCGGTGGCGCGCTCATGCGCGTCCGTTCGAGCGGCGGCGACAAGACAGTTCCCGTCGCGGGTGCTCCCGGGGACCGGGTCGCCCGTTCCCCGAGCGGCACTCGCGGGGGAGGCAGGCCGTTTAAGTCGGCGCACCGCGACCCTCCGGGCATGAGCAGGCAGGAGCCGAGACCCGACGACGCGACCGACGACGACACGTTCGCGGGCGAGAAAGACCCCGGCCTGCGGAGCAACGAGGTGACCGCCGCCCCCGAGCACGCGCCCCACCGCGCGATGTTCCGGGCGATGGGGTACGACGACGAGGACCTCTCCTCGCCGATGGTCGGCATCGCTAACCCGGCGGCCGACATCACGCCGTGCAACGTCCACCTCGACGACGTGGCCGACTCGGCCTACGACGCCATCGACGGCGCCGAGGGGATGCCCATCGAGTTCGGCACCATCACCATCTCCGACGCCATCTCGATGGGGA
>JBDGTB010000094.1:0-20949 GCA_042217235.1 Haloferacaceae archaeon | reverse complement strand
GCCGCCGAGTCCGCGGCGTGGGCGGTCCACCAGTCGACGACCAGCGGGGCGCGAAGCGCCGTCGCGGTCGCCCTCGCCGCGCGGACGGCGGCCGGGGGGCTGTTGACCGCGTGTACCACGTCCGGGCGCACCCGGGCGAGCGCGGGCGGGAGTCGGGTCGCGAACGTGCCCGCCGCCGGCGTCCCGGTCACGGCGCGGTACGTGACGCCGGCCTGGTCGAACGTCGCGAGGTCGCCGTCCCACCACCGCGCACAGAGGACGGTCACGTCGTGGCCGCGGGCGGCCAGCCCCTCGGCGATCCGGCGGGTTCGCACGGTCGCCCCGGACTCGCAGAGCTGGGCCGTGCGCATCGCGACGACGGCGACCTCCATGGGTGACGGTGGGGGGCGGGTGGCGTAAAAACCCCGTCGGACGAGCCGGCGCCGGCAGCCGGCGGGCCGCGCCGGTCAGACGAGCGCCGCCGCGACGAACTCGAAGTCGTAGACGTGGTTGAGCAGGAGGTACGTGACGACGCCGAGCGAGAGCGAGAGGACCCATGACCCGGCGGCGAGGCGTCCGACGCGGCGGTGGGGCGTCTCGCGGCGGAGCTCGGCTGGCGTGTGCGTGACGCCGAGCACCAGCGCGTACAGCACCACCGGGACGGCGACGACCGAGAGCACGATGTGGACGGCGAGCATGGTGAGGTAGGCGTAGTAGACGAGCGTCGGCCCGACGAACTCCTTGGTGCCGCCGCCGCCGATCTTCAGCAGGTAGAGGGCGAGGAACACGAGGATCAGCGCGAAGGCGGCCGTCATCGCGGCCGCGTGCTTGCGCACCTCGTCTTTCCGGATCCAGTACCAGCCGGCGAGGAGGAGCGCCGTCGTCGTCGTGTTCACCGCGGCGATGACGTGCGAGAGGAGGTTCACCTGCGCGAGCGTCAGGTCGGGGAAGACGGCGTCGGGGACGAGGCCGGCGAACGTCCCGACCACGAGCCCGTACCCGACGGCGCTCAGCACGGCGACCGTCGCTCTCGGGTGCTCCCTGACCGCGCTCGGGCCGCGCGCGTCGGCCGTTGCCATGCGTGGCGGTCGGGCGCGGAGACACATCCCTCTTCGGATCGCGGGCCGACAGCGCCCCGCGGTCCGTGGACGGCGCGGGGCCGAGCGCCGCGGCGGCCGACCCGTCGGCGCGACGACCGGTCAGACGACGCCGGTGCGCTCGAGGGTCTCGCGCGCCGCCGGCTCGCTGATGCCGTTCCCGAGGATGGTGTAGCGGTCGCGGACCTCGTGGGCGGTGGTCAGCGCCTCGACGACCGTCTCGGCGTCGACGCCGAGCCCGGCGGCGGTGGTCGGCGCGTCGATGCTGGCGAGCGCGTCGCGCACGTCGCGCCACCCGCCGTCCGGTCCGTCGTGGAGGTACGCGGTGGCGATCGACCCGACGCCGACCTGGTGGCCGTGGAGCGCCGGCTCGGGGGCCAGCCGGTCGAGCTGGTGGGAGAACAGGTGTTCCGCGCCGGAGGCCGGCCGCGAGGAGCCGGCGATCGACATCGCGACGCCCGAGGAGACGAGCGCCTTCACCACGATCCACGCCGACTCCTCAAGCCCCCGCTTGATCGAGTCGGCGCTGTCGACGAGCATCTCGGCGGTCAGCTCCGAGAGCGCGGCGGCGTACTCGCTGTACTCGACGTGCTGGAGGCGGGCGGCGAGGCGCCAGTCTTTCACCGCGGTGTAGTTCGAGATGATGTCGGCACAGCCGGCGGTCGTCAGCGCCCACGGCGCCGCGGCGATCACCTCGGTGTCCGCGACGACGGCGAGGGGCGGGTCGGCCGCGACGGAGTGGCGGGTGTCGCCCTCGGGGATCGACGACCGGCCCGAGACGATGCCGTCGTGGCTGGCGGCCGTGGGCAACGAGAGGAAGCCGAGGCCGAGCCGGTCGGCGGCCATCTTCGTCACGTCGATGGGCTTGCCGCCCCCGAGCGCGACGAGGTAGCCCGCCTCCTCGGCGCGCGCGGTCTCGACGAGGTCGTCGACGGCCGCGAACGTCGCGTCCTCGACGCGCACCGTCGCCGGCTCCCGGTCGAACGCCGCGCGGACCCGGTCCCCGACGAGCCGGTCCGGCGTCGGACTGGTCACGACCAGCGGCCGCCCGGCGACCGAGAGGTCGGTCACCACGTCGCCGAGCTCGTCGAGGACGCCGTGCCCGACCACGACGTTCCGCGGGAGCTTGATCCACGTGGACTTCTCGAACATACCGACCGCACGCACCCGGGGGTGAAACCTCTGTCCGTCCGCGAGCGGGACGGTCGGGGGCGGCCGCGTGCGGATCGACGCCCCGCACAGCCCACGCGGACGCGCCGACGGCGCCCGGCACGACTCCGCCCGAGTTGGCTCACGCGACCGCCAGCAGCGTCCCGAGCGCGTCGAACAGGAATATCACCCCGAAGCCGGCGAGGACGAGCGCGCTCCCGCCGGCGACGACGGGGGCGAGCGCGTCGACGCGACGGCCCGCGGCGACGAGCGACCCCGGGAAGCCGACGATCCAGCAGCCGATCCCGGCGAACAGGCCGACGACCAGCGCGGGGCTCCCGGTCGCGACGACCACGACCCCGCGGAGCGCCTCGCCGACGTAGGGGGCGTGCCGGAGCAGGTCCATCCGCCCCGGCCGGAGCAGTCGCACGCCGACGGTGAGCCAGAAGAGGATCTGGTAGGGGTTGGTGAGCGCGAGGACGAACGTCTTGCGAAAGCCCCGGCTCCCCCGCGCCCCGCCGTCGGTCGACGCCTCGGCGACGAACCCGCCCACCTCGCGGGCGTCCCGCGCCGCGCCGTAGGCGAAATAGCACATCAGGAGGCCGCCGACGCCGACCATCGCGGCGCGCACGAGCGGGAGGCGCTCGACGAAGGCGACGAGACCGAGCAGCGTCAACACGAGGAAGACGGCGTCGGCGGTCATCGCACCCAGCCCGGCCCGGACGCCCGCCGCCCAGCCGTGGACCACCGACTCCTCGGCGATGATGGCGTTCATCGGCCCGGGCGGGGCGGCGAGGGCGAGGCCGAACAGCACGCCCGAGAGGAGGGTGGCGACGACGGTCACGGGAGAGGTGTGCGCCCGGAGGAGCAAAACGACGGCGAAGCGCGCGGACGGGGGTCGTTCCGGTCGTCACCGGAGCGCGGACGACGGCGTCGAGCGCGTCGTGACCTCACCGGAGCGCGCGGACGACGGTGCCGGCGAGGAGGAGACCGACGACCGCGAGCGTCCACGGGAGCACGGCGTCGGGGAGGAACCCGAGGACGACCAGCCCGAACGCGAGGAACACCGCGGCGGCGACGAGCTCGACGTGCCGCGTCGGGGTGACCCGTTCGACCCGCTCGCCGACGACGGCGTCGACGCCGGTCCGGAGGCCGAGCGCCGCCACGACGCCGAGAAACACCGAGAGCGGCGCGCCGGGGTAGGTCGCCGCGAGGTTGATCGTCAGCAGCTGCGTCTTGTCGCCGAACTCGGCGAACGCGATGAACACGAAGCTGGTCAGCACGCCGCCGTAGGTGCCCATCCGGGCGAGCACCCGGTCGGGGACGAGCCGGCCGGAGAGGCCGACGTCGACGCCGCCGCCGGTGAGGAGCGTCCCCGTCCGGTCGCCGTCGGTCGAGAAGCCCCGTGCCGCCGAGCGGAGCGTCCAGACGCCGAACGCGACGAACAGCCCCCCGGTCGCGGCGGTCATCACGCCCGCCGGGAGGACCGAGGTGATCCACGACCCGAGCGCCACCTCCAGCGCGCTCCAGAGGGCGAACGCGCCCATCGCCCCCGCGAACACCTTCTTCGCGTCGTACCGCGAGGCGAGCGTGACGACGACGAGCTGGCCCTTGTCGCCGAACGTCGCGAGCATGTTGGCGAGGAAGGCGGCCGCGAACGGGCCGTAGTCGGCGTACCGGTCGACGACCGCGTCGATGCCGACCTGGAGCAGCGGGACCGTCACTGCCCGACGCCCTCCCCGGCGGCCGCGGGGTCGACGCCGTTCCCGGCCGGGCGCACGCGGATCGTCTCGGCCACCTCGGCGGGCAGGTGGCGCTCGCCGTCGGCGTGAGCGACGACGTACAGGCCGATCGGCGTCACGGCACGGAGGTCGAGTGTCACGCCCGGTTCGATGCCCACGTCGGCGAGATAGGCGAGCTCCTCCTCGTCGCGGTCGCGGACCCGCGCGACCACGACCCGGTCGCCGGGGGCGTGGGCCGCGAGCGGCGCCGTGTCGTCCTCGACGGGTTCGAGGTCCGCGCCCGGGATCGGGTCGCCGTGCGGGTCGACCTCCGGGTCGTCGAGCTTCGCGGCGACCCGCCGCTCGAACTCCTCGCTGATGTGGTGTTCGAGCGCGTCGGCCTCGTCGTGGACCTCGCTCCAGTCGTAGTCGAGGTGTTCGGCGAGGTACGCCTCCAGCAGCCGGTGGTGGCGGACCACTTCGAGCGCGACCGTCTCGCCCTCCTCGGTCAGCTCGACGCCCTTGTACTTCTCGCGCTCCACCAGCCCGCGCTCCTCGAGCTTGCCGACCATGCTCGTCACCGTCGGCGCCGTCTTCCCCGTCGCCTCCGCGATGGCCGAGGTGGACACCGGCGGCCCGGCCTCGGTCTGTAGCCGGTAGACGGTCTTCAGGTAGTCCTCCATCACGTCGCTCAGCATTCGGCCGGAATTAGACGCATCTAATTCAAAAGGCTGTTGCCCCGAACGCCGCGCCGGGGCGGCCCGGCCGGTTCGAGGCCGGCGCGGTCGACGGCGGTCTAGCGGGCACGGGAACGGTCACGGGCGTTCGTCGGCCTAGACGCCCTGGCCCATCAGGTGACTGCGGAGCACGTCCGCCGTCTTGCCGCCGGACTCGGTGTTCAGGACGACGACCGACGCGTCGGTCGGGAGGTCGTCGGCGACGGCCCACGCGGCGGCGGCTGCGGTCCCGCCGGCGAGGCCCACCTCGACGCCGGTCGTCTTCGTCGCCGCGACCGCACTCTCAAGCAGGTCGTCGTCGTCGACGGCCACCGCGCGCCCGTCCGTGCGGTCGAGCGCCCGGAGCGCGAGGTCGCCGCCCGGCGGGTCCGGGACCTCGAGCTCACCGCAGATCGTGTCCGGCCGCTCCCACGGCTCGACCGCGTCGCCCCGCTCGTGTGCGGTCACCACCGGGGCACAGCCCGACGGCTGGGCGGCGACGAGGCGCGGCACGCCGTCGGCGAGGCCGAGGTCGACCCGCTCGCGAAAGCCCTTCGCGACGCCGACGAGCGCCTCGCCGGTGCCGACCGGGACGACGACGACGTCGGGCGTCCCCTCGGCGGCGACCTCGTGGGCGATCGTCTTCGCGCCCTCGTGTCGGTAGGGGGAGGTGAAGGGGAGAAGCGAGTGGTAGTCGGTCGCGAGACGCTCCTCGAGGGCCGCGAGGGCGTCGGGGTAGCGCCCGCCGCCGACGTGCATCTCGCCGCCGTGGACGTTCGTCATCGCCTTGTTCGCGAACGGCGCCCGCACGGGGACGAACGCCCGGCTTCGGAGGTCGGCGCGGCCGGCGTACGCGGCGGCCGACTGGGCGGCGTTGCCCGCGGCCGCGAGCGCCAGCGGTTCGAGCCCCCGCTCCCGGGCGGCCGTCACCGCGACCGCCATCCCCCGGTCGACGAACGACCCGGTCGGGTTGCGCGCCTCGTCTTTCACCCGGACCTCGCCGACGTCGAGCTCGCGGGCCAGCGCTGGCGCGTCGACCAGCGGCGTCCCCCCCTCGGCGGCCGTCACGGGGTCGACGACCGGCAGGACCGCCCCGAACCGCCACATCGACCGGTCGCCGTCGTCGAGGGCGACGTCGTCGAGGTCGTACGTCGGGTCGAGCGGGCCGCCGCAGTCGGGACAGCGGCCGTGCTCCTCGGCCCCGTGGACCGCCCCGCAGTCGGTGCACTCCAGGCCGCGAAACGCCGGCGTCGTCTCCATGTTCGACCCTCCGTCGCGCGGGACAAAGCCCTTCCCGTCTCCCCCGCGGCTCGTCGGCCCGAGCGCCGCGTCGAGGCGTCCGCCGGGCGTGTCGGCCGGCGTTCGCGTCGGGCGCGCCCCCGGGTGTGTCGGCCGGCGTTCGGGGACGACTCGCCGAATCTTTTGTGGCGCCGGACCGAGGAGGGGCCATGGACGGGAGCGTTGTCGTCGCCGGCGCGGGGCTCGCGGGGCTCGTCGCCGCCCGCCGGCTCGCGGCCGCGGGCGCGGACGTGACGGTCGTCGAACGGCGCGACGAGGTGGGAGGACGGGTGCGAACGCGAGTGCGCGAGGGGTTCACGCTCGACCGCGGCTTCCAGGTGCTCTTCGACGCGTACCCCGCGGCGCGGCGCGAGCTCGACTTCGACGCGCTCGCGCTCCGCCGGTTTCGCCCCGGGGCGGTCATCGCGCGCGGCGACCGGCGGTCGGTGCTCGCGGACCCGCTCCGGGACCCGGGCGCGGCCATCGAGTCGCTGCTCAACCGCGAGGTGACGACCGGCGACAAGCTCCGGACGCTCCGGCTCCGGCGGGCGCTCCGCTCGCGCGACCTCGACGAGGTCTTCACCGGCCCCGACGCGAGCGTCCGGGCGTACCTCCGCGACCGGGGGTTCTCCGAGCGGTTCCTCGAGCGCTTCGCCGCGCCCTTCTACGGCGGGATCACGCTCGACCGCTCGCTCTCGACCTCGAAGCGGGTGTTCGAGTACACCTTCCGGATGCTGAGCGAGGGGGCCGCGGCGCTGCCCGCCGCGGGGATGGGCGCGGTCCCCCGCCAGCTCCGCGACCGGGCCGTCGACGCTGGCGCGGACGTGGCGACCGGCGAGCGCGTCGCGTCGGTCGCGGCCGACGGGGACGGCGTCGCGGTCGAGACCGACGCCCGGACGCTCGCCGCCGACGCGGCCGTGGTGGCGACGGACCCGCCGACGGCGCGGGAGCTGACGGGCGTCGACGCGATCCCCACCGACGGCGTCGGCTGTGTCACCCAGTACTACCGACTCCCCGGGCACGCGGAGCTGAACACCGGCCGGAAGCTGGTGTTGAACGCCGTCGACGCCGCGCCGAACGCGCTGGTCCCGCTGTCGGCGGTCGCCCCCTCGTACGCCCCGGACGACGCCGAACTCCTCTGTGCGACCTTCCTCCGCGACGACGGGTTCGACCCGTTCGAGCACGGCGACGACGCCCTGGCCGAGCGAACCCGTTCGGCGCTCGCGTCGTGGTTCCCCGAGCGCCACGCCGGGGCGCTGGAGCCGGTCGCCACCGACCGGATCCCGTTCGCGCAGTTCGCCCAGCCGCCCGGCGTTCACGACGACCTGCCGGGCCCGCGCGACCCCGACGGGCCGGTGTACCTCGCGGGCGACTACACCCGCTGGTCGTCGATACAGGGGGCGATGCAGAGCGGACGGGAGGCCGCCGAGGCGGTGCGCGCCGACGCCGGGCGCTAGTCGCGCTCGAACGCCCCGTCGCCGTGTCGCTCGCGGAGCCGGCGCAGGTCGTCCCGCTGGCGGCGCACCGCCGACGGCATCCCCGCGTGGGCGTGCTCGAACATCTCGTCCGGGTCGCCGGCGACGGCCTCGGCCCCCTCGACCACCTCGGCGACCAGGTCGTCGGCCGCGCGCTCGACGGCGTCGACGCGGTCGTCGTCGAGGCGGCCGGTGTCCCGGAGGAAGCGCTCGAGCCGGGGGATCGGGTCGCGGCGCTTCCAGCGCTCGACCTCCGCCTCGTCGCGGTACACCGAGGGGTCGTCGGCGGTCGTGTGCGCGCCAAAGCGGTACTGCACCGCCTCGACCAGCGTCGGCCGTCGCTCGCCCTCGCCCGGGTCGCGGGCCTTCTCGACGGCCGCGCGCACCACCCGGTACACCGCCAGCGGGTCCATCCCGTCGACGCGCACCCCCTCGAACCCGTAGGCCGCCGCCTTCGCCGCGAACGTCTCGGCCGCGGTCTGCTGGTCCGTGGGCGTCGAGATGGCCCACTGGTTGTTGTTGCAGACGAACACCGTCGGCGTGTCGAACACCCCCGCGAAGTTCAGCCCCTCGTGGAAGTCCCCCTCGCTCGTCGCCCCGTCGCCGAAGTGACAGGCGACCACCCGGTCGTCGCCGCGGTAGCGCGCCGCCCACGCCAGCCCGACCGCGTGGGGGATGTGGTCGGCGACGGTGATGTTCAGGGGGAAGACGTCGCGCTCGGCCAGGGCGACGTGGCCGGACTCGTGGCCCATCCAGTAGGCGAGGTAGTCCGGCGTCAGCCCGCGGGCGACGACGGCGCCGTGCTCGCGGTACTGGAAGACGATGGGGTCGTCGGGCGCGAGGGCGTACGTCGACCCGACCTGTGCGCCCTCCTGCCCGGCGCAGGCCGCGTACGTCCCGATCCGGCCCTGGCGCTGGAGGCTCACGGCCCGCTCGTCGAACCGGCGGGTCGTCACCATGTCGCGGTACATGCCGACGAGCTCCTCGTCGCTCAGGTCGGGGACGTCACCGACCACCGCGCCCGCCTCGTCGAGCACGCGGACCGGCTCGCCGGGTGCCGACGCGTCCATTCAGGGAGTGATGACCGCCCGGCCCTCGATCTCGCCGTGCTCCAGCCGCTCGGCCACCGCGTTGATCTCGTCGAGGTCGTACCGCGACGTCCGCAGCTCGACGTCGCCGCGGTCGACCAGCGCGACGAGCTCCTGGAGCTCCGTGTAGCGCCCGACGAGCGTCCCGCGAAAGGAGAACTCGCCGTCGACGAGCGCCTGCGACGGTTCGTGGACGTGGCCCCCGTATCCGACGACGTGGTGGTCGCCGCCGGGCGCGAGGACGTCCGGCGCGAGGCCCGTGGTCTCGTCGGCCCCCACGAAGTCGACCACCTGCTGGACGCCCGCGCCGTCGGTGAGGTCGTCGACGACCGCCGGCACGTCGGCGGTCCGGGAGTTCACCGTCTCGTCGGCGCCCAGCTCGCGGGCGAGGTCGAGCGCCGCGTCCTTCACGTCGACGGCCACGACCGTCGCGGCGGACATCGCGCGCAGACACTGCAGACCGATGTGTCCGAGCCCGCCGACACCGACCACGAGCGCGGTGTCGCCCGGGTTCAGCTCGGCGGCGGCCTTCTTCGTGGCGTGGTACGCCGTGATCCCGGCGTCGGCGTGTGGCGCGACGTCCGTCGGGTCGAGCCCGCGGGGGAGCGGGACGACCGCCCGCTCGGACGTGCCGAGATACTCCGCGAACCCGCCGTCGGTCGTGAGACCGTTGAACTGCGAGTCCTCGCAGTACATGTCCTCGCCGAGCCGACAGGCTCGACACACCCCGCACGTCTGGACCGGATGGCAGACGACGGGGTCGCCCGGCTCCACGAGGTCGACCTCCGGCCCCACCTCCCTGACGATGCCGGCGTTCTCGTGACCGAGCGTCATCGGCAGTTCCTGCGGGACGTAGTCCGCCCACATCCCCTCGATGATGTGGTTGTCCGTCTGGCACCACCCCGCCCCCTCGACCTCGACCACGACGTCGTCCGACGCCTCGACCGTGGGGCGGTCGACCTCGTCGATCGAGAGGGCGTCGCTCAACTCCGCGGTGTAGGCGTGGAGCCGTGCGGCTTGCATGCACGGCGCACGACGGCGGGCGAGGACAAAAATCCCCGCGCCCGCGGGGGCGGACTTATACTGCCGGAGCCCGTCCCGTGATCCATGGGATCGACCCGCACGACCGCGGTCCGTGCGGTCGGGCTCGCGCTCCTCGTGTTCGCGGGCGGGGGAGCGGTCGCGCTGGGCGGTCAGGGAAGGGTGACCGCGCCGCGGGCGTTCATCGTGCTGTACGTCGGCCTGTTCGTCGCCGTCGTCGGCGGCGCTCTGCTCCTGCTCGGCCCGTGGGCGCGGCGGCTGTGACCGGCCACGGGGCGACGTGGCGGCGACCGACGGGGGCGACCGCGCCCCGTCGCGTCGCACACCGCCGGGCCGCCCGCGACGGCGGCGACGAACCGCTTTTCCCCTCCCCCGCCGACGGGCGCCACATGAGCCGTGCCCTGGAGGACAAGCGGACGGCGACCCGGCTGCGCGTCCTCGTCGAGATCGCGGACCGACAGCCCGCGGTGAGTCAGGGCGAGATCGCCGACGCGGTCGGCGTCACCAGTCAGGCGGTCAGCGAGTACATCCGGGACCTGGTCGACGAGGGCTTCGTCGAGAAGGAGGGGCGGTCGCGCTACCGCGTCACCAAGGAGGGCGTCGACTGGCTGTTCGGCGAGGCGCGCGCGCTCCAGCGGTACGCGGAGCACGTCACCGAGGACGTGCTCGAGAGCGTCGCCGAGGACGCCGCGATCGCGGACGTGGCGATCGAGGCCGGCGAGACGGTGACCCTCTCGCTTCGGGACGGCCTGCTCCACGCGACGCCGGGCCGTGAGGGCCCGGCGACGGGCGTCGCGACCGCGGACGCGGCCGCCGGGACCGACGTCTCTGTCACGGCCTTCGAGGGCGTCATCGACATCGATCCGGGGACGGTGACGGTGTACCAGGTTCCGCCGGCGCGGTCCGGCGGGAGCGACGCGGTCGACCTCGACGCGCTCGCGAGCGCCTGCGCCGACGCGGACCTCGTCCTCGCCGCGGAGGTCGAGGGCGTGGTGGCGTGTCGGCGCGCCGGCGTCGAGCCCGCCGTGACGGTCGCGGCGGGAGCCGTCGCCGCCGAGGCCGCGGCCCGGGGGCAGGACGTCGCCGTCGTCGCCGCCGCCGACGCCGTCGGCCGGGTGACCGACGCGCTCCGGGACGGCGACGTTGTCTACGAGGTCACGGCCGCGCTCGCGGCGGCCGACGGCTCGCCCTGACGGGCGTGCCGGGCGTCAGTCGGCGTGGCTCCGGGCCGTGGCGTAGGCCTCGCGCACCCGCTTGAACGACTCCTCGTCCCCGCCCTGGTCGGGGTGGACCTCCTTCACCCGGTCGCGGTAGGCGTCGCGCACCGCGTCCACGTCGGCGCCGGGGTCGAGCTCCAGCTCCGCGAACGCCGACGCCACCGGGTCCGGCGCCGCGGCCCCCCCGTCGACCGTCGGCGTCTCGAACGGGAGCCGCCGGCCGAGCGTCCAGCCGGGCATCTCGTGTTCGCAGAGGACGGCAGTGACGCCGGCCGACTCCAGCCGGAAGTACGCCTGTGCGTCGAAGGTGATCGCCACGTCGCGATGGAGGAGGTAGAAGGCGACCCGTCGTCCCTCGATCTCGTAGCCCTCGGCGTACGGCTCGCCGATCTCCCGGAGGTACGCGCGGATCTCGCCGCGCCGCCGCTCGGAGCCGTCCACCCGCCCGGCCCGCTCGCGCTCGACGCCGGGGAACAGCCGCTCGCCGACGACGAACACGGCGGCGACGCCGACGCTCGCGACGACGCCGAGGGCGAGCCCGACCAGCAGCCACGGCGGCAGGCCGGCCACCCAGTTCGGGAGCACACCCCGCCGTAGGGAACGGGACTCAAAGAACTCGTCGCCGCGGCGCCGGCCCGGCGGGCGCGTTCGACGGGGGGACGGCCGGGCTAGCCGATGTACCGCAGGTCGTCCTCGGGCACGCCGGCGCCCTGCTCTTGCATCTCGCGGATCTTGCCGACGACCTCCTCCATCTCCTCGGCGCGTTCCTCCAGCGTGGCGAAGTCCACGTCGAACCCGAGCAGGGTCTGGAGCGTCTCGAGCACCGCGCGGGCGCTCTTCGGGTCGACGAGGTAGCCGCTCGTCTCGCCCATCAGACAGGCGGCCTCGAAGCCGCGCCGGCCGCCGAGACCGAGCAGGAGTCCGGAGACGCCGACGATGCCGCCGGCGGGCTCGTCCTCGCGGAACTCGACGCCCGCGTCGGTCAGCACGTCGACGAGCGCCTCGTCCGTGACGGCGCCGACGACGGTGTACTCCTCGATCAGCTCCCCGGTCGGCACGCCGCCGAGGGCGAACACCCGCCCGACGCCGAACCCGTCGGCGACGTCGAGGAACGCGTCGGTCAGCCGGTAGTGCCCCGCGTTCGAGCCGGCCTGGTGGTCGCCGGTGAGCACCAGGAGGTCCGTGCCGTCGGCGTCGACGGCGTGGAACTCGGCGTGAGCCAGCTCGGCGACCCCGTCCTCGACGGTCACCTGCGGCGGGAACTCGTCGGTGTACACCCGGCGGACGAGCTCGGAGTCGAACTCGTCGAGCAGGTGGTCGGCGGCGAGCTTCCCGACGTGGCCGACGCCCGGGAGCCCCTCGATCAGCACCGGCTCGTCGAGCGTCGGGTCGGCGACCACCTCCGTCTCGATGCCCTCCATGGGCCCTACTCCCGGCTGCCCCGCTTAAGAGCGCGTCGGTACTCGCCGTACGGGTCGGCGGGGTCGAACGGCGCCGGCGCGCTGTTCTCGGTCGACGCGCCGCAGTCCGGACACGCGTCGCCGAGGGTGTACACCGGGCGCTCGTGCCGGTCGCGCCACGCCGAACAGACGCGGATGTCCGACTTCACTCCTCCTCGCTCCGGCGCTCGCGGTGGTACTGGGCCGTGCCGCCGGCGGCCTCGATCGCCTCGCGGGCGCGGTCGGCGCTCGCCTCCAGCTCCGACTCGGCGGTCTTGTAGTCGGGCGCGCGAACCCGGATCCGGTACTCCGGCGCGCCGACGTACGAGACGGTCAGCTCGACCTCGTCGGGGATCTCGCCGTTGCCCTCCGCGGCCCCGAGGGCCTCCTCGATCCGGTCGACGCCGTCCCCGGCCGGACACTCCAGGTCGACGTAGCCCGTGACGGTCACGTAGGGAACCGAGACGTTCTCGCGGGCGGTCTCCACGATGGCGTCGCGGGCCTCCGCCTCGAGGTCGACGTCCTCGAGCGCCTCGGCGCCGTGGATCGCCGCCGCCTCGAAGGCGTCGTACATCGTCTCGAACTCGGCGAGCAGGGCGTTCGCCACCGCGGCGTACCGCTCGTCGCTGACGTCCTCGCCGAAGGCGATCGTCATCCAGTTGTCCGCCTTCTGCTCGTTTTTCCACTCCTGGATCTTGTCCTTGCGCTGGTGCTCGTTGACGTCCTTCAGCGACAGGTCGATCTGCTGGGACCCCTCGTCGACGTCGAGCACCTTCGCGACCACCGTGCTGCCCTCCGTGACGTGGTCGCGGACGTTCTTGATCCAGCCGCTCGCCACCTCGGAGACGTGGACGAGCCCGCGCTTGTTCTCGTACTCCTCCAGGTCGACGAACACGCCGAAGTCCTCGATGTCGTCGACCTTGCCGACGACGAGTTCGCCCTTCTCGGGCCAGCCGCTGTATTTCATACCCGTACGTCCCGGTTGGACCGTCACAAGCGTTTCCATCGGACCACGCGCCGTGAGGGTCGACCACCGGGGGCGGTCCGTCCCGAACCGTTCGGTCGAGGTCCGAAACGTCCCGGACCGGAGACCAGGGCCCCGAGCGAGCGCGATGCCGCCGGACGCGAGCGAGCGGCCGCGGCTCAGTCGGGGCCGACGATGTCGAGCGGCCGCACCCAGCCGTACCACACGACCAGCACCATCCCGCCGTAGCCGAGCACCCACGCGAGCCGCCCGAGGTCGCTGTAGCCCGCCTCCCCGAGCAGCCGGCGGACGATGCCGGTCCCCGCGATCCCCACGAGGACGACCGCGACGAGGAGGAGCGTGTCGCGGTCGACGCGCCCGCCCGACGGCTCGGACGCGTCCGGTCCACCGTCCGCGTCCGACGACCGCTCCGTGTCGGTCATGCCACCACTCGGCGCCGGACGACCCTGAATGGCTCGGTCGAGAGCGGGGAGGACGGCGAGCGCGTCACCGGGCGCCGTGCCCGACCGCTCGACCGCCCACGGACGGCCGCCCCGGCCTACTCGATCTCGGACTCGTCGAGTGCGTCCCAGTCGGGCTCGACGCCGAGCCCGGGCTCCTCGGGCATGTGGACCACGCCCTCGTCGGGGGCCGACAGGTGCGACCCGTCGAACAGCGCCTCCTCGACCCGCCAGGTCACCAGGTGGTACTCGACGTACCCCCCGTTCGGCACCGCGGCGTGGAGGTGCTTGTTCTGGTTGGGGAACCCGGCGCCGTTCGAGATGTCGAGGTTGTACGTCTCCGCGAGCGACGCGACCTTCCTGCCCTCGGTGTAGCCGCCACAGTAGACGACGTTCGGCTGGCTGACGTCGACGGCCTCGTTCGCGATCAGCTTCCGGTGGCGGTACTTGTGCCCCTCGTTTTGCCCGGCGGAGACCGGCGTGCGCGTCCGCTCGCGGAGCTTCCGAAGCAGCTTCGCGTCGTTGCCGTACACGGGCTCCTCGAACCACGTCAGGTCGAGCTCCCGACGCTCGATCCGGTTGACGAGCTCGAGCGCCTGGTCGAACGAGCAGGTGTAGTTGGCGTCGATCATCAGGTCGACGTCGTCGCCGACGGCCTCGCGGACGGCCGCGACCCGGGCGGCGTCCTCCGCCGGGTCGTTGTCCTCGCCGACCTTCATCTTGAGCCCGACCTGCCCCCGGTCGACGAAGTCCGTGGCGACCTCGACGAGCTGGTCCTCGCTGTAGTCCAGCAGGCCGAACGTGACGTAGCCCGGGACGGTCGGCTGTGCGCCGCCGAGCAGCCGCCACACCGGCTCGCCGTACTGCTTGCCCTTGATGTCCCACAGGGCGATGTCGACGGCGCTCGTCGCCGAGCTCCACGCGCCGGTCTGGATGCGCGGGTTGAGCTCCGCCTCCAGCGCGTGGTAGGCGCGTTCCGTCTCGAGCGGCGACGTCCCCTCCAGGATCGGCGCCATCTCCCGGTTTATCAGCTCGCGGACGCCGAAGTACTGCCGCTTCGAGGTCGTCCCGTAGCCGGTGACCCCCTCGTCCGTCTCCACCCGCACGAACACCATCTCCCGCCGTCCGGGGTCGTCGAGGAGCGGCACCTCGACCGCCACGTCGTGGGTCGTCGCCGCAACGCTCGTGATCTCCATCGGTCTGCCGGTCCGCTTTCGGGGCCCGGCACGTAAAGGTATCAGTCGAGGAAGGTGTCGGGCGATCGACGGGCGGGTCGGTCGCGGGCGTCGCTCCAGCGTCTCGTCGACGTACGCCTCGTAGCCGTCCGGGCCGTGGGCGACGACCCGTTCGGCAGGTCGAACGGTCGCAGACGCGTCGCTCGTCGAGACCTGAAACGCGCGAGATTGGGTGGCTGGGGAGGGTTTGCGCCCCCTGAACCCGGACGGCCGAAGACCGTCCGCGTCGGGAGTGGGCCAACACGGATTTGAACCGTGGACCTCCCGGTTATCAGCCGAGCGCTCAACCTGACTGAGCTATTGGCCCAGGTGAGCGCACTACCGCGTAGTCGGGTGTATCTTGTAAGGGTTACTGTTCGCGCCGACCCCGGCGCAGTCGGTCAGTCGCGGTCGTCGTCGACGCGGTAGGACTCGGGGTCGAGGTCGAAGGTGTCGCCCCCCTCCTCGGGGAACCCGCCGGTCCAGACGCGGCCGGTGGCGAACCCGTCCGTGCGCTCGTCGACGTAGGGGACGACGACGTAGCGTTTGAGCGCCGCCCGGACGGGGTAGCGGGTGACGGGGATCGCCAGCAGGAAGCCGATCGCGTCCGTGACGAGCCCCGGCGTGAGCAGGAACGCGCCCGCGGCGATCAGGAGGCCGCCGTCGAGCAGGGCGTCGGTCGGGGGCTCGCCGCGCTCGGCGCTCTCGGCCATCGAGCGGAGGGTGTGTCGCCCCTCGGCGCGCACGAGCAACATCCCGAGCAGCCCGGTCAACACGACGAGCGCGACCGTCTCGGGCCAGCCGAGGATCCCGCCGACGTAGAGGAGCAGCGCCGCGTCCGCGAGCGGGACGACGAGCAGCGCCGCGAGCGCCCAGCGCAGTCGCATGACCCCGAGTTGTCGGTCGCCGTTCAAAGCCCTTTTCGTCGCTCGGGGGAGCGGCGGCGGCCGTGCGGGAACGCGCCCGGAACGGGGCGGCGGCCGTGCGGGAACGCGCCCGGACGAGCGACGCGCCGCCCGTGGCGTGGTCGGAGCCACGCCCGCCCGATCCGGTCCGTCTCGAAGCGCTTTACCCCCGGCACACCCCACCGGGCGTATGAACGACGAGCCGGGCGTGACGTGGCGCGACTGGGGGGAGGCGGCCTTCGCCGACGCCGGGCGGACCGACCGCCCCGTGCTCCTCTCGGTCACCGCGACGTGGTGTGCCCCGTGTCACGAGATGGACGCCGAGACGTACACCGACCCGCGGGTCGTCGCCGCGGTCGAGGACGGATTCGTCCCCGTCCGGGTCGACGCCGACCGGCGCCCGCGGGTGCGCGAGCGCTACACCACCGGCGGGTTCCCGACGACGGCGTTTCTCACGCCCGACGGCCGCGTGATCGCCTCGGCGGGCGCGCTCGGTCCCGAGGGGATGTGGCAGGTGCTCGAACGCGTGCGCGAGACGTGGACCGAGAAGGGGGCCGAGGCCGGGCGCGTCCCCCGCGCGCTCGCCGACGAGTCGCCGCCGGCCGGCGACGTGACGCCCGCCGTCGAGGAGCACCTCGCCGGACAGCTCTCGGCGCAGTACGACGACCGGTACGCGGGCTGGGGGACCGACGCGAAGTTCCCCCTCCCGCGGACCGTCGAATTCGCGCTGAAACGGGAGCGTGAGCTCGCCCTGCGGTCGCTCGACGCCGTCCGCGACCACCTGTTCGACGACGTCGACGGCGGCTTCTTCCGCTTCGCCGAGCGTCGCGACTGGGGCGGCGTCCACCACGAGAAGACCCTCGACGCCAACGCGGCGCTCCTGCGCGCGTTCGCGAACGCCTACCTGTACACCGGCGAGGCTGCGTACCTCGACCCGGTCGAGGCGACGACCGACTTCCTGGTCGAACGGCTGTGGAACGGCGCCGCGTTCGGCGGGAGCCTCGGCCCGGGGGGCGGGCGGGAGTACTACGCGCTCGACGCCGACGAGCGGGCCGCGGAGCCGGGCCCCCGGACGGACCTGACCGCGTTCGCCGGCGCGAACGCGCTCGCGGCCGACGCCCTCCTCACCCACTACGCGTACACGGACGACGAGCGCGCCCGCGAGTACGCCGAGCGGACGCTCGACGCGCTCGACCGGCTCGTCGCCGCGGACGGCACCGTCGCCCACGCCCGCGGCGACGACGCCCCGGCCGGCGTGCTGGCCGACCAGGCGCGGGTCGCGGGCGCGTTCGCCAGCGCCGGTGAGGCGCTCGGCGACCCGTGGCCGACCCGCGCCCGGACCGTCGCCGACGCGACGCTCGACCTGCAGGACGACACGGGCGCGTTCCGCGACGGCCCCGGGGGGAGCGTGGGCATGCTCGACCGGCCGTTCCGCCCGATCGACGGGACCGTCGAGGCCGCCGAGGCGCTGTGTGACGTCGCGGCGCTGTCGGGGGAGCCGGCCTACCGGGAGCGCGCCCGCGAGGCCGTCGCCGCCTTCGCCGGCGCGTACGAGCGCTTCGGCGTCCAGGTCGCGGGCTACGGGAGCGTCGTCTCGCGGCTGTGTGCCGGCGCCCCGGTCGTCGCCGTCGCCGACGAGCCGGGGTCGACGCTCCACCGCGCCGCGCTGCGCGTGGCCGACCACGAGACCGTGGTCCGGCCCGGGGCCGAGGGGCCGACGGGAACGGCGCGGGTGCGCCGCGAGGGCGACGGCGCGTGGAGCGAGCCCGCGGCGACGCCCGACGAGCTGATGGAGCGGATCGGGTCGCTGTAGCCACACGGGACAGAGGACGGAGCCGGTGGCGGCGGGGGCGGCGGCGGCGGAGGGAACGCCGGACTCGTCAGGCGACCTCGTCGCGGAGCGTCCCCATCGCCAGCTCCCGCTCGGCGTGGGCGTTGTGCTGGTGGATCGACTCGTCGTTCGACTGGCGCATCCGCACGACCGCGTCGTCCGGGAGATGTGAGAACGCGGTGACGGCGTCCTCGGCCATCGAGCGCACGCAGTCCTCGACGAACTTGGCGTTCTCGTGCGAGCGGTAGGTCATGTGGTCCTCGTCGGGGCGCTTGGCGACGTTGTAGATCCGCGCGCTCATCGCGTCCCGCGCGATGGCGATGACGTCGTGGAGGTCGACGTCGGGCGACCCCTCGTCGGTGACGGTGAGCAACGCGTGCCCGCGCTGGGAGTGACCGGGCTGGGGGACCCGGTCGAGGAACTCCTCGGCCACCGCCTCGTCGACGCCGAGGTCGTCGAGCGTCTCCCGGGCCCGCGCCTCCGACATCCCCTGCGAGCAGGGGCAGACGGTCATGCCCGTCACCTCGGCGCCGATCTCCTCGCGGGTGCCGTCCTCGGTCGCCGTGGCGCTCGCTATCACGTCGACGGTGCTCTGGGAGGGGAGTCCGCTCGCGGGGGCGTCCTCGTGGACGACGTACTCCGCCTCCATGCGCACCTGCGCGGTCGAGGTGTACTCGTGTTTCGCGAGCAGCCGCTCGGCGACGTCGCCACACATGTCCTCCAGCCGGAACGCCGGGCGGGAGATCGCCGCCTCCAGCGTCTCGTCTATCACCTGCATGTTCCGGCTCATGTCGATCCCCTTCCGGCCCCCGGGGAGGTCGACGAACACCTCGAACTCGGCCATGAGCACGAGCGGACGCCGGTCGTCGCGCGCGACCTTGACGAGCTTCTCGACGCCCGTGACGCCGACGCGGCTGAGGCCGACCGACACGTCCGGACGGGTCGCCTGCACGTCAGGCAACTGCTGGTCCATCGAACCCCACGAGGGGCGCGTCGCGATTATGGCTTTCGAAGCCGTCAGGGCCAGTCGTCGCGGGCCCCCTCGTCGAACGCGTCGGCCTCCGCCTCGGCGTCGCCGAGCTCCCACCCCGCGGCGTCGGCGGCCTCCTCGACGGACAGGTACTCCCAGTCGGTCGCCGCCGCGGCCTCGCGACCCTCCCCGTCGACGCCGACGTACACGTGCCGGTCGGTGTCGAACTGGTCGCGGACGCTCTCGAGGCTCTCCTCGACCCCGCGCGGCCCGGAGAAGAAGTCCTGCCTGACGCGGTGTTTCCGGGTGAAGTTGGTGACGACGTACGTCGGGCGCTCGGAGACGACGCCGACGTACTCGGTCCACTGGCGCGCGTCGGTGAACACCGCCGCCGGGTCCGCGAGCGCCTCGAGCGCCGCCAGGTCGAACGCGAGCGTCATGTCGCCGTCGCCGCCGTCCATGGCGGTCAGTCGGCGCGGGGCCGGGAAAACCGTGTCGTTACCGGACGCGGTAGTACTCGGTGAACACCACGACGTCGCCCGGCGTCAGGTCCGCGGGCGGGTCGTCGGGCGTCGTTCCCTCCGCTCGCGCGGCGTCGAGGAACGCCTGCGCGCGCTCGTCCAGTTCGTCCACGTGACGGACCCGGGCGTCGGCCGAGAGAGACCCCGGGTCCGTAACCGACAGGTCGGTGCTGCTCGGCATGTGGTAACACGTACCACTACACGGGCACAAATATCCTCCGCCGGCGGGAGAGAGACGGAGCGGAGCCGAACGGGACCGAGCGGCGCTTACCCCTCCTGTGCGGGCGCGAGCGCGTCCACGTCGACCTGCTTTTCCATGAGCGCCGCCTTCTGGTCGGCGACGACGCGCTCCTCGCGCATCAGCTGTTTGTACGCCGACTGGGCGGAGAGGTCGCCGATGAGGACGCCGCCGACGATCTTGCCGTCCTTGAACGCGAGCCGGCGCCACTCGGTGTCGGAGTACTTGGCCTCGACGTAGTCGTCGCCGACCGTCGGGTGACCGAAGGAGAGGAAGGGGAAATCGAAGTGCGTGATCGAGTAGGAGGAGACCCAGCGGAACTGCTCGCTCTCCGGTTCGATCATGTTCGTCGCGGCGACGGAGCCCTGCTCTTTGGCGCTGCCCCACGAGCCGTTCTGCTCCAGTTCGCCGGTGATGAGGTCGTGATAGCGGGTGATGTCGCCCGCGGCGTACACGTCCTCGACGCTCGTGTGCATGTGCTCGTCGACGACGACGCCGCTGTCGGTCTCGATCCCCGTCCCCTGGACGATCTCCGTGTTGAAATCCAGGCCGATGGCGACGCCCGCCCAGTCGCACTCGTAGCGGTCGCCGTTCGGGTCGACCGCGGCCGTCACGCGCCCGTCGTCGTCGGTCTCGAAGCGGTCGACGCCGGAGCCGAACACCGGCGTGACGCCCCGCTCCCGGAGCGCGTCGTGGATGATCTCTGCGCCGTCCTCGGTGAGCGCGTAGCGCCACCAGCAGTCCCCGCGCATCAGGTAGTGGGCGTCGACGCCCTGGGCGGCGGAGATGGCCGCGAGGTCGATGCCGAGCAGCCCGGCGCCGACGACGACGCCCGTCTCGGCGCTCTCGGCGGCCTCCTTGATCCGGCGGGCGTCCTGGAACGTCCAGAAGTGGTGGACCCCGTCCGCGTCGGAGTTCTCGACGGGCAGCTGGACGGGCGTGCCGCCCGCGGCGACGAGCAGCTTGTCGTAGCCGATCCGCTCGTCCTCGTGGGTCTCGATCTCGTGTGCGTCGGGACGGACGTCGGTGACGAGCGTGTTCAACCGGAGGTCGACGTCGCGCTCGTCGTACCACTCGGGGTCGTGGATCGAGACGGGCGCCTCCGGGAGCTTCCCCTTCGCGAACTCCTTGATGAGGATCCGGTTGTAGAGGGCCTCGCCCTCGTCCGTGACGACGGTGATCTCGGCGTCGGGCGCTTTCTCCCGGAGCGTCTCCGCCGCGGAGCTCCCGGCGATCCCGTCGCCGATGATCACGTACGACGCAGTCATACCTCGGAATTTGGCATGGGGGTTAATGTGGATTGCTATCCCCACGAACTTCCACGTGCCGGGGGCGTGGGCTTCAAGCGCGTCGCCGCCGTAGGCTATCTCGATGAAGATCCGGCAAAACGTCCGTCACTGGGCGTCGAAGCAGGCGCTCACGACGCCCGTCATCGGGGCGAAAGTCGAGAGCTGGCTCGTGGACCTCCACACGCGGGTGTTCCTCGACCGGGCCGACCCGGACCGCCGGGACGAGCGCGAGCCACACCTCGACGCCTTCTTCGACTGCACGATGGACGCCTACGTCGCCGCGCTCGAGGCGGGGTATCCGGAGGCCGAGGCCCGCGAGATCACCCACGTCCAGGCCAACTTCGACTTCTACAACC
>JBDGTB010000115.1:0-21402 GCA_042217235.1 Haloferacaceae archaeon | reverse complement strand
GTGGGGATGGACGACGTCGACGAGCAGAAGTTCACGTGGGAACTCTCCGGGGGCCAACAGCAGCGGCTCGCTATCGCCGCGGCTCTCGCGATCGACCCCGAGGTGATGATCTTCGACACGGCGACGGATATGCTCGACCCCGAAGGGCGTGACGACGTCGCGAACCTCGTCGCGTCGCTCAAGGGCGAAAAGACGCTGGTCGTCACGGAGAACGACCCGGACGCGTTGGTCGGGATCGCGGACGAACTGCTCGTCCTCGACGGCGGCGAACAGGTCGCGTTTGGCCCCGCTGCCGACCTTCTCCGGAACGCCGACCTCCTCGAAGGGGTGGGGGTCGCTCCGCCCGTCTGCGTGCGCATCGCTCGCGAGGTTGGCCTGTCCGGGTCGCCGCTGACGCCAGGGGAGTTCCTCGACGAGCTCGATACGCACGCTCCGTCGGGACGGCCCGGTCCAGGTGACGGAACACCGGGCGGAGACCCACGGGAGGGGGCCCCTTCGTCTTCGGAGTTCGGGGCGTCACTCATCAGTACGGACGGGATCGGACACGACGGCGACGTCGAGGGGGAGACTGCCTCGGACCTCGGTGAGCCGCTCCTCCGTGCAGAGGACGTGCGGTATCAGTACTCGTCGGACGCCGTCGCCGTCGAGGACGTGGCGTTCTCCGTCCGAGAGGGGGAGGTCCACGCGATCATCGGGGGGAACGGCGCCGGAAAGACCACGTTCAGCAAGCTCCTCGTCGGACTGTTCGCGCCCGATTCGGGCACGATGCGCGTCAACGGCGAACCGACCGATGGCCGAACCGCACGCGAGGTCGCGGAGTCGGTCGGCATCGCGCTCCAGAACCCGGACGAACAGCTTTCCGAGCAGACCGTCGAGGAGGAGATCCGCTTCCCGCTGGAAAAGCGCCGATACGAACGGGGCGGCCCCCTCGGACTCTCGAAACGCGAGCGCTACGACGAGGCGTTCGTCGACGAGCGAGTCGAGGAAGTGTGTGACATCGTCGGCCTCTCCGCCGAGATCATGCAGGAGGACCCGATGTTCCTGCCTCGTGGCGTGCGTCGACAGGTGACCATGGCGACCGCGCTCGCGCCGGACCCTGACGTCTTAGTACTCGACGAACCCGTCGCGGGCGTCGACGCGACGGCCCGCAGGCACGTGACGCGGGCCATCGAGCGACTGCGCGAACGGGGGAAAGGAGTCGTCGTCATCGACCACGACATGGACTTCGTCTGTGAGGTCGCCGACACGGTGACCGTCCTCGAGGACGGACGGGTGGCGAAACAGGGGCCGACACACGAGGTGTTCGCCGCCGACAACTGGGACTGGTTGGCGAGTCACCACATGCGTCCACCTCGGTCCGCCCGACTCGCTCGGCGAGTCGGCGTCGACGCGCTCACGGCCGACGAGTTCGTCGCGGCCTTTGCGCCGAAACGGGAGGTGTCGGGATGAAGCGACGCGTACCGGTTGTCTACAACGACACCGACACGTGGTTCCACCGACGCGACCCCCGGTCGAAGCTCGGTGTGTTCGTGCTGATGCTCCTGTATATGTATCTCGCGCCGACGTGGGAGTGGATGCTGGCGATGGTCGTCGTCGGCCTCGGGTTGGTGATCGGTGCGCGAGTCCCGCCGCTCTGGATCGGTGCCCTCCTGGCCCTCCAGATCCCGAACGTCCTCGGGATCCTCGCGTTCCCCGCCATCCAGCGGATGGCGACGGGTGGTAGCGCGTTCGGTGGCAACTTCGATTTCGGACTGAAACTCGCCCTGTCCTGGCAGGCCGCACTGTTGGTCAGTGCGAGCCTGTTCACCACGATGGAGTTGACGGAGATCACCGACGGGCTCCGGGGGCTGGGCGTTCCCGAGCTCGCCTGTTTCACCCTGGAGTACGTCTTCCTGCTGTTCTACGTCACGATCAGTGACCTCTTCCGCATCCTGGATGGGATGAAGGTGAAGGGCCTCGGAATCGAGACGAGAAACCCGATCCGGTTCGCCCGGAACATGCCCAGTCTGGCCGTCCCGATGTTCATGTCGGTCCTCCAGCGCTCGAACACGATGATGTCCGTGCTGACGATGCGGGGGTACTCGTTCTCGAGGGAGGACCGCGAACTCCGACACGAGTTGAACTTCGACGCCGGCGACGCGCTCCTGTTCGGGACCGGTGTGGTCGTCCTCGGCGGAACCGTCGCCGCTAATCTCGGGCTCATCGCCGTCCCCGTCCTTCCCTCACCGACTCCGTGACCATGACCGACAACACAGATCCCGTCTCGCAGTCACCTGGCGCTGGGTCGTTCGTGAACGTCGATCCGAGGACGGCTGAAGGGCGAAGCCGTGTGCTCCTGTTCGGGGGGCTCGGATGGCTCGCGATCGGTCACCTCGTCGCCATGTCGCTGATCGTTTGGGGCGGGGTGGGTATCGTCGCCGTCGCAGCCACCCTCAACACCGCCGGGAAGCTCAGCCACTACCGAGCCCTCCCGGTCCCGTCACGCGACCGGCTGGCACTGTCGGCAACGTGGACACTGCTCGCGCTGACCATCGTCGGGCTCTTGGCGACCTTCGCGCACGGCCGATACGGGTCCGGCGGCGGCGCGTACTTCTGGTCGCTGGCGGTTGCCGGCGTCGGCTTCGGGTTGCTCCACATGGCAGCGCAGTCGATCTACCTGCCCGAGAGCGAGGTGCAGACGGACCGGTAACGGATGCGACGCTCATGAAAACACGAAAGATCCAGGAAGTCAGTGGCGGGACGTTCACCGTCTCGCTGCCACAGGACTTGGCGCGATCGGAGAAACTCAGTCAGGGAGACACCGTCGATCTCCACACGCACATCGACGGAGTACTGGTCGTGCAACCTCGAGACCGAGAGACCGACCCGACCGGCGGAGTCACCCTCGAACTCCGGGATCCCGACGACGAGAAGATACTGCAATCCCTGTGGGCAGCCTACACTGCAGGCTACACGGAGATCACCCTCACCACGCGGAACGCGTTCACCGGTTCACAGCGCACGGTCGCCAACGAAGTCACGAACGTGCTCGCCGGCACGACCGTGACGACGGCCGCAGACCGAGAGATAGCGGTTCGCGTCCACCTCGATCCCGAGGAGATCTCGGTACGCCAGTTGGTGCGGCAGCTTTCGTTCGTCGCCCTCTCCGTGCATCAGGCGGCGATGACTGCGGTCGCCGACGGCCGAACGGAGGTCGATTTTTCCGACCGGGATGACCACGCGGACCGGCTGTTTGCCATGACCGAGCGCTCGTTCGTACGGGCGCTCTCCCGGCTCAGCGAGGTGGATTCACTCGGGGCGACCCGGCCGCAACTGTTCGAACTGTGGTCGACGGCCCGCGACCTGGAACGTGTCGCCGACCACGCGGAGCGAATCGGCACGATCGCTCGTGGCTTCGACCACCCGCCGGATGGCGACCACGTGGCGACGCTCCAGGTGCTCGCAGAGGACGCACGGGACGTCGTTGATCACGCAGTTTGTGGCACCGTCGATGCTGAGGGGTCGGGGCGAGTCCGCGAGGCACTCGCGCTTCGCTCACACGTCCGCGAGAAAGTGGCGGAGTTCGACCGCCGCTTGTTCGGAGATGCGACGTCGGACTATCGGCTCGCCCGCGTTCTCGACAGCGTCCAGCGGATCGCCGAACACGGGGGTAACATCGCGGAACGGGGGTTGCAGGGGACGATTCGACGCGAAAACGGGGTCTCGTTGGACTGGAGGGAGGTCACAGCGGGGCGACCCGACACAGCTCCCACGGACCCCGCCGCCGAAGACGACTGACGCGGTGCGACCGGAAGCCAACCCGCGAACGGGAGGTCCGAGCGACAGCACGGCCGAGCAATTCACGCGCTACGACGCGTTTGGCCATTCGGCGCCGTCGAGTCCCGTTTTCACCGACTCGACAGTGTGCTTCGGGCGACACGCGGAGTTCCGTGTCCACTCGTCCGCGTCCGCGACACCGGCGGGGAGATAGCCCGCCTCCAGTCGAAACGCCGCGAGGACCGGTGTGGCAGCCACTCCACCCGGAAGGTCCACGGCTGCAGCCGTGGAGACGGTCCCGGATCCTCACAGGTCGATTCCGAACGCCTCGGCGGCGTTGCCCGCGAGCACCCGTCGGCGCTCCGCCTCGGAGAACGCCGCGCCGTACTGGGCGGCGACCGTCTCGGGGTTGTCGAAGTCCCAGTGGGGGTAGTCAGTCGAGAACATGATGTTCTCGGTGCCGACGGCCTCGATGACGTGCCGGAGGTCCGCGGGGTCGTCGGGCTCCTCCAGGGGCTGGGTGGCGACGTAGAACTGGTCGCGCATGCACTCCTCGGGCGACCGATCGAGCAGCGGCACCTCGCTCCGGCGCATCCGGTACTCCTTGTTGTACCGGAACATCATGTAGGCGAACCAGCCCAGTCCGGCCTCGAGGAAGGCGAAGTTCAGGTCGGGGAACTTCGCGGGCGTCCCGTTGCCGAGCAGGCTCGCCACCGTGAGCATCTGGTCCCACGCGTGCGCGAGCGGGTGGATCGTGAAGAAGTTCGACACCGCCTGGTTCTGCCGGGGGAAGTCGGTCATGAACGCCCCGGCGTGGCCGTGGTAGGCGACCGTGAGGTCGTGCTCGGCGGCGGCCTCGTAGAGCACGTCGTAGCGGGGGTCCCCGAGCGGGTACATCGGCCCGCCGGTGGCGACGTAGAGCCCCACGACCTGGTCCTCGTCGCCGAGGCGGTCGACCTCCGCGGCGGCCGCCTCGGGGCGCTGGGTCGCGACCGTCAGGAGGCCGCGGAACGCGTCGTACTCGTCGAGGAACTCCTCGACCAGCACGTCGTTGTACGCGCGCATCAGCGCGACCGCGAACTCCTCGTCGGGCAGCTTCGGGATGCGCGACGTGGTGTTGAGGATCGGGTAGTCGACCCCGAGCTTGTCACAGAGCTGCTCGACGAGCTCGTCGGCCCCCGCGAACTGCCGGCGGGGGATCTTGCCCGCCATCTCGCGGTCCCACGCGCTCGAGGGGAACACCCCGTGGGAGGCGTCGTGGACGCGACTGCGGTGGGGTTCGTCCAGTCGCGACGCGACGTCCTCGAGGCCGATCCCCCGACCCACGTGGACGTCCGTGTCGACGACCGGTCCGTCGCCGACGTCGACCGGCTGGCTCCCGTCCGACGCGCCCTCGTCCGCGGACCGCTCGCTCCGGGCCATGTCCCATGAGGATCGATGTCGATCATGAAAAAAGCCTAGCGTCACACGCGCGGGTCCCGTCCCGTCCACCGAACCCCCCGTGGCACGCGACCGGGACGGGACTCACCACCGCGCGGGAACGACGATGCCGGACGTCCGTGCGTCGAGCGCGGCCCGCTTTCGTCCGTGACACCGTCGACGCGCCCCGCCGCGAGCACAGCCCGGACGCGACGACGGTCGGCGCACCGTACGGTCCGAGGTGCGCCCTCGTCTCGGGGACACGGTCCCGGGACTCCCGCGATCGTATAAATCCCACTCGCTGTTGTGCCCGACCGACGAGCCCGGTGTACATTGATGCCGTCGTCCGACGACCGTCGCGTATGGACAGGGCCGACACGGGAGCGAGGGAACCACCGCGCACCGACGCGGTCCCGGGGTCGTACGCGATCGAGGTGAACTCCGAGTCCATCCACGTCTGGGAGTATCGCGTGACCGCATCGGCGCGGGAGGGGCGGTGGCAGTTCGTGGAGAGCCTCGACCGCGACGCGAACCCCTCCCTCTCCCTGGACTACGCCAGGCTGACCTCGGGGACCGGACGGGGGTACTGGATCTACAGCAGGTCCTACGACTGCAAGACCGACTGCACGTAGCCGTCGCGCGTCGACACGCGGCGTCGGGGACGACGGGGTGTGGCCCCGGACGCGGGCGTTCGTCGCCGACCGGCTCGAAGCCGCGTGGAGCGGGGCGCCCGACCACGGGAACGCCGCCGAGCGACCGCCGCGTCCGTCCTCAGGCCTCCACGTCCCGGAACGCCGCCGCGACGACCTTGCTCAGCGTCGGGTGGGCGTGGATCGTCCCGGCGACTTCGTCGACGGTCACGCCGGCGCGCATCGCGAGGACGGCCTCGTGCAGCAGCGTCGAGGCCTCGTGGCCGATGGCGTGCGCGCCGAGGACCTCGCCGTCCGGGGCCGCGAGCACCTTCACGAACCCGTCCTCCAGCTTCTTCGCCCGACCCATCGCCGAGTCGGCGTACTCTGCGCGGCCGACGACGTACTCGGTCCCCTCGTCGTCGAGTTCGTCCTCGGTCGCCCCGACGCCGGCGATCTGTGGCTCGGTGAAGATCGCGTGGGGCATCGCCGAGAGGTCGACCGCCCGCCGCTCGCCGTGGACGACGTTCGCGATCGTGTGCTCGGTCTCGTAGTCGCCGGCGTGTTTGAACAGGGCGTTGCCCGCGATGTCGCCCTGCGCCCAGACGTTCTCGGCGGTGGTCTCCAGGTACTCGTTGGTCTCGACGAACCCCCGGTCGTCCGTCTCGATGCCCGCGGCGCCGAGGTCGAGCGTGTCGCTGTTCGGGCGCCGGCCCAGCGCGACCAGCACCTCGCTGCCCTCGACGGTCGTCTCCTCGCCGGCGTCGGTCTCCGCGTGGACGGCGTACCCCTCGCCCGCCTCCTCGACGGCCGTCGCCCGGTGGCCGGTGTACACCTCGTGGCGCTCGGCCGCGATGTCGGTGAACGCCGCGGCGACGTCGCCGTCCTCGCGGGGGACCAGCGAGTCCATCATCTCGACGATGGTCACGTCGGTCCCCATCGCCTCGAAGACGTAGCCCAGCTCGACGGCGATGTAGCCGCCGCCGAGGACCACGAGGCTCTCGGGGGGCTCGCGGAGGTACAGGGCGTCCCGGCTCGTGAGGTAGTCCACGTCGTCGAGCCCGTCGATCGGCGGCACGAGCGGGCGGCTCCCGGCGGCGACGACCACCTTCTCGGCCGTGACGGCCTCGCCGTCGAGGCGGACCGTCCGCTCGTCGACGAACTCCGTGCGCTCCGTGAACAGCGTGAGGTTCTCCTTCTCGCGGTAGCTCGCCTCCATGCCCTCGGCGAGGCCGCCGAGCAGGTCGTCCATCTCGTCGACGGCGGCGGCGTGGTCGACGCCGTCGAGCGTGGCGTCGACGTGGAACCGCTCGGCCTCGCGAACGTGATTGACCGCGTTGGCGGCCTGGATCAGCATCTTCGAGGGGTTACAGCCCCGGTTGAGACACGTCCCGCCGAGCGGGCCCGGCTCGACCAGCGCCGTCTCCAGCCCGGCGTCGGCCGCCGCCGCGGCCACGTTGTTGCCCGTTCCACCGCCGACCACGAGGACGTCGAAGTCCGTCATGTGTACCCCGGGACAGCCGGCCCCAAAGAAAGCACCCCAACTGGTTCGTCCAGTTGCACGACGGCCCCGGGCCGAACCCGGGTCGAACCGGGATTCAGTACAGCCCGTGGACGGTCCCGTCGTCGTCGACGTCGATCCCGGTCGCGGCCGGGTCGGCCGGCAGGCCGGGCATGGTCATGACGTCGCCGGTCAGCGCCACCACGAACCCGGCGCCGGCCGAGGGGACGAGTTCGCGGACCGTCAGGGTCCAGCCCTCGGGGACGCCGAGTCGGTCGGGGTCGTCCGAGAGCGACAGCGGCGTCTTCGAGACGCACACCGGCAGGTCGCCGAATCCCAGCGACTCGACGCGGTCGAGGTCCTCGCGGGCGGACGCGGTGAACTCCACTCCGTCGGCGCCGTACACCTGCGTCGCGACCGCCCGGAGCTTCTCGGCGATGGAGTCTTCGAGCGGGTAGACGGGCCGGAGCTCCGCGGCGTCCGACTCGGCCGCCGCCGTCACCAGGCGCGCGAGGTCGCGGCCGCCCTCGCCGCCGTCGCGGTGGACCGTCGAGACGGCCGCTGGCACGTCGCGGTCGGCACAGTGGTCGCGGACGGCCTCGACCGCCGCGTCCGCGTCGGTCGGGAAGCGGTTGACCGCGACGACGACCGGCAGGCCCATCGACCGGAGGACGTCGACGTGGTGGTCGAGGTTCGCGAGCCCGGCGCGCACGGCCGCGAGGGAGTCGGCGTCCTCGACCGCCGGCGCGCCGTGTTTCCGCAGGGCGTCGACGGTGGCGACGACGACGGTCGCGTCCGGTTCGAGCCCCCGGCGCGCGACGACGTCGACGAACTTCTCGGCGCCGAGGTCGGCCCCGAACCCCGCCTCGGTGACGAGGTAGTCTGCGAGCCGGAGGCCGAGGTGGTCGGCCAGCACGGAGTTCGTCCCGGTCGCGATGTTGGCGAACGGGCCGCCGTGGACGAACGCCGGCGTCCCCTCGACCGTCTGGACGAGGTTCGGCCGGAGCGCGTCCTTCAACAGCGCGGTGACCGCGCCGGCGACCTCGAGGTCCGCGACGGTCACCGGGTCGCCGGCCGCGTCGTAGGCGACGACCGCCCGGGCGACGCGGCGCCGGAGGTCGGCGACGTCCGTCGACAGACAGAGGATCGCCATCAGCTCTGACGCGGCGGTGATGCGGAACGCCTCCTCGCGCGGCGGGCCGTTGACCGGCCCGCCGAGCCCGACGACGGTCCCGCGGAGCGCCCGGTCGTTGACGTCGAGCGCCCGCTCCCAGACCACGCGGTCGGCGTCGACGTCGAGCGGGTCGCCGTGGTGACGGCTCGCGTCGACCGCCGCCGCGACGAGGTTGTGGGCCGCCGTCACGGCGTGGATGTCACCCGTGAAATGGAGGTTGATCGCCTCCATCGGGAGCACCTGGCTGTAGCCGCCGCCCGCGGCGCCGCCTTTCATCCCGAACACGGGCCCCAGCGACGGCTCGCGGACCGCGACGGCGTTCGTCGCGCCGAGCCGCGAGAGCGCCTGCCCGAGGCCGACCGTCGTCACCGTCTTGCCCGCGCCCCGACGCGTCGGCGTCATCGCCGTGACCAGCACCAGCCTGCCGTCGGCGGGCCGGTCGAGCACCCGGCTGACGGCGTCCCGGGTCACCTTCGCCACCCCGTCGCCCCGCCGTTCGAGGTCGACGGGGTCGAGCCCGAGGTCGGCGCCCACGTCCTCGATCGGGCGACGCGTCGCCGCGCGGGCGATCTCGGCGTCCGACGGAACCGCCCCGGCGTCGTTCCGGTCACTCATGGCGGGCGATACGTCGACCCGCCTGTTAAGCCCACCAGCCGGATCGCTGGCCCGGTCGCGGCGCTACCGGGTCGCGAACGTCGGGCCGTGCGGTCGCGCGACGGGACAGCGAACGAAAAGCGGGAGCGGTCGGACGTCGGTGCAGTCGTCGGTGTGGGCGTGTGGGTCGCGTGACCGTATCACCACCTCCGTCGGGCCGTGGTATGGTGTGCCACGGTAAGAACCTTCCGCCCGCGGCGACGCTCGTCGACGCGGCCGACCGGCACGGCCGTGACGGGAACGGGAGCGCCGGGCGTCCGGCGCGGGCGGGGTGCGCGGGGGCGTCCGGCGCGATCTACTCCGGCAGGTAGAACTCCGACTTCGGCGGGCGATACGGGGAGGTGTTCTCGAGCGTGGCGACCTTGGCGGGGCTCCGGTGGCGGACGATGACCACGTCGTAGGCGTCGTCGCTCGCGATCCCCTCGCCGACGCTGCTGACGCCCGCGACCATGTGGCCGGCGTTCTCGCTGCCGACGAACACCATCGCGGCGCCCTCGTCCCGCGCGACCCGCCGCACGCGCTGTGCGATCGTTCCGGGCGGTGCGTGTCGGTCGACGACGTAGTGCCGGAAGTCGGCGCTCGGTGCCAGGTCCGTCACCTGCTCGTGTAGCTGCGAGACGACGGCCGCCACGTCGAACGGTTCGCCCGGCTCGATCCGGCCGTGCTCTCTCGCGTAGCTGGCGTTCCGTCGCGGCACGACGCTGACCGCCAGCACGTCCTCGTCGAAGACGGTCCCGAACTCGGTCGCGCGAACGAGCGCCGCCTCGGCGAGCTCGGACCCGTCGAACGGAACGACCAGCGTCATGTATGGAGGTGGGTCGCCCGCCACCGAGTGGGGTTCGACGATTCCACGGGACTGGGAAGCGCGTCGCGGGCCGAGCGGTCGCGCGACCGCGAACGCGGGCTCGGGCGCGCCGTCGAGCCCGGGACGACGCCGACCGACCCGTCAGGCGCGGAACCCGATCACGGCCAGAGGCCCCGGTACTCGTGTGCGTCGGCGATCCGTGAGAGCGCCACGATGTAGGCCGCCTCCCGCCAGGTCACGTCGCGCGCCTCGAACTCGGTCGACACGGCGTCCCACGCGGCGCGCATCTCGGCGGTCAGCTCCTCGTTCACCGTCTCCCGCGACCAGGACCGGCGGTTGATGTCCTGGAGCCACTCGAAGTAGCTCACGGTCACGCCGCCCGCGTTCGCCAGGATGTCCGGGATCACCGGCACGCCGCGCTCGGCGAGGGCCGCGTCGGCGTCGGTCGTCACGGGGCCGTTGGCGCCCTCGACGAGCAGGTCGGCCCGGACGTCGTCGACGTTCGCCGCGGTGACGACGTTCCCGACCGCCGCGGGGACCAGGACGTCGACGTCGAGGGCGAGCAGCGCCTCGTTGCCGATGGTGTCCGCGGCGTGGTCCGTGACGGCCTCCGGTTCCTCCTCGTGTGACGGGATGGCGTCGGTGTCGAGGCCCTCCGGGTCGTAGGCCGCCCCGTTCACGTCGCTGACGGCCACGACGGTCGCCCCCCACTCGTCGAGCAGGCGGGCGGCGTTGGCCCCGACGCTCCCGAAGCCCTGGACGGCGACGGTCGTCTCCGCGAGCGGGCGGTCGTAGTACTCGCAGGCCTCCCGGGTGACGATCGCCACGCTCCGGCCGGGCGCCTCCGCACGACCCTCGCTCCCGCCGACGACCGGCGGCTTCCCGGTCACCACGCCCGGCGTCGTCTCGGCCTCCTCGACGCTGTAGGCGTCCATGATCCAGGCCATGGTCTGGGCGTCGGTCCCGAGGTCCGGCGCGGGGATGTCGGTCATGGGGCCGATGACGTTGCGGATCTCGTTGGTGAACCGGCGCGTCAGTCGCTCGGTCTCGGCCTCGCTCAGATCCTTGGGGTCGACGACGACGCCGCCCTTCGCGCCGCCGAACGGCAGGTCCATGACGGCGCACTTCCAGGTCATCCACATGGCCAGCCCGACCGACTCGTCGCGCGTGACGTCGGGGTGATAGCGGAGGCCCCCTTTGTAGGGGCCACGGACGCTGTCGTGGTGTGCGCGATACCCCCGGTACACCTCGACGGTGCCGTCGTCGCGCTCGAGCGGAACGGAGACCTCGTGGACGGCCGTCGGGTGGCTCAGTCGAGTGACGATCCGCTGGTCGATGTCGAGGTGGCTGGCCGCCCGGGTGAGCTGCGTGCGGGCGGTTTCGAGGGCCGATTCGGACGCCTGCCCGCGCGACCGGTCGCCGTCGGACTTCGATCGGGTGTCTGACCCCATGCGACGTGGACGGGAGTTACTCGAGCGACTTCGCGCGGTTCTGGAACTCGCCGCCGCACTCGCAGGTTCCGGGGTGGGTCTTCGATTCGACGATGGCGCCACACTGCAGGCACTCGTAGGTGGACGTGCTTTCCGGGTCGTTCGCGTGTTCGACGTCTTCGCCGTGGGGCATGGACCGGACTCGGAGCCCCACCCACAAATATTAATCGTATGTCTAATATGATTGCATATAAGGTCCGCGTCGGAGGAGGGTCCCGACGCCGCCCGGCGCGTTCGTGGATCGCGGCCGCCGCCCGTCGACGCCCGGCGCGAACCCTGCCCGTGGGATATCTCGTCTGACACGACACGTTCGGAGCATGGACAGCGTCGCTCAGACCGTCGCCAGGGTGCTCAGCGCCGCCGTCGCGCCGGTTCGGTGTCTCGGGCGGTCGGTCGGCCACCTGGTCGCCCTCGCCCTCGTGCTCGCGGTGCCCGTCGTCGTGTCGGCGTGTGCGTTCGCCTGGCTGCTGGTGTTTCACTCCGTCAGGCTGACCGTCGGCCTCACCTTCGGGGACCCCCTGGGGGTCGTGACCGCCGTCGGCCTCCCCGGAGCGGTGAACGGCGTCCCGCTGCTCTACCTCCAGATTCCGGGCGTGCCGACGGCCCTCCTGCTCGGCTGGCCCGCCGTCGACCGGGACGCGTCGTTCTCGCCGCCGACGCTCCCCTACGGCTGAGGCCGGGACGGCGGCGGGAGCCACGAACCCGGTCGCGTCGCTCAGTCGACGTGGGTCATCGAGGCGCTCGCGCCGACGATGACGACGCTGGCGACGACCAGCACGGCGAGGCCGGCCTCGAACGACCCCGTCACGTCGCGGACCGAGCCGATGACGAACGGGCCGCCGAACCCGCCGATCTCGCCGACCGCGTAGACGAAGCTCACCGCCGTCGCCGTCAGCGCCGTCCCGATCCCGTCCATCTCGATCGGGATCGTCTTGATCATCGGCGAGAGGCCGCCGAGGCCCATCCCCGTGATCCACACGACCAGGACCACGCCGGGGAGCGACCCCGGGCCGAGCAGGAGTCCGGCCGTCCCGACCGTACAGAGGAGGCCACAGCCCGCGAGGGCGGCCCGCCGCCGGCTCCAGCGGTCCGAGAGCGGCGGGATCGTCACCGTCCCCGCGATCTGGGCGGCGACCAGCAGGCTGGTGACGAGCCCGGCGACCCCGGGCGAGATCCCGGTCCCCTCCAGGATGACCGCGAGCCACCCCCGGAGCCCGTGGTTGACGAAGAGGTACATGGTCCCGACGAGGACGAGCAGGAGCATGTCGCGGTGAGAGAGGAGTCGGGCGACGTCCTCGCGCGCCGAGTCGAGAGTGAACGCGCGCTCCTCCTCCCCCTCGTCCTCGATGTGCCAGTTGGCGTCCCCGGTGCGCGAGTAGAGCGTGGCCGCGACCGCCCAGACCACGGCGTACGCGAGGACGACGACCCCGCTCGCGAGGAAGACGGGCCGCCACCCGCCGAAGAACGGTTCGAGCACCGGACGGGAGAGGCCGAACGCCGCCATCGGACCGAGCGACGACCCGACCTGGTACACCGACGACATCGTGCCGGTGCGCTCCGAGGGGAAGAGCTCGGAGACGAGCTTCGGCAGTCCGAACGTGATGCCCGTGCCGAGCACGCCGAGCAGCAGGGTCGGCACGAGCAGGCCGACGAACCCCCCCGCGAGGCCGCGGACGACCTGGACGACGCCGAAGCCGGCGAGGCCGACTCCGATGGCGGTCCGCGAGCCGATGCGGTCGATGAGCAGCCCGCTGACGAGGCCGAGCGGGACGTACATCAGCGGGACTGCGCCGACGATGACCCCCGCCTGCGTCGTCGTCAGGCCGAACTCCGCGATCACCGGCGAGAGCAGCGCGGGCAGGGAGAACCACACGAACGTGTAACAGGTGTACGCGAGCCCCCCGAGCACGAGCAGGAGGTACTCCCAGCGCCCGGTCTCACGGCGCATGCCCCCGAGTGCGCGAGGCGGGACTTAAATTCGGGGGCGGCGGAAGCGCGGGCGGTCGGCCAAGACTTTATGCGGGTGCTCACAGTCGGGGCGCTATGGCGAGCACGGCGAGCGAGAAGATCCTCGCGGCCGCGAGCGACGAGGGATCGGTCCGGGCAGGCGACATCGTGGAGGCCGAGATCGACGTCTCGTGGGTCCACGAGACCCAGCTGAACATCTTCCGGGAGCTGTTCGAGCAGTTCGGCGGCGAGGTGTGGGACACGGACAGGGCCATGTTCATGGTCGACCACACCCCGAACCCGACGAACGAGAGCCAGGCCGAGCAGGTCCGGGCCGTCCACGAGTACGCCGACGAGAAGGGGATGGACGTCGTCGAGGTGGGGATCAAACACCAGGCCTGGCGGACGCTCGGCAACGCCCGCCCGGGGGCGGTGATGGCGGGCCCCGACTCGCACACCCCGACTGCCGGCGCGCTGGGCGCGTTCGCGACGACCGTCGGCCCGACGGACACGGCCGCGATCTGGAACGCGGGGGAGATCTGGCTCGAAGTGCCCGAGACCAGACAGTTCACGCTCACGGGCGACCTCGCCGACGGCGTCACGCCGCGGGACGTCGGCTTTCACATCCTCGAACGGTTCGGCCAGGAGACCGACTACTTCGCCCGGAACCAGACGATCGAGTACACCGGCGAGACGGTCCGGGAGATGGGGCTCGACGGGCGACAGACGCTCTGCAACATGGCCGTCGAGATGGGCGCGATGGCGACGTACATCGAGCCGGACGAGCGCCTGCGATCGGAGTACCTCGACCCGAAGGTGACCGAGCCCTACGAGGTGTACGAGACCGACGACGACGCCGACTACACGGCCCACCGGATCGACGTCTCGGACGTCGGACCCAAGGTCGCGTACCCCCACTCGCCGAGCAACGTCCACGACGTGACGACGGCGGCGGGGACCGACCTCGACCAGGTGTTCATCGGCTCGTGTGCGAACGGGATGCTCGACGACCTCCGCGTGGCCGCCGAGCTACTCGAGGGCGAGGAGGTCGACCCCGACGTCCGCCTCATCGTGACCCCCGCGAGCGACGAGATCCGCAAGCGGGCGTCCGCGGCCGGCTACCTGGACACGCTCGTCTAGGCGGGCGCCCGGGTCATGTCCAACTACTGCAGCGTCTGTGTCGGGTACGAGGGCGTGCTCGGCCCGGGCGAGCGCTGTCTGGCGACCAACACGCGGAACTACCGGGGACGGATGGGCCACCGCGACTCCGAGATCTACCTCGGGTCGCCCGCCGTCGCCGCCGCGTCGGCGCTCGACGGCGAGATCGCGGACCCGCGGGAGGTGTCGGCGAGATGACCGAAGAGGGGGTCGTCCGGGGCGCCGCGTGGCGATTCGGGACGGACGTGGACACCGACGTGATCATCCCCTGGAAGTACGCCCACCTGGAGCCGTCGGAGTACGCGACGCACGTGATGGAGCCGGCGGACCCCGAGTTCGCCGAGAAGGTCGACCCGGGCGACGTGGTCGTCGCGGAGACGAACTTCGGCATCGGCTCCTCGCGTGAACACGCCGCGATCGCCCTGAAGGAGGCCGGGATCGACGCCGTCGTCGCCGCCTCCTACAGCCGCATCTTCCGGCGGAACGCCGTCAACCAGGGCCTCCCGCCGATCACCTGCGCGCTCGCGGACATCGAGCGGATCGAGGAGGGCGACGAACTCGAGATCGACCGCGCGGCCGGCGAGGTCCGGAACCTCACGGCCGGCGAGTCGTACGCCTTCGAGCCGTTCGACGAGCCGGTGCAGTCCATCCTCGACGCCGGCGGTGCGGAGTCCTACTACGTCGAGCCGTCCGACGGCGACTAGCTGTACTCCGCTTCGAGGTCCATCAGCTCGTCGTAGTCGGTCAGGTCGTTGCGCAGCTCGAACGACGCGATGCGGTCGAGGATGTCGGAGACCTCCCCCGTCTCGTGGAGGTGCTCGGCGGTCTCGGTCATCGCCACCATCGCGGACCGGAGCAGCGAGTTCGGGAAGATCACGAGGTCGTAGCCGATCTCCTCGAGTTCGGCGGCGGAGCACAGCGGCGTCTTGCCGTACTCGACCATGTTCGCCATCGTCGGACCGGGGATCTTCTCGCAGTACTCCCGCATCTCGTCGGTGTCACGCGGGGCCTCCGGGAAGATGACGTCGGCGCCGGCGTCCTTGTACGCACGGGCGCGATCGATCGCCTCGTCGATCCCGTGGACGGCGCGGGCGTCCGTCCGGACGACGACGGTGAAGGCCTCGTCGGTGCGGGCGTCGACGGCGGCCTCGATCTTCGGGATCATCTCGTCGACCGGGACGACCGACTTGTCGTCGAAGTGGCCACACTTCTTCGGGAACGACTGGTCCTCGATGTGGAGCGCGGAGGCGCCGGCCCGCTCGTACCCCTTCACCGTCCGCCGGACGTGGAGCGGGTTCCCGAAGCCGGTGTCGGCGTCGGAGAACACCGGCACCGAGACGGCGTCGGCGATGTAGCCGACCCGGTCGACCATCTCGGAGTACGTGGTGAGCCCGAGGTCGGCGAGCCCGAGTTTCGTGTTCGAGACGCCGGCGCCCGACATGTAGACGGCGTCGAACCCCTGTTTCTCCAGGATCTTCGCCGACAGCGGGTCGTAACATCCCGGGACGACGAGGATGTCGTCCGCCTCGACGAGGCGGCGAAACTCCTCGTTTCGCTCGGTCGCGTCGTGGAGCATCCGTGCGTTGCGTGTCCGCGGACCGTCTACTCATTCTTTCGGTCCGACCGGTTCCGCCCGGACCGGCGTTCGCCGGTCGAACGCCCCCGTTCGGGTGCGTCGTTCGGCTCGAACACGCCTCCGGGCCAGCACGTTCCGGGTCGAACCCACCCGTCAGCGCCGCACCGACTCCCGGCGCCGGGCGGGGTTTATGTCGGCCACTCCGGAAAGGCCGGGTGGATGACCCGCTTCAGACCCGTGACCGAGGAGGACGTCGCGCGGCTCGCCGACCGCGTCGGCGTCGCGTTCGGGCCCGACGAGGTCGCCGACGCCGCGGACCGCCTGAACACGCTCGCGAGCATCTACGAGGAGCTGGAGGCGGCGTCGACCGACGTCGAGGGGGCGCGGTCGACCGCGAGCGAGACGTTCGACGCGCCGCCCACCCGGGCGGCGGCCGACGACCCGCGGAACGCCTGGATCACCCGGTTCGAACTCGCCCGTGGCGACGGCGGCCCCCTCGCGGGCCTCGACGTGGCCGTGAAGGACAACACCTGCGTCCGCGGCGTCGAGCTGACCTGTGGCTCGCACGCGATGGAGGGCGTGGTCCCGGGCGACCACGCCGCGGTCGTCGACCGGCTGCTCGACGCCGGCGCGCGGCTCGTCGGGAAGACGAACATGGACGAGTTCGCGTTCGGTCCGACCTCCGAGACGAGCGCGTTCGGCCCGACCGAGAACCCCGTCGCCCCCGGCCACGTCGCCGGGGGGTCCTCGGCGGGCAGCGCCGCGGCCGTCGCGGCCGGCGAGGTCGACCTCGCGCTCGGCACCGACACCGGCGGCAGCGTCCGGATCCCCGCCAGCTACTGCGGCATCGTCGGGGTGAAGCCCACCTACGGCCGCGTCCCCCTCCACGGCGTCGTCCCGCTCGCGTTTTCGATGGACCACGTCGGGACGCTGGCGCCGGACGTCGAGACGGCGACGCGCGGCCTCGCGGCCATCGCCGACGCGGGACCGGCCGACGTGGCCCCGATCGACCCGGATCGGCTCGGCGCCGACGCCGGGGACCTGACGGTCGGCTGGGCGGCCGGCTTCTTCGACCGGCACACCAGCGACGCCGTCGAGGCGACCGTCCGGGGCGCGCTCGACGACCTCGCCGACGCCGGCGCCGCGGTCCGGGAGGTCGAGATCCCGGCGCTCACCCACTCCCGGCAGGCGTGGTGGGGGATCGCGCCCGCCGAGTTCGCCGCGGAGCTGGCGACCAGCGCGGCGGGCCTGTGGCGCCGAGGGGAGACCGTCCCCTCGCTCGTCGCGGCGCTCGGGCGGGTCCGGCGCGCCTCGGGCGCGTCGCTCGGCGCGAACGTCAAGGAGATGCTCGCGCTCGGCGCGTACCTGACCGTCGCGCGCGACGGCTACCACTACGCCCGGGCGCGGAACCTCCGGGCGGCGCTGACGGCCGGGTTCGACGACGCGCTCGCGGACGTCGACGTGATCGCCGCCCCCGGAACGCCGACCACGGCGCTGGAGCTCGACGGGTTCGAGCGGGGCGTCACGCCGCCGGTGAACTGGGTCACGCATCCGACGAACCTCACGGGCCACCCCAGCGCCGTCCTCCCCTGCGGGGAGTCCGACGGCCTCCCCGTCGGCCTCCAGTTCATCGGCCCGACCGGCGCCGACCAGGCCGTCCTCGACGCCGCCCGCGCCTACGAGCGACTGGATTGAGGCGCGACCCGGGCCGTCCTCCCGTCGCGCCGGGCGACGTCGTGCGCCGAACCGGCCGTTCGAGCGAGCGCGGTCCGGTCCGCCGGCAGTCGGTCGCCGCCGGAGTCACCCCTGTGCGACGTAGCTCACGCACCACCCCGTGGGTTCGATCTTGCCCTCGACGAGGGTGCACGCCCCGAGCCCGTCGCCGTTCTTGTCCGGGATGTAGTACTTGCAGCCGGAACACTGCTGCCCGTTGTTCGGCGACGACTGGTAGTTCAGCGCCCGCTTGGTCTGGAGGCTGTCCGGGTCGCGCTGCATCCCGCCCTGGGCGGTCGCCGTCGCGTACTCTTCCGGGACGGGCCCCAACCCCCGGCCGTTGCCGCCGCCACCGCCACTGGTGGCGCCGCTGTTTCCGCCGCCGCCGTTGCCCGAACAACCGGCGAGACCCACGATCGTCGCCGCGCTCGTGAGTCGGAGGAACTGTCGTCGGGGGTTGCCGTTCCGGTCGGCCATGTCTTCGTCCCTCGGTGGGGGACAAAATAGCGGGAGCGCTCGTTTCCAGTCAGTGGGAAAGGGCGGCCCCGCCCGGGGCGTCGGCTAGCCGCGCACGACCAGCACCTTCGTGTTGCCCCGCCGGTCGCGGTAGCCCCCGCCGGCCGGCGGCTTCACCTCGATCACGAGCGTCCCCTCCTGCTGGTTCGAGCGGAGCGCCGGCGCTACGGCGACCGTCGCGGTCCCCTTCTCGCCCGTGGTGGCGGTCGCCACGCCGTCGAGCGTCGCGCTGCCGGCTTTCACCACGACCGTCGCCCCGGCGACCGGTGCCCCGTCGGTGCCGACCACCGTCACCGAGAGGTCGGTGCTCCCCGGCTGGGTGACCTCCGGCGACGGGCGGACGTCGAGCTCCGTCGTCGTCAGCCCCTGTACCCCAGACAGCATGTTGAGCATGACGCTCAGGCTGGCGACGCCGACGACCAGCGCGATGACAAGCCGGATCGGTAGCCCCTCGATCGCCCGTTCGTCGCGTCGGAGCGCGCGGATGGCGTCGAACACGGTGGCGGTGGTCCCGTCCCCGCCCTTCAACCCTCGTCCGGGGGTTCATCTGGGATCGGGGGACCAGCGCCGTCGATGCACGTGCTGGGACGGAGCGACGACGAGACGGGACCGGTCGGACGGCTCGGCCGGTACCGGGCGAGCGACGGGAGCGACGGCGCGCCGGTCGGCGTCGACCTCGACCGGCCACACGCCGCGCTCGTCGTCGGGAAGCGGGGGTACGGCAAGTCGTACACGCTCGGCGTGCTCGCCGAGGGGGGCGCGCGCGCCGCCGGCGTCGCGCCGGTCGTCGTCGACCCGATGGGAGCGCTCGCCGGCCTCGCCCGCGACGCCGACGGCGACCCCGCCCCCGCCCGGGTCGTCACGTCCCCGACCGTTCGCGCGGACGCGATCCCCGCGTCCGCGTGGCCGGAGCTGTTCGACCTCGATACGACGGGGGCGGTCGGAGGGCTCGTCTGGCGGGCCGCGAGCGCCGCGGACACGCTCGACGGGATGCGCTCGACCGTCGCGAACGCCGACGCCGACCGGGCGACCCGCCGGGCGGCCGGGAACCACCTCCGGCTGGCGGCGTCGTGGGGCGTCTTCGACCCGGACGGCCTCGACGCGTCGGCGCTCGCGGGCGGGGAGGCGACCGTCCTCGACCTCGCCGGGGTCGATCCCGCGCCGACGAACGCCGTGGTGGGCGCGGTGGCCCGCGCGCTCTACGACGCTCGCGTCGACGGTCGGGTCGACCGCCTCCCCTGGCTGCTCGTCGACGAGGCGCACGTCGCCTTCGACGGGACGGCGGCGGCGGCGCTCCGGACGCTTCTCACTCGCGGTCGGGCACCCGGGGTCGGTCTCGTCGCCGCCACGCAGCGACCCGGCGTGCTCCCCGACGTGGCGGTGTCCCAGGCCGACCTGCTCGTCGCCCACCGGCTGACGGCCGAACGGGACGTGGAGGCCCTCGCCGCGGCGGTACCGACCTACCTCGACGGGACGCTCCGTGAGCGCCTCCCGTCGGTCCCCGGGGACGCCGTCGTCGTCGACGACGCCACCGAGACGGTCAGCGGCGTCCGGGTTCGCGAGCGGGCGACCCCACACGACGGCGCCGCGGCGCGGGCGAGCGACGGCCGCCGGCCGGCGCGAAACCACGACGACTTAATAGCCGTCGAGTGAGGGTGACGGGCATGGGACTGACGCTCACCGAGAAGATCCTCGACGACCACCTCGTCGAGGGCGACCTCGAGCCCGGCGAGGAGATCGGGATCGAGATCGACCAGACCATCGCCCACGACCTCACGGGGACGATGGCGTGGCTCCAGTTCGAGGCGCTCGACCTCGACGAAGTGCAGGTCGAGGTGGCCGGCCAGTTCTGCGACCACCAGACCTACCAGCCCGACTTCAAGGTCGCCGACGACCACCGGTTCCTCCGGAGCGCGGCGGGCACGTATGGCGCGTACTTCGCCCGGCCGGGCACCGGCATCCTCCACCAGGTCCACAAGGAGAACTTCGTCACGCCGGGCAAGACGCTGCTCGGCGCGGACTCGCACACCCCGACCGCGGGCGGGCTCGGCCAGCTAGCCATCGGCTCGGGCGGGCTCGACATCGCCGTCGCGATGGGCGGCGGCGCCTACTACCTGGAGATGCCGGAGGTCGTGAACGTCCGGCTGGAGGGCGAGCTGCCCGAGTGGTCGACCGCGAAGGACGTCATCCTCGAGCTGCTCCGTCGCCTGTCGGTGAAAGGCGGCGTCGGCAAGGTGTTCGAGTACACCGGCCCCGGCGTCGAGACGCTCACCGTCCCCGAGCGGACGACGATCACCAACATGGGGACGGAGCTCGGCGCGACGACCTCCATCTTCCCGACCGACGAGGAGACGCGTGACTTCCTCTCGCGGCTGGGTCGCGAGGAGGACTACGTCGAGGTCCGGCCCGACGAGGACGCCGAGTACGACGAGGAGATCGTCGTCGACCTCTCGGAGATCGAGCCGCTGGTCGCCACGCCGTCGATGCCCGACAACGTCGTCCCGGTCCGCGAGGTGGCCGGTACGGCGGTCGACCAGGTGGTGTTCGGCTCGTGTACGAACGGCGCCTACGAGGACCTGCTCCCCGTGGCGAAGATGCTTGCGGACCGCGAGGTCGCGAAGCGAACGGACGCGGTCGTCGCCCCGGGGTCGAAGCAGGCCGGCGAGATGCTGACCCGCGAGGGCTGGACGGCCGAGCTGATGGCCGCCGGCGTCAACTTCTCCGAGGCGACCTGTGGCGCCTGCATCGGCGCCGGACACGTGCCGGCCTCCGACTCCGTGAGCCTCCGGACGTTCAACCGGAACTTCGAGGGGCGCTCGGGAATGGAGGAGGACAGCGTCTACCTCTGCTCGCCGGAGACCGCGGCCGCGGCCGCGCTCGCCGGCGAGATCGTCGACCCGCGGGACCTGGTCGACGAGCTGGACGACCTCGCGGCGCCCGGACGGGAGCTGCCGGAGCGCTACGTCGGCACCGGCGGCTCAGACCTCATCGCGCCCGACGAGGCCGTCGACGACGAGCTCGTCAAGGGGCCCAACATCGGCGACGTGCCGCTCAAAGAGCCGAT
>JBDGTB010000049.1:0-21426 GCA_042217235.1 Haloferacaceae archaeon | reverse complement strand
GCCGGGCAGTTTGACTGGGGCGGTACGCGCTCGAAAAGATATCGAGCGCGCCCGAAGATATCCTCATCCGGGTCGGGAACCCGGAGAAGAGTGCAAGAGCAAAAGGATGTCTGACAGTGTTGGGCACAACAACCAACGCTGACGCGAAAGCGTGGTCTAGCGAACGGACGAGGCTCCTCAATGGGGCCCGTTTACGACAGAAAAGCTACCTTAGGGATAACAGAGTCGTCACCGGCAAGAGCACACATCGACCCGGTGGCTTGCTACCTCGATGTCGGTTCCCTCCATCCTGCCCGTGCAGAAGCGGGCAAGGGTGAGGTTGTTCGCCTATTAAAGGAGGTCGTGAGCTGGGTTTAGACCGTCGTGAGACAGGTCGGCTGCTATCTATTGGGGGTGTGAGGTACCTGACGGGAACGACCGTATAGTACGAGAGGAACTACGGTTGGTGGCCACTGGTGTACCGGTTGTCCGAGAGGGCAGATGCCGGGCAGCCACGCCACACGGGGTAAGGGCTGAAAGCATCTAAGCCCGAAACCCACCCGCAAAAGAGGTACCGTCGAGGTCACCCGTAGAAGACGGGTTCGATAGACTCGGGGTGTACGCGCCAAGGCAACGAGGCGTTCAGCCCGCGAGCACTAACAGACCGAGCCATACTCATACGCACTGGCCCACCGGAACGGGTCCAGGCGCTAACTGGATTGCGCATACACACGGTCCGACGACCGAACCACCGACGCAGGTGCCCCCCGACTTCGGTCGGGGAACCACGGTTCGACTCCGTGGGTCGGCGTTAAGGCGGCCATAGCGGCGGGGACACACCCGTACCCATCCCGAACACGGCAGTTAAGTCCGCCCGCGTCTCGGGAAGTACTGGCGTGCGCGAGCCGCTGGGAACCCCGGGTCGCCGCCTCCCATTCATACTTTCATCACCTCGACGAGCGACGGCCACGCCGTCGCTCGGCTTTCCGTACTCGATAGCGACCGCCACGCGGTTTTTGCTGGCGGCCGGTCCGACCGCCGGTCCCATCCGTGAGGCTTAAGCGCGGGACCGCGGTAGTCGCACACGCGCCAAGGTGGCAGAGTCCGGCCTAACGCGTCCGCCTGCAGAGCGGATCATCGCCGGTTCAAATCCGGCCCTTGGCTCTTCCACGTCACTCTCGAAACGACCACGCCGTGCACCCCTGCCTGTTTCGAGATACCCGATCTCTTCGAGGCGGGGAGACCAAGACTCCTCTCGAAGCGGGACCGAGGTCGCCGGTGTCGCCAAAGCGCGCGAGGCGCTGACCACGGAGAGCCGGATGGCCCGCGAGTACGTCGCGTACGGACTCCCGGAGGTCGGCGACCGGGCGTCACCGTGGGGCAGGCTTCCCGGGAGACGGGGGCACGTGAGTACCGGTTGAGGCGTGCTACCACATCTTTATGCTTGTAGTCGCCCTCACTACGTCGGCGATTCGAAAATGGCAACCACAGGAAGGGGGGTGAACGGTATCGACGTCTCCGCCCTCGAGGGTGCAGTCGAGGCGATCAGTGACGACCCCGGCGCGGGGTCGTTCACGCTCCGGGCCGAAACGGAGTGGGAGGGGGCGTTCACGTCCGTGACGAGCATCGACGAGTTCGACCAGGCGGGGGAGACCATCCACAGTCGCGAGTTCACGCTCCAGGGCGACGAGCCCGAACAGATCCTCGGCGAACGCACCGGACCGAACGCCGTCGAACTCCTGCTCGGCGCGCTCGGGTCGTGTCTGAGCGTCGGCTACGCGGCGAACGCCGCTCACGTGGGGATCGACCTCGACGAGCTGCGGATCGAGATGGAGGGTAACGCCGACCTCCGGGGGTTCCTCGGTATCTCCGAGGACGTCCGTCCCGGCTACGAGTCGGTCACCTGCACGGCGTACGTGGACGCCGACGCGACCGAGGCGGAGCTCGCGGAGCTACGCGAGCGCGTCGAGGCGACGTCGCCGCTCGTGGACGCGATCACGAACGAGGTTCCACTCGAAACTCACCTCGTCGTCGAATAGTACCCCGCCGACAGCTTCGTCCCCTCCGCGAAGCGTCGTTCCCGTACGCCGTTCCTGCAGTCACCGGGTTCCCCGTCGACCAGCGGTGCCGCCGGTCGCGAGCGGTGTGTCGTGCCACGCCCCCCAACACGCCACGCTTACGGTCACGCACCCCCGACCGGCAGCCATGAGACGACGGACGGCGGTCGCGCTGCTCGGTGGCGGTCTCGCCTCGCTCTCGGGCTGTTCGGCCCTCGGCGGGTCGGGGACGGCCACGTCGACCGCGTCGCAGTCGAGCACGGGGACGCCGACGCCGGCGCCGACCACCGACCTCGAGGTCGCCGGCGTCGACGCGCCCGGGACCGTCGAGGTCAACGTGCCCTACGAGTTCGCCGTCCGGGTCCGCAACCCGACGGACCGGCGGGGGACCTTCGAGTCCGGGTTGAGCCTCCGGATCGGCGGCGACGGCGACTGGCGGGCGCTCGACGGGCGCATCGGCGGCGAGGTGCCGCCCGGCGAGACCCGGACGGTGTCGGGGTCGCTTCCCCCCATCGCGTTCCTGAACACGTACGACCTGCGGCTCGACGCGACCGGGCGGACGTGGTCGTTCGAGACGGTCGCCCGCCAGCGGTCGTTCGGCGACGCCTTCGAGACGCCGCGGGGGCTGTCCGTCGTCGTGCTCGGCGGGTCGTTCACGACCTCCTACACCGGCGGCGGCAACGAGAGCGCCGCGCGGACGCCGCCGAGCGGCTCGAAGTGGGCCATCGTGCGGGTCCGCGTCCTGAACCCCACCGACCAGGAGGTGACGTTCCCGCCGTTCGGGGCGTTCTCGCTGCTCGCCGGCGGGTCGCGGCACGCGGTCCGGATATCGAACCCCGACCAGACGATCCGGATCACCGGCGAGCGGACGGAGTTCGAGCTCCCGTTCGTCGTCCCCGAGGACGTGACCGCCGACGACATCACGGTCCGGTGGAAGCCGGTGTACGGCGACCGGTCGACCGCCGCGACGTGGGCCGCCTCGGGCTGACGCCGGCGTCCCGCGGGGGCACGCGACGACGCCCGGCGCCGGAGCGGAAGGCCTTAGCGCCGCTCGGTCGAACGGGTGGTATGTTCACCGGCATCGTCGAGGGGACCGGGGAGGTGCGGGCCGTGACGGCGACCGACGACGGGCGCCGGCTGCGGATCGCCACGCCGCCGGTCGTCGACGACCTCCGGGAGGGGCAGTCGATGAGCGTGAGCGGCGTCTGTCTCACCGTCGAGGCGTACGGCGAGGACTGGTTCGAGGCGTTCACGGCCAGCGAGACGCTCGAGCGGACGTACCTCGGCGACCTGACAGCGGGCGACCGGGTGAACCTGGAGCGTGCGCTCCCGGCCGACGGTCGCTTCGACGGCCACCTCGTGCAGGGGCACGTCGACGGGGTGACGACCGTCGAGGCCGTCGAGCGCGTCGGCGAGGACTGGTGGTTCGAGTTCGCCCTCCCGGCGGGGCTGGCGAAGTACGTCGTCGAGAAGGGGTCGGTCGCGCTCGACGGGGTCAGCCTCACGGTCGCCGAGCGGGGCGAGGGGACGTTCGGCGTGGCGGTCGTTCCGACGACCCACGACCTGACGACGCTCTCGGCGCGCGAGCCGGGCGACCCGGTCCACGTCGAGGTCGACGTGGTCGCGAAGTACGTCGAGTCGCTGGTCGAGGGGTACCGCTAGCCGTCCCGCTCCTCGACCGCCGGTCGATCGCCGTCGTCGGCCGTCGGCGTATCCACGCCCGCGGCGCCCGCGTCCGTCCCCCCGGGGCCTTCGTCCGCGGCGTCGGCTCGCCCCGTCTCCGTTCCGTCGTCGCCCCCGTCGAGGTGCTCGTCGGGCAGCTCCTCGTCGGGCGCGTCGTGGAACGCGGCGTTGTAGCGGTTGATCTTGCGGACCAGGAGGAGCCCGAAGACGCCGTCGTAGACGAGGATGTAGGCGAAGAAGGCGAGCATCCCGGGGAGGCCGGTCAGGGCGGCGACGGCGCCGGAGCCGATCCCGACGGTCGAGTTGTAGAGCCCGTGGATGAACGCGGCGATCAGGAGGCCCTTCACCACGATCGGCCCGCGGTGCTCCGGGTTGAACTTGGCGAGCCCGAGGTAGTAGCCGGCGAACGCGGAGTAGATGACGTGGCCGGGGCCGGCGAGCGCGCGGACGGCGGTGATGCCGCCGCCGGCGCCGATCAGCCCGAGGCCGAACTCCAGCTGGCTCACGTCGACCTGGCGGGTGATGTAGAGGGCGTTCTCGATGAAGGCGAAGCCGAGGCCCGCGGCGGCGCCGTACACCGTCCCGTCGACGACGGCGTCGAAGCGGTCGTCGGCGTAGGCGTACAGGCGGACGGCGAGCAGCTTCACCGTCTCCTCGACGGGCCCGACGACGAGGAAGAAAAACGCCGCGGTGCCCGCGAGGCCGATCGCGGCGAACGGCTGCTGGAGGTACGTGTTGAGGAGGGCGGCGAAGGTGGCCGTGAGCACGGCGAGCAGGAACGTGGCGACGAGCAGGCTGGGCGGCTCGGTCGTCGTGACGTCGCTGTACCAGACGTACGCCGCGAGACCGAACGCGGGCACCGCGGACAGCGCGGTGAGGACGCCGACCTGCGGGTCGGTGACGGCGCTCAGCCCGCCGATCGCGACGAGCAAGAGCAGACCGACGAGGATGACCGCGGCGCGTGCGGACCCGACGGCGACCCGATACACCAGGACGGCGACCCGGTCGAGCAGCGACCGGGGCTCCCAGGTCGCGACGTCGTACAGGTCCGTCCGGTCGTCGGTGGCTCGCGAAACCGGGTCCCGACGTTTCGTCATACGTCCGCCTAGCGGGGCGGCGACTTGTGTCTTGGCCAGGCCGGCGAACGTCGAAGAGTGAAAACCCCTCCCCCTCCAAGGGGCGGTATGCAGTTCGACCCTCGCGTCCAGGACGCGCTTCGGGAGGTCGGGCTCGACGACGAGGCGATCCGGCGGGCGGACGAGCTCGTTCGCGAGGCCGTCGCCGACGAGGCCGACCGGCTGACAGCGTTCTTCGAGGAGCACGACCGGCTGTACGCCGACCTCGACCGCGCCCACTCCGACCGGGAGGTCGAGGCGGTGACCGTCGACCGCCTGGACTGTTACACCCACGGCGCCGACCTCCGGGGGTACCTGCGCTTCGACACCTGGGGCGCCTACGTCGAGGGGGGCCGCGTGCTCGACGACGGCGTGGTCGAGCTCACGCTCGGGCCCACGGTTCACGACCGGGTCCGGTTCGCGACGGACCGCGCGCAGCTATGAGGGCCCGGGTCCGGGGCATCTACGCCACCGCGCTCACCCGGCTGCTCGTCGACGACGGCCACGGGGTGGCACAGGCGTCCCGCCCGATCCGCGAGCGGTTCGACGCCGACGCGGTCGCGGGCGACGGCGTCTCGGACGTCCGGCTCGTCACGACCGACGACCGGCAGGGCGTGACCGTCGCCGGCGGCACGGACGCGGTCGCGGCCGCGACCGACGCCTGCCTGTCGGTCGGGGTCGACGCCCTCGGGTGGGAGGCGGCCGCGCCGCGGGACGCCGTCTTCGACGCGCGCGTCACGGACACGACCCGCGGCGGCGCGATCTGTGACCTCGGGGACGGCGCGGAGGGGTACCTCCCGTTCGACGCCGTCGACGCACACGTCGAGCCGGGCGATACGGTCCGCGTCCAGGTCGCCGAGCCGGCGCCGCCGTGGCTCGACCGCCGCCCGCGGCTCGACGGGACGGTCCGGGTCCGGACGGGGCTGGCGACGCTCGTCCGCGGCGGCGAGGGGACGACCGTCGACACGCGCGACGCGGCCGCGGCCCGCGAGGTGGCTGGACTGCTCGACCTGGCCGGCGTCGAGCCGCCGGACGGATGGGGCGTCGAGTGGAGCCACGCCGCGACCGAGGCGTCGGTCGAGACGCTGACGACGGCGCTCGAGCGCGCCCGCGAGCGGGCGGCGACGCTCGCCGAGGCGCTCGACCGGCCGGTCGACGCGCCCCGCCTCGTCGCTCGGCCGCTCGACACCCGGTTCGTCTGGTTCGGGCGGACGGCCCGCTTCGCGCTCGATGCGGTCCGCCGCGAGGTGACGCCGACGATGCCCGGGCACCACCGGACCAAGGCGGCGAGCGAGGCAGCGAGCGCGGGGGTCGACCTCGCCGAGGCGCTGTGCGCCGAGGGGATGGGCGAGGAGTTCCCGTTCGGCGTCGTGACCGACCAGTTCGGCCCCCGCGAGGGCGACGAGGTGGCGATCGCCCACGGCAAGCCGGACGGGCGCCTGATCACGCTCGGCCGCGGCGAGGTGGTCGAGCGCGGCGCGGACGGCACGCTCGCGGTCCGCCGGGAGATGACCGCCGGCGGCACCTACGACGCGCTCGGCGCACCCCGCGAGGCGGGCGACACCGCGCTCACGAAGGTCCGCGAGGGGCGCTGGTGGTACCCGACCGTCTACCGCGACGCCGAGGGGGCGTCGAAGGGGACGTACGTCAACGTCTGCACCCCCGTCGAGTGTTACCCCGACGCCGTCCGCTACGTCGACCTGCACGTCGACGTGGTCAAGCACGCCGACGGGCGCGTCGAGCGCGTCGACGACGACGAACTCGACGCGGCCGTGGCGGCGGGCGAGGTGCCCGCGGCGCTCGCCGACCGCGCCCGGAGCGTGGCGGCGAGCATCGAGAGCGCGCTGTGAGCGCGGACGCACGTCCGGCGAACGGGACGAGACCGACCGGGCTCCGGTGCGGACGCACGCAACCGGGCTCCGGCCACACGCCGCCCCGTCCGCGACCGGTGGCTCGCCCGTCCGCGTCTCGCGCGCCTATACGTGGGTCACGCGCCTAGAAGTGGTCGGCCGACTCGTTGCCGAACTGGAGGTCGCCGCCGCGCCCCCCCTCGACCGTGTCCGAGCCCACCTCGCCCGTCGAGGGCACGCGCACAGTCACGTCCTCGACCGCCGGGAAGTCCTTGATCAGGTCGGCGCGGATGTTGCGCGCGGTGACGTCGCTGATGCCACAGCCCGCGCAGGTGCCACCGAGTTCGACGACCACCTCGCCGGTCTCGGGGTTCGCCTCCCGGACGGCGCTCGTTCCGCCGTGCATCCGGATGATCGGCATCTGGGCGACCAGCCAGCGCTCGATCCGGGCGTGCAGGCTGTCGTCGTCCTCGACCGCGGAACCGCCGTCGTTCGCGACCGGCGTGTCGTTCATCCCGCGGGGGTAGGCGGGCCACGGTATGGTGTGTTACGGTTCGTTTCCGGTCCATCTCCGAGAAAAAATCTGTCTCGAACGTTCTCGCCGGTCGATCGTGATGGACCGACACGCTCGGCGTCGTAGCGCGAACGGCTCGGCACGCCCGGAGGTGCGAGCGGTCGCCCGTGCGGTGGTGTCCGGCGACGCCGTCACGGTCGGAGGTGCGAGCGGTCGCCCGTCCCGCCGGTCATCGCGCTCGCGAGCGCCCCCTTCACGACCACGTCGTCGCCGAGCGTGGTGAGGCGAACGTCCGGCACGTTGACGAACACCAGGTCGGGCAGCCGCTTTCGGATCGGACCGAGCACGCGCTCGGGGTTGTTGGTGGCGACGGCGCCGCCGACGTAGACGACCAGCGGCGCGTAGGCGTCGGCGACGTTCGCGACGCCGATGGCGTTCCAGCGGCCGACCCGCTCGACCACCCGCCCGGCGAGCGCGTCCTCGTCGGCCAGCGCGAACACGTCGGCGGCCGACAGCTCCGCGTCGTCGAGCGCGAGCGCCGTCGCCTCGCCGTCGTGGACGTGCCGGGCGTAGTCGGGGATGTTGCGCCCCGCGCAGTACGCCTCCCAGTGGCCGTCCCGCCCGCAGCCGCAGGTCATCCGCCCCTCCGGGTCGAGCGTCATGTGGCCCACCTCGCCGGCGTTGCCGTCCCAGCCCGAGAGGACGTGGCCGTCGACGGCGACGCCGGCCCCGATGCCCGAGGAGATGGTGAGATACACCATGTCGTCGGGGTTGCTGTCGCTGAAGAATCGCTCGCCGACGACGCCCGCCGAGGTGTCGTTGTGGAGGTACACCTCGGCGTCGAGGAGCGTCGAGAGCGGGCCGACCAGCGGCACCCGCTCGACCGCGTCGGGGAGGTTCGCCGGCCCCTCGACGGCCCCCTCGACGAGGTCGAGCGGGCCGATGGCGCCGACGCCGCCGGCGGCCACGGACGCGGGGTCGACCCCGGCGGCGTCGCAGGCCTCTCTCACGGTCGCCAGCACCGCGTCCGTGACCGCGACCCCGGTGGGCCCCTGCGGCGTCGGACGCGACGCGCGCCCGCACACCGTCGCCTCCCGGTCGCCGACCACCGCGCGCACGTTCGTCGCGCCGAGGTCGACGCCCACGTAGTAGGCCATCGGGTGGACGCGCGGCCCCGGAACACTTGAGTCGTGGGGACTCGCCGGGCCGGCGTCTCCGTCCGGGAGCTACTCCATGTCCGACCGCACGTACGTCACCGGACAGGGTGCGTTGAGCATGATCTCCTGTGCCTGACTGCCGAACACGGCCTTGCCGGTCGGGGAGCGGCGGCGACCGCCGACGAACACCTGGTCGGCGCCGATCTCCTCCGCGAGCTGGACCACGCCGCCGTCGCCGTCGTGGACCTGGCCCCGGAACTCGTGGTCGACGTCGCGTGCCTCCAGCACGTCGGCGATCGCCCTGACCGGGCCGAGCCGCTCGACGACGTCGCCGGGGGTCAGCTCGTCGGCCGACCGGTCGAAGCCGAACCGCTGAACGGCGTCGCCGAACTCGTCGTCGGTGAACACGTGCCCGACGACGACGGTCGCGCCCGCCGCCTCCGCGACGTCCGCGGCCGCGTTCGCAAGTCGCTCCGCGCGCTCTTCGTCGTCGGTACCCACGGCAACCAGTAGGGTCTCCAGTGCCATGGACGTGGGTTGCTCGCCCCGACCTTAAACGTCTACTGGCATCTCCGGACTGGGGACGGACGCCGTCGACGGCCGACGGGCCGGCGAACCGCGTCGACCGCGGCCGTTCGAGGGGGTGGCGAGCCGGAGACCTACGAGACGTCCGGGGCGTCGTCCTCGACCGAGCGCTTCATCGAGTCGCGCCGGGACTTCGCGTCGCGGCCGGTCGCCTCGAGCAGGAACTCGTTTTTCAGGTCGACGGCCTCCTGGGCCGCGTCGGCGTTCCCCTCCGCGATCACGTCGGCCGCGTCGCGCTCCTCGAAGTGGACCGCGAGGCGGTCTTTCTTCCCCGAGTACGACGCGGCGCCGGCGAGGATCCGCTCGAACACCGGGTTGTCCGGGTGCTCGACGACGTAGAGTTCGTGACCGTCCCGCTCCTCGGTCCCAGTCACCTCGCCGAAGTACTCCTCGACTTTCGCACGCAGGTCGGGCATGCGGTCGTCCAGGTGTTCCCCGCGCCGCATCTTGTACTCCTTCATGGCGCGGGGTTCGGCTGGCGACGGTTTACGCGTTTCGTCCGCCCTCGCCGCTCGCCCGCTCGGCGACGTACCCCTTGTGACACTCCGGGCAGATGTCGCCGGCGCGCAGCGAACTCGCCCCGGTCGACTCGGTCGCGCCGCAGTTGGGACAGCGGTACTCGGTCTCGCCGTCGTGAGCGGTCGCACCGCCCTCCGGGCGGACGAACGTCGTCCCGTTCGAGTCCTCGGCGGTCGTCCCCGACGACGGGCCGGCGTCGACGAACGCGGCGTGGTCGTCGTCGGTCGGCGTCAGGCCGCCGCCGAACTCCACGCCCGCGTCGGTGTCCTCGTGGGCGGAGGCGTCGAACCCCTCGTCCTCGCCGGCCGCCTCCGGCCACGCGCCGAACTCGCGCTCGGCGGGCTCGGCGTTCGAGTCCGGGCGGTCGTCGGCCGCGTCCTCGCCGGCGTCGACCGGCGGGTCGGCACGGTCGTCGTCGCCGTCCGCCTCGGTCGCCTCACCGTCGGTCGGGTCGTCGTCGCCGGTGAGGATGACGGCGTCGTCCTCCTCTACGGCGGTCCCGTTCGAGCCACCGCCGGCCGTCTCGCCGCCGGTCGGGTCGACGCCGCCCGCGTCGCTCGTCCCCGTCGGAGCCTCGCCGCTCGTCCCCGTCGGGGTCCCGTCGGTCGTCTCGGCTGGGGTCGCGTCGTCCGACGCGTCGTCGTCGCCGTCGATGACCGTGCCGTCGTCGCCGTTCGCGGCCTCGACGAGGCTCCCGACGGCGCCGCCGGCGTCCGAGCGCGACTCGCCGTGTCGGTCGGGACGCGGGTCGTCGCCGGCCGACCGGTTCGCGCCCCCCGACGGGTCCGCCCGCTCGCTCGGCTCGTTTGCCGACGGGACCGCGTCGGCCCGCTCGCGGGGCCGGATCTCCTTGTTCTCGCTGACCAGCCGCCGCTCGCCACAGCGCTCGCACGTCTCGACCGTCCGGAACGCGACGACGACCTCGTCGCCGTCCTCGCGTCGGTCGCGCTCGACCTCCCGCTCCCCGAAGTCGTGACCGAGCAGGCACCTCAGTCCCATCGTCTCCCCTCACCGCTTCCGGGGGCAAAAACCTGCCTCCGGCGTCTGACGCCAGTCCGACGGCCGTCGGCCGACGGCCGGGGCGTCTTCGGGCCCCTCCCGGTCCGGGGGGCGTCGCCGGCGGTACTGGTAAACCGTCCGCCCCCGAACGGTGGCGTATGGGTGCGAAGCCGGAGTTCCGTGACCGGGACGAGCCCGAGGTCGCGGTGCTCGACGCGCTCGTCGACCGCGGGGAGGAGGGGATGACCGTTCTGGAGCTGCGGGCGGCGGTGGACGCCGACATCGACGCCATCGAGGAGGCCCTCGCCGCCCTCAAGCGCGACGACCTGATCGCCGTCGAGGAGCACGGCGACCGGGTCGTGATCCTGCCCGAGGACCGCGTCGTCCCCGACGTCGAGCCGGCGGAGGACGCCGACCGGAGCGTCCTCGACCAGGTGCGCGACCGCTTCGGGCTGTGACCGACCCGCGCGGCCGGCGCCGGCGGCGACGCGCGCCGGCGGCCCCGCCGCGTCTGTAGTGGCTTTTACCTCCCCGGCCCGTACGGCCGGCGATGACCGCTGCAGGCGAGCTCCACGACCGCCACGACGACCACGGCGCCGTCTTCGAGGAGCGCGACGGCCGCCGCGTCGTCGCCCACTACGGCCGCCCCGAGCGGACACACCTCGCGGTCCGCAACGGGGCCGGCGTCGTCACGCCCGACGCCGGCGTCGTCGTCGTCGAGGGCGACGACCGGGTCGGCTACGTCGACGACGTCGTCTCGACCGCCGTCCCGCGGGCCGAGGGCGAGGGCCGCTACGCCCTGCTCTGTGACCCGCAGGGCGCCGTCGAGACGGACATGTACGTGTTCAACGCCGGCGAGCGACTCCTGCTCGTCCTGCCGGCCGACCGCGCCGGGCCGCTCGCGGCCGACTGGAGCGAGAAGGTGTTCATCCAGGACGTGACCGTCCGCGACGCGAGCGACGAGTTCGCGGTGTTCGGCGTCCACGGCCCGACGTCGACCGAGAAGGTCGCCTCCGTGTTCTCCGCGGGCGTCCCCGAGGCCCCGCTCTCGTTCGCCCGGGGGGCGATGCACGACGCCGGCGTCACGGTGGTCGCCTCGGACGCGCCGACCGGCGAGGAGGGGTACGCGGTCGTCTGTGCCGCGGCGGACGCGCCGGAGGTGTTCGACACGCTGGTCACGCGCGGGATGAGCGCCCCGCCGTTCGGCCGTCGGACGTGGGAGACGCTCACGCTGGAGGCGGGTACCCCCCTCCTGGAGACGGAGCTCGGCGGCCGCCTGCCGAACGTCTGTGGCGTCCGGAACGGCGTCGACCTGGAGAAGGGCTGTTTCGTCGGTCAGGAGGTCGTCTCGCGGGTCGCGAACCGCGGCCGGCCGAGCCGCCGCCTCGTCGGCCTCCTGCCCGAGCGGGTGCCCGACCGGGGCGCCGCGGTGCGCGACGGCGACGAGGTGGTCGGCGAGGTGACGCGGGGGGCGGTCGCCCCGAGCCTCGACCGGCCCGCCGCGCTCGCGCTCGTCGACTTCGACCACGGGGGCGACGACCTCGCCGTCGAGGTGGACGGCGAGCGCGTCCCCGCCGCGCGGACCGACCTGCCGTTCGTCGAGGGGAGCGCCGCGTCGGCCCGCCTGCCGCGCTACGACTGACCGGCCCGCCAGCGGTACGACCGATCGATCCGCCGCTCGCCTTCCGACCGCCCAGCCTGCGCGGCGACCACCGGCCCGCCGCTCGCCTTCCGACCGCCCAGCCTGCCCTGCCGCTCAGCCGAGCAGCCGCCGGAGGTGCTCGCGCGAGAAGAAGCTGCTCGGGCGGTCCATGTGGACGCCGATCTCGCCGGACAGCAGGCGGAGACCGGCCCGCTGGACGGGCGCCGGGAGCGCGTACGCCCGCCGGATCAGCGTGCCGAGGCGGATCTCCCGGGCGAGTTCGTCGCGCCACGCCGCCTCGTAGTCGGCCAGCGTCGACGGGTCCGCCGGGTCTATCGTCCGCGCGGCCGCGTCGGCGGCGGTCAGGCCGTACAGGATGCCGCCGCCGGTGAACGGCTTCGTCTGGGCGGCGGCGTCGCCGACGAGGAAGGTCCGGTCGCCCGTCGTCCGCGCCGGCGGGCCGACCGGGATGGTGCCCGAGCAGCGCCGGCTCACGTCGGCGCCGTGGTCGTCGACGAGCGCCTCGAAGCGGTCGCCCACGTCGGCGCCCGGCGGCGCGCCGAGGCCGTACTCGACGCCCGCGTCGCCCCGGGGGATGCGCCACGCGAAAAAGCGCGGCGCGGTCAGGTGGACGTCGACGAAGTCCCCGTCGTCGGCCCGGTCGTCGAAGCCGAGCACGCCGTGGAGCAGTTCGTCCGGCTCGGGGAGGTCGACCGCCCGGCGCACCCGCGAGGTGGGGCCGTCACAGCCGGCGACGAGGCGCGCCTCGAAGCGCCGCTCGCCGTCCGGCGTTCGGGCGGTCACCGTCACCCCGTCCGTGCCCTCGCTGACGGCCGTCACGGTGTGGTGCTCGCGGACGTCGGCGCCGGCCGCGCGGGCCGCGTCGGCCAGCGTCCGGTCGAGCCCGACCCGGTCGATCACGTTCGACACCGGCTCGCGCTTGTAGAACTCGTGGGCCGCCGAGTCGGCGCCGCCGACGTGAAAGCGGGCGCCGTACACCTCGTTCTGGAGCAGGTCGTCGCGGGCCCCCGCGGGCGTGTACGCCCAGAGGTCGGTGCTGACGTGGCCGGAGCAGGCGAGCGGTCGGCCCACCTCGCCGCGCTCCAGGGCGAGCACGTCGTGGCCGGCCGCGGCGAACCGACGGGCGACGCGAGCCCCCGCCGGACCGACACCCACGACGACGAGGTCGCGCATGCCCCCGTGTTTCGCGTCGAGCGGCAAGTACCTTCCCGACCTCAGCCGACCGCGACCCCGCGGACCGCGGCGTCGGCGGGCGCGTCGGCGACCCGCTCCCACGTCTCGCCCCAGTCGGCCGTCCGGTGGACGCCCGCGTTCGAGGCGGCGTAGCACGCGCCGGCCCCGTCGGCCGCGAGCACCGCCCGCGTGACCCCCTCGCCGGTCGGCAGGCCGGACGCCCGTTCCCAGTCCCCGTCGCCGACGCGCCGGTAGAGGTACGACTCGGCCGGCCGTCGGTGGGCCGCGGACGCGCCCGACGCCGCCGAGCAGAGCAGGCGGTCGGGGGCGCCGGGGTCGACGGCGACGCTCCAGCAGTACGTGTGTCCGAGCCCCGACTCCGCGAACCGCCACGAGTCGCCGCCGTCAGCGGTGACGGCGAAGCCGTCGCCGGCGGCCGCCCACGCGACCCCCGGACGGTCGGGGTGGGTCGCCATCGAGTGGGTGTCCCGCGGGCCGTCGGGGGTCCGGTCGCGCCAGGTCGCCCCGCCGTCGTCCGTCCGGACGAGCGCGCCCGCCTCGACGGCGACGTACAGCCGGTCGGGCGCCGCCGGGTCGGGCTCGACCCACCGGACGTGGTGGGTGTCGGGCCGCGGCGGGAACGACCAGCGGTCCGCGGAGGGGAGGTCCGTCAGCCCGGGCCGCGCCGCCCACGACCGTCCGCCGTCGGTCGAGCGGTGGACGGCGCTCGGTTCGGTGCCCGCCCAGCAGGTGCCCGCGGGGCCGACGGCGAGCGCGGTGACGTGGCCGTCGAGGCCCCCCGCTTCGAGTCGAGCGGGGTCGCGACCGGCGTACAGCCCCTCGCGGGTCCCGACCAGGAGGCGGCCGTCAGCGACCGCGAGACACTCGGCGCGGGCGGGGAGCGGGTGCGTGTGGCTCCCGTCGGCGACCACGAGAAGCGCCTCCGGGAAGGCGACGTGGAGCGTCATTCCGTCCCCGTAGGCGCGCCGGGGTGAAGGGGTTTTCTCAGGCGTCGGCGGGGTCGTCCCCGGTCGCGGCCTCCGGGGCCGGCGCGAGCCGCGAGAGCGCGGCGAGCGAGACGAGCGCGACTGCGGCGCCGGCGGCGAGGGTCGGGAAGGCGAGGCCGTAGCCCGCGGCGTCGAGGGCGGCGCCGAAGGCGATCGGCGAGGCGACCGTCGTCGTGAAGCCGACGAGCGACTGGACCGAGAGCGCCGTCCCCACGCGGTCGTCGTCGACGATCTCGGTGACCGCCGTCGAGGTCGGCGCGCTGTCCATCGTGAGCGCGACCCCGTACACCCCGACCAGGACGAGCAGCGCGGGGAGGGGCAGGCCGCCGGCCAGGCCGAGCGTCGCGCTCAGCGCCCCGCTGGTCAGGAGCGCGGCGCCGACGACTCGCCGACGACCGAAGCGGTCGCTGAGCGACCCGCCGAGGACGTTCCCGAGGCCGCCCAGCAGGATCACGGCGCCGGCGACCGTGCCCGCGGTGGCCTCGGGCGCGGCGAGCTCGCCCACGGCCGTCGCGGCGACGAGGTAGGCGACGATCCAGTTTCGCATCCCGAACAGCTCCCAGTTGTGAAACGAGTAGACGCCGACGGCGGCGAGATACGCGCGGTTGCGGAGCACGCCGAGGTCGAACCCCGTGTCGTCGTCGCCCGCGCCCGGGGCGTCCCGCCCGACGCCGAGCACGAGCAGCGGGACGAACAGCGCGCCGGCGCTCGTCGCCGCGACGGCCGTCCGCCAGCCGAGCCGCGTCGCGACCGCGGAGGCGACGAGGAAGGACAGCCCGGCCGACAGCGAGTACGTGCCGACGTAGATCCCCATCGCTCGCCCCCGTTCCTCGGGCGGGTACCACGCCGTCACGAACCGCATCCCCGGGACGTACACGCCGGCCATCCCAACCCCCGCGACGAAGCGAAGCGCCGTCCCGACGAGGAAGCCGTCGGCGAGGCCGGCGAACGCGAGGCTCGCGACGCCGGCCGTCGCCGCGCCCGCGGCGATCACGTGCCGGGGCGAGCGCCGGTCGGCGACCATCCCCGCCGGCACCACCGCGAGCAGGTAGCCCGCCTGGAAGGCGCCGAACACGACGCCGGCGCGCAGGCCCGACAGCCCCCAGTCCGCGACGACCCGCGGGAGCACCGCCGAGTAGTTGAACCACACGAGCACCGCGAGCAAGAGCGAGCCGCTGGCGACCGAGAGCATCCGCGTCCGCCGGCGAGGGGGCGTCACGACTCCGCCTCCACGACGGCCGCCGCGAGATCGAACAGGTCCGACGCCGCCGCGTCGGCGAGCCGGTAGTAGCGCCACCGGCCGCTCTTGCGACTCGTCACGAGGCCCGCCTCCCGGAGTCGACGCAAGTGCGTCGAGACGGTCGACTGCGGCGCGTCGAGGGCCGCCCGTAGCTCACAACCACACCGCTCGCCGTCGCGGAGCGTGGCGAGCAGGCGGAGCCGGTCCTCGTTGGCCATCGCGCCGAAGACGGTCGCCATCCCCTCGACCGCCGCGTCGTCCGGGGGGAGCTCCGACAGCGCCGCGGCCGCCGCGTCCGGGTCGTCGTACAGGCCGGCGAGCGCACGCCGAACCTCGTCGTCCACGTCGTGCCCGCCCATATCGTGATTCCTCGATACAACCCGCCGACAAGAACGTTCGGATGTCGGAACCGTGGCGGGTCAGTCGGCGATCCGACGCGGGATTCGAGCGGCCGGATGCGACGAGCGGCGTCGAACTGGTCTTCGGCCGTCAGTCGTCGCTCGCCTCGGGCGCGGCCTCCCCCGACCCGACCGCGAGGTCGGTCCCCTCGTATCGCTCGGCGCGGGGGCCCGCGCGGTCGACGCCGGGGAGCAGGTCCCGGAGGTACCGGCCCGTGTGGGAGTCGTCGTCGCGGGCGACGGCCTCGGGCGTGCCCGTCGTCACCACCTCGCCGCCCCCCTCGCCGCCCTCCGGGCCGAGGTCGATCACGTGGTCGGCGTTTTTCACGAGGTCGAGCTCGTGTTCGATCACGACGACCGTGTTGCCGGCGTCGACGAGCCGGTGGAGCACCTCGATCAGCTTGCGCTCGTCCTCCGGGTGGAGCCCGGTCGTCGGCTCGTCGAGCAGGTAGAGCGTGTCGCCCGTGTCGCGCTTGCCGAGCTCCTCGGCGAGCTTGATGCGCTGGGCCTCGCCGCCCGAGAGGGTCGTCGAGGGCTGCCCGAGGCGCATGTAGCCCAGCCCGACGTCCTCCAGGAGTTCGAGGCGACGACCCAGCCGGGAGTCGGCCTCGAAGAAGTCGCGGGCCTCGCTCACGCTCATCTCGAGCACGTCCGCGATGGTCGCGCCCTTGAACTCGACGTCGAGCGTCTCGTCGTTGTACCGCGCGCCGCCACACTCCTCGCAGGGCACGTGCACGTCCGAGAGGAAGTTCATCTCGATCTTCACGGTGCCCTGGCCGCCACACTCCTCGCACCGGCCGCCCTTCACGTTGAACGAGAACCGCCCCTTGTCGTAGCCGCGGCGCTTCGCCAGCTTCGTCTCCGCGAACTTCTCGCGGACGTAGTCGAACACGCCGGTGTAGGTCGCGGGGTTCGAGCGCGGCGTCCGCCCGATCGGCGACTGGTCGATGAGCCGCACCGTCTCGATCCCGTCGACCCCCTCGATCGCGTCGTGGTCGCCGGGGTCGACGGAGGTGTTGTCGTTCATCCGCCGGGCGAGGCCCTTGTACAGCACGTCGTGCATCAGCGTCGACTTGCCCGACCCCGAGACGCCGGTGATGGCGACGAACTGGCCGAGCGGGACGGTCACGTCCAGGTCCGCCAGGTTGTGCTGGCGTGCCCCCCGCACGACGAGCTCCCCGTCGGCCGCCCGGCGCTCGTCGGGCACCGGGATCGACCGCCGGCCGGCGAGGTAGTCGCCGGTGACGGAGTCCTCGCAGGCCGTCACGTCCTCGACCGACCCCTGCACGACCACCTCGCCGCCCGCCTTGCCGGGGCCGGGGCCCATGTCGATCACGTTGTCGGCCCGGCGCATCGTCTCCTCGTCGTGCTCGACGACGAGCAGGGTGTTGCCCAGGTCGCGCAGCCCCTCCAGCGTGTCGAGCAGGCGGTCGTTGTCGCGCTGGTGGAGGCCGATCGAGGGCTCGTCGAGGACGTACAGCACGCCGACGAGGCCGGAGCCGACCTGCGTCGCCAGGCGGATGCGCTGGGACTCGCCGCCCGAGAGCGTCGACGCCTCGCGGTCGAGCGTCAGATACTCCAGGCCGACCTCCTCCATGAACCCCAGGCGGGCGCGGATCTCCTTCAGGATCTCCGCGGCGATGGTGCGCTCGCGCTCGCTCAACTCCCCTTCGAGCCCCTCGAAGTGGTCGAGCGCGTCGCCGATGCTCATCCGGTTGACCTCGGTGATGGGCGTCCCGGCGACGAGCACCGACCGCGACTGGGGCTTGAGACGCGTCCCCTCGCAGGCGGGACACGTCGTGACGGCCATGTACTCCTCGATGTGCTCGCGGGTCGACTCGGAGTCCGTCTCGACGTGGCGGCGTTCGAGGTTGGGGATCACGCCCTCGAAGCGCTTCTCCTTGCGCCGGACGCCGTTTTTCGTCCGCCGCTCGAAGACGACCTGCTCGTCGGTGCCGTAGAGAAACGCCCGCCGCACGTCCGCGTCGAGCTCCTCGAACGGCGTATCGAGGTCCACGCCGAAGTGGGCCGCGACGGCGTCGAGGCGCGTCCGGTAGTACGACCGTCCGTAGGACCACGGCTCGAACACCTCCCGCAGCGGCTTCGCGGGGTCCTGGACGACCAGGTCCTCGTCGACCTCCTTGGTCGCGCCGAGCCCCTCGCACTCGGGGCAGGCGCCGTGTGGCGAGTTGAACGAGAACGAGCGGGTCTCGATCTCCGAGAAGTCGATGCCGCAGTGGGTGCAGGCGAGCGCCTCCGAGAACTCGACGACGAGGCGGTCCTCGTCCGCGTCGGCGGCCAGGTCGCCGGTCGAGCGCGCCTCGCTGCCCACGTCGGCGTCGGCCGGCGGGTCCGGCAGGACCACCTTCAGCACGCCGCCGGCCTCGTCGAGGGCGGTCTCGACGGAGTCGGTGAGCCGCGAGCGGTCCTCCTCCCGGAGCTTCACCCGGTCGACCACGACGTCTATCGTGTGGTCGTAGTTCTCGTCGAGGTCGGGCGTCCCCTCCGCGAGGTCGTGGGGCTCGCCGTCCACCTCGACGCGGGCGTACCCCTCGCTCAGTAGCTCGTCGAACAGGTCGGCGAACGCGCCCTTCTGGTCGCGCACGACGGGGGCACAGACCTTCGCGCGCGTCCCCTCCGGGAGCGCGAGCAGGCGGTCGACCATCCGCCCGGCGCTCTGTTCGCCCACCTCGCGCCCGCACTCCGGGCAGTGGGGCGTTCCCACGCGGGCGTACAGCAGGCGGAGGTAGTCGTGGAGCTCGGTGACGGTGCCGACCGTCGAGCGGGGGTTGTTGGCGGCGTTCTTCTGGTCGATGGAGATGGCGGGCGAGAGCCCCTCGACCGACTCGACCTGCGGCTTGTCCATCTGCCCGAGGAAGTTCCGGGCGTAGGCCGACAGCGACTCGATGTAGCGGCGCTGCCCCTCGGCGTACACCGTCTGGAAGGCGAGCGAGGACTTCCCCGACCCCGAGAGGCCGGTGACGACGTTGAACTCCTCGCGCGGGATGGAGACGTCGAGGTCGTCGAGGTTGTTCTCCTCGGCCCCCCGGACCTCGATGGTGTCCCGACTCATTACCCGTGGCTGGGTCCGGTCGGTGGAAACCCTGTCGGTCCGGACGGGGTGGGGTCGGTCCAGGTGCGTCGCGGCCGTCGGGACCGGCTGTCACGCCAGGGGCGGCGGTCGCCGCGGTCGGGGCGACCCCGTCGCGTTGGCGGCGGTCGCCGCGGTCGGGGCGGCCGGGCTACGTGCGACCCTTCAGCTTCTCGCGGGAGACGGCGAAGCCGGTCGGGACGACGATGAGCTGGTCGTCGCCCTTCTTGACGATGTCGCCGTCGACCTCGCGGGCGACCTGCCGGAGGTCGTCGAGGATGTGTTCGACCGTGCTGTCGCTCGTCCGGAGGCGCGTGATGTCAGCGACCACGATGTCGCCGTCGTAGACGGCGTCCTTGATCGGGATGATGTCCTGCTGTTCGGCGATCTCCGCGATGTGAACCTGCGTCCCCGCCTCGCCGCGCGCCGTGTCGAAGTCGTCGAGGTCGAGTTCGACGTAGTCCTCGACGCTGCGCTGCCCGCCCGAGCCGAGGATCTTGCTCATGATGCCCATGGGAACCACACCGACTGCGCCCCCATTAGTTCTTGCGTCAGACTCCGGGCCCGTCGCGCTACACCGAGAACTCGTAGAGGTCGTCGCCGACGTGGTGGACCGACTCGACGACCTTCCCCTGCTCGCCGACCATGTCCGCGCCGGGTTCGAGCGCCCGCCCGACGGCGAGCACCTTCCCGTGGGTCTCCTCGGCGACGACGACCAGGTCCCCCGCCTCGATGGCGTCGTCGGCCTCGACTATCCCCGGGCGCATCACGTCGGCGCCGTCGCTCACGAACGAGATGGCGCCGGCGTCGACCGTGACGACGCGGCGCTCGGGCGGGTGGCGGTTCGCCCCCCGGACGGTGAGGAACGGCTCCTCGTCGACGTACACGACGTCCGGCTCGTCGTCGACCAGCACCAGGTCGAACGCGGACCCCTCGAGCTCGACGAACTCGTAGGTGTCGCCGTCGAGGTCGACGCCGAGGCGGTCGGCCAGCCGCGACTCCAGGTCGCGTATCTCGTCGCTCCGGAGGTGGTGACGGGACTTGACGTGCATACGTGCCCACTCGGCGGGTGGCGGGTAAAGTGGCGGGGATCCGCGGCCGTTCGGGGGGCGTCGCCGCTCCGTCCGGGTGGCCCCCGTTCGTCCCGGTCCCGGCTCGGTCACGTCGCGGACGGCCCCCGCTCGTCGCGGGCCCGTCTCGCCCGCCGTCCGACGCGCGTCGTGCGGGAAGCAAACGCTAAGTTCCCGTGGGTCGAGCGTCGGCGTATGTGGGGCGCCCGCGACGGCAGCGACCGCCGGACGGTCGACTGCATCGCCTGTGACACGTCCGTCCCGCGCACCGAGGCGCGGGAGTACGACAAGGAGGGCGACCGCTGGGAGCGACACGGAAAGGAGTTCGAGTACCTCTGCAAGGCGTGTTACCGGGAGCTCTGCCACCAGCCCCGCGACGGCCTGGAGAGCCTGCTCGTCGAGATCGAGTCCCCGGAGCAGAGCCGGACGGAGTTCCTCGAGCGGTACATCGGTGCGGTCGAGGAGCGCGGGAGCTCCCGCGAGCCCGAGTCCTGACCGCGCGGTCGTCCGGGGCCCTCGCGGGGCCGGCGTCAGACCCCCGACACCGCGCGACCGCGTCGCGAGGGTCCACGTCGTGAGGTTTAACACCGGCCGGGCGGGCGGCCACGTATGGACGAGCCGATAACGGCCGAGCGGATCCGCGAGTGGATCGACGACGACCTCGTCGACGAGGTCCAGCAGGTGCCCGACGAGGCGGCGGAGTTCAACCTCACGGTCGAGATGTCGAACGTCCTCGTCCACGTCATCCGGCGCGACCCCGACGGGCCCGTGCTGATCGGCCAGCAGATCGAGTACGGCGAGGAGATACGCTCGCGCATCGGCGGGCTCGCCGAGAGCGAGCGCAACGACCTCGTCGCGCGGATCCGCGAGACGCTCACCGGCGTACCGGTCGTCTACGGCTTCCAGGACGAGCGCGGCGCGAACGTCCGCTTCGGCGACGTCCACCGGATCCTCCTCGAACACCGCATCTACCCCGACGGGCTGAGTCAGGACGCGCTGATGACCGGGCTGGTCGAGGTGTGGAAGGCGATGCGCTACCTCGACGACATCGTGGCGCTGCTCGACGCCGTCGAGCGCTGACCGCGCGTCCCCCGACCGCCGGCCCCTCCTCCCGGTTCCAAACGTTTTATCCCGGTCGGACGCCCGACAACGTGTAACACGCCCACGACGGGTGGTCCACCATCTCCAACGACGGACTCGCCACCGACGACGGACGGTGCACCGGCTGGCGCGCGCGCACGGTCGCCGGCGACGCCGGGCGCGGCGCGCGGGACGCCGACAGCCGCGCCTGGCACCCGGGGTGCCGGGCGCCGGGGACGCGGTCGC
>JBDGTB010000090.1:0-21835 GCA_042217235.1 Haloferacaceae archaeon | reverse complement strand
CCGCCGGCGAGTGACCGTGTCGCCCCCGGCGCGCGGGCGCCGTCGCGTGCCGACGTTCCAGCGCGGGCGCCGTCGCGTGCCGACGTTCCAGCGCGGGCGCCGTCGCGTGCCGGTTCGCTCCCCGACGCGCGTAACGCTCTTTTCCACCCGGGTGCTGGACGGAGACATGCGATTCAAGCTGTTTGCCGACCTCGCCGAGGCGGCCGGCGACCGGGAAGTCGCGGTCGGAGTCGAGCCCGGGGCGACCGTCGGCGACGCGCTCGAGGCCCTGTTCGAGGCACGTCCGGGGCTCTCCGACCGCGTCCTCGACGAGGACGGTGAAGTTCGCGACAGCGTCAACCTCCTCCGGAACGGCCGGAACGTGACGACCGTCGAGTCGGGGCTCGACACGGAACTCGAGGAGGGCGACGAGCTGGCGCTGTTCCCGCCGGTCAGCGGCGGCTAGTCGGTCTCCTCGACGCGGTCGGCGAGCGCCGCCGCGTCGCGGGCCGCGGTCAGGTAGTCGACGCCGGCCTGGTCGGCCACGACGCGGACGTGCGTCGCGAGGAGCGTGAGCGCCTGCGTCCCCTCCTCGGCCTCCACGTCGTCCGTGCGATAGGAGGAGGTGGTCTGGACCGACTCGCCGTCCCGGACCACGCCGACGTTGAACGCGGTCAGGTCCTCCGCGTCGAGCAGCTCGCGGGCGCTGGCCAGCTGGTCGGGGAACTCCTCGCTCCCGTCTGACTCGTCGTCGGACATACCCCCGACCAGCGCACACGGGGGGAAAAGTGCGTGGGGTTCCTCAGTCGGGCCGCGGCAGCGCGGTGAACAGCGTCTGGACGATGCTGAACGGGTCGTACAGCGACTGGTGGCACTGGCAGTAGACGTCGTCCGCCTCGCCGAACTTCGCGGCGTCGGCGGACTGCTTCCAGCCCGGCACACAGCAGAAGTGCGTGCACTTGTTCAGCCACGCCATCACGCCCTGCGACGTCGCCGCCTGGATCCACGAGCGGGCCTGGTCGCTGACGTCGCCCTCGCCGTTCGCGAGCCGCTCGATGATGGGGCTGCGGACGATCTGCACCGGCATGATCGAGTCGGTCTCCTCCGAGCGCCACGTCGCGGTCGCGGGCTTGCCGAGCCCGGCCTGCCCGATGTCGTTGTTCCAGGTCTCGTAGTTCGAGAAGTCAGAGACGTTGAGGCGGTCGTTCTCGTCGTACTGGCTCTGCCAGTCGTAGGCGGGGTTCCCCCCGACCCGGAAGTAGTTGTCGCTCTCGAAGGTGGGCTGGAGGCCCTCGTAGGACTGGACGCCGCAGTACTGGAACCACTCCTGCGAGTAGGTGATCCCCGAACCCTTGAAGTCCTCCGTGCGGGCGATCTGGACCGTCGTTGCGCCCTGCATGACCTCCTGGACCTCCGGCCAGACGCCCTTGATGAACCCCTCGCCGTCGATCTCGACGGGGATCATCGGCATGCCACGCGGCGCCGGGCCGCCGATGTTCTCGATCGCCCAGGCCTGGGTGGTCCCGCCGCCGGCCCCCGGCGAGGTGGTCGCGCTGTTGACAGTGGCTGCCCCGGCCGCGCCGACGCTCGCGAGCGTCGCCCCCCCGACGACGCCCTTGACGAACCGCCGACGACCGGTGTCCTCGGGGTACTTGTCGCTCCCGCCGTCGTCCGCGCTCATGAGTGCACCTTCGTCCCCCTACGCAAAAGCCTGACGAACGCCCCCTGCCGTCCGAATCGCCCGACTGGACGGCGCTCTCGTCGCGAATCGACGCCGCGGCCGGCGGCGTGTCACCCCCTGTCACGTCGTCCCCGGGGGAGAAAATATTTCACCACGATCCGGCTACGCGTGGACGTGGCGTCCCCGTTCGACGTTCTCGGGATCGACCCCGATGCCGACGACGAGGCGGTGGAGCGAGCGTACCGACGACGGGTGAAAGAGGCCCACCCGGACCACGGTGGGTCAGCACGCGCGTTTCAGCGTGTCAGGGCGGCCTACGAGGCCGTTCTGGACGGCGATGCGAGCGACGCCGACGCCGTCGCGCCCGACCCGGGCCCGTCGGAGGCGGTCGACCGACGGCCCGAGCCGCAGGTCGAGTTCCTCAACTACGAGGTGCTCGACGACCACGGCTGGCGCCTCGACGACGAGGACCTGTTCGAGAAGGCGGCCGACGCGGGCCTGAGCGAGCCCGACCACGGGCAGTTCCCCCTCGACCCGGACGAACCCCTGCTCGAGACCGCCGAGCGCTGCGGGTTCACGTGGCCGTACGCCTGTCGCGGCGGCGCCTGCGCGAACTGCGCGGTCGCGGTCGAGTCGGGGGACCTGTCGATGACCGTCGACCACGTCCTCCCGCCCGACCTCATCGACCGGGGGATCCGGCTGTCCTGCGTCGGCGCGCCCGCGACGGAGGACCTCCGGGTCGTCTACAACGTCAAGCACCTCCCCGACCTCGACGACCTCCGGTTGCCCCCCGGCCCGTTCGCGCGGGCGCGGGGCGACGGGTGACCGGCGCTCGACCGTCGGCCCCGCGTCGCGCTCCTCCCGGCCGTCGGGGACGGACCCGTCGCCGGGACCGCCCCGGCGGCGCTATTCCACCACGTCGACGCCGGTGACCTCGAACCGCGCCCCGCCGTCGTCGCTCTCGGTCAGCCGGACGTCCCAGCCGTGGGCGTCCGCGACGCGTTCGACGATCGCGAGGCCGAAGCCGGTGCCCCCGTCGCTCGTCGAGTAGCCGCGGTCGAACACCCGCTCGCGGTCGGCCTCCGGGACGCCGGGGCCGTCGTCCGCGACGTAGAAACCCGCGCCGTCGTCGAGGTCGCCGACCGTCACGGTCGGCTTGCGGTCCGCGTGGCCGGTCCGCGTTCCCTCTCCCGTCGACGCCGTTCCCACGGGGTCGCCGGACTGCGTCCGGTTGTTCGTGGCGTCGTGCTCGACGCTGTCACCGGACCCCGTCCGGCTGCCCGTCGAGCCGTGCTCGACGGAGTTCCGGAAGAGGTTCGCCAGCAGCTGTCGGCACCGGCCGGGGTCACAGCGGACGACGCTGTCGGCCTCGACCCGGAGCGTCGCGTCCCCGGTCTCGACGGCCGCCCAGCAGTCCTCGGCCAGCGCCCGCAGGTCGACGGCCTCGTGCGTCCCGACTGACTCCCCCTCGCGGGCGAGCACGAGCAGGTCGTCGATCAGGGTCTGCATCCGGTCGACGGCCCGACGAGAGCGGGCGAACTGCTCGGGGTCGCCCGTCTCCTCGGCCAGGTCGAGCGACCCGTCGAGGACGTTCAGCGGGTTCTGCAGGTCGTGGCTGACGATGCTGGCGAACTCCGCCAGGCGCTCGTTGCGGCGCGCCAGCTCCCGCTCCCGGTCGGCGCGGACGAGCGCCGCCTCGACGTTCCTCCCGAGGATCCGGGCCAGCGAGACGTCGGTCTCGCCGAACGCGTCGGGCTCGGGCGAGCCGACGTTCAGGACGCCGTGATCGCCGAGCGGGACGACGATCTCGCTTCGGATCGACGTCTCCGGGTTCGCCGTCCCCTCGACCGTCGACAGGTCGTCGTAGACGGCCAGCTCGCCCCGCTCGAAGGCGGTCCAGGAGAGCCCCTCGCCCGGCTCGTAGGTCGGGTGCTCGCCGACGAGGACGTTCGCCTCGTCGGTCACGGCGACCGGGTCGAGCGCCTCCTCGCTCTCGTCGTACAGCCAGCAGCCGGTGACCGGGATGTCGAGCACGTCCCGGACCGCCGCGACCGCGATCTCGGCGATCGCCTCCGGCGACTCCGCCCCCATGAGGTCGCGAGTCACGACGTGGAGCGCCTCGATCCGGCGCTTTCGCTCGGCTCGATCGGTGACGTCCCGGCTGGTGACCAGAAACCGGTCCTCGCCCTCGAGGTCGAGGCGGGCGAGGTGGACGGCGACCGGGAACGTCGACCCGTCGCGGCGCTCGAACCGCCCGTCGACTTTCATCGTCTCGCCCGTCTCCATCCCCGACAGGGTGGCCCGTAGCTCGTCAGGCCCGACCGCCCGGTCGATCTCCCAGACGCTCGTGCCGAGCAGCTCGGACTCCGCGTAGCCGAGCTCCTCGCAGATCCGCCGGTTCACGTCGACGATCGTCCCGTCGGCGTCGTGGACGTCCATCATGTCCGGGGAGTCGTCGAACAGCGCCTCGAGACGCGCGGTCGCCAGCTGGAGCCGCTCCTCCCGTCGCTTGCGTGCCGTGACGTCGCGGACTGACCCGGCGATGCGGGCCACCGTCCCGTCGTCGTCGCGGATCGGCCGGGTCTCCCCGCGAACCCACCGCGTCTCGCCGTCGTCGAGGACGACCCGGTACTCCACCTCGCTGGGTCGTCCCTCGGTCAGGCGCGCCAGGGACGCCTCGGCCCGCCGGCGGTCGTCGGGGTGGACGTAGTCGAGGAAGGACCGCGGGTCCGCCTCGAGCTCGTCGATCGAGGCGCCCCAGACCTCCTCGTAGGCGGAGTTGACGAAGAGCAGCTCCTCCCAGTCGCCGTCGAACATGAACAGGACGTCGTCGGTCTTCTCGGCAAGCTGGACCAGCTTCCGTTCGGTCTCCTCGACCGCCCGCTTCGAGCGGTGCTGTTCGACGGCGTTGCGGACCCGGTTCGCGAGGAGGGTGTACTGGTCGGTCCCGCCCTCCTTCTGGAGGTAGTCGGTGACGCCGGCGGTGATCGCCTCGCTCGCGACCTCCTCGGAGCCCTTCCCGGTGAAGAGGACGAACGGGCGGTCGCCGTACTCGTCGCGAACCGCGTCGAGGAACTCCAGGCCGTTCGTGCGGGGCATGTCGTAGTCCGAGACGATGCAGTCGACGCCGTCCTCCGCGAGCCGGTCGAGCCCCTCGCTCGCGCTGGTCGCGGTCACGACCTCCATGCGGTCGTCCTCCCGTTCGAGAAACTCGGCGGTCAGCTCCGCGAAGTCGGGGTCGTCGTCGACGTGGAGGACGCGGATGGTCCCGGCGTGGGGGTCCCCGCCGTCCGGCCGGTTCAGCGTCCGGTCGGTCATCGGTCGGGCGAGTCGGACGGCGGGAGGTCGCGCAGGACGGCGCGATGCTCCGCCCCGTCGAGGTCGTCGAGCGTCGCATCGACGGTCTCGCGGACGGCCGCGAGGTCGTCGACCAGGCGGGCGTACTCGTCGCTCGTCTCGCGGGCGGCGGGCGACTTCTCCGCGTCGAGGACGGCCTTCTTCGAGGCCAGCGCGAAGTACTCGCGGACGCGCTCGTCGTACGTCGCGAGCGAGGACAGCCGGTCGACCGCCTCGTGCAGGTCGTCCCGCGAGACGGGCTTCACGAGGTAGTCGTCGAAGCCCATCTCGACGATGTCGAAGTCCGGCTCGACCGCCGTCACCATCGCGGCGCGACAGTCGATCTCCCGGGCCTCGATCGCCGCGAGCACGTCGTCGCCGGAGCCGTCCGGCAGTCGTCGGTCCAGGAGGGCCACGTCGACCGCCCCGTCCAGGCGGTCGACCGCGGTCGCGTAGTCGTGGGCCGTCCGCACCGTCCAGGTGTCGGCCAGCCACGCCGTATAGAGGTCGGCGAGGTCGCGCTCGTCCTCGACGACGAGCACGACGTGTGGTTCGGTTGTCATCTCGGGGGGCTCGGAGCGTTCAACGTCCGTTCGTGACCGACCGGAGACAAAAGCCTGTCCAAGGGTCCCGTCGTCGAGCGCGGCGGCCGGGATCAGGCCGCTCGTATCTCGAAGCGCGCCCCGCCGTCGTCGCTCTCGGTCAGCCGGACGGCCCAGCCGTGGCCGTCTGCGATCTCGCGGACGATGTAGAGCCCGAAGCCGGTCCCCCCGTCGCTCGTCGAGTAGCCGCGGTCGAACACGCGGTCGCGGTCGGCCTCGGGGACGCCGGACCCGTCGTCCGCGACGGCAAACCCATCCGCGGTCGCCACCACGCGAACCCGGACGTCGCTGCCGCCGTGGTCGATGGCGTTGCGAAAGAGGTTCTCGAACAGCTGGCGGAGGCGGTCCTCGTCGGCGACGACGTCGCCGAGCGCGTCGTCGGGGACGAGCTCCGCGTCGTCCTCGTCCCGGCACGCGGTTCGCCAGGCGCGGTCGGCAACGTCGCGAACGTCGGTCGCCGCGCGCTCGCCGACCTGCTCGTTCTCCCGGGCCAGGTGGAGGAGGTCGCCGATGATGCGGTGCATCGACCGGAGCGCCCGCTGTTCGGCGCGGTACTCCTCCGGCGTGGAGCGGTCAGTCACGTCCCGTCTCCGCCGAGGCTCCCGCCCGAGGTAACGTTTGTCGTACCCGCGTTCGTCGATCGCGGGACACTCCGGGGAGCGTGACCGCGGCCGGTCGGTCGAACGTCCGGCCCGACCGCACGGAAGGTTTTTGTCAGAAACGGGGGAACTGGCTCGCATGTCAGCGCTCGCCCTTCAGGCCGGCGTCCCCGGCGCCGTCGAGATCGTCGTGATCCTCCTGCTGTTGTTCCTGTCGTTCGTCGTCCCGCTGCTCGTCTCGTTTTACATCTACCGGGACGCCCGGGGGCGCGGCAGCCGGCACGCGCTCGCGTGGGCCGTCGGCGCGTTCTTCGGGAGCCTCGTCGTCTGGATACTCTACTTCGTCGTTCGCGACGAGGTCGGCTCGGGCCGCCCCGCGTAGCGTCGGCGCGGAACCGACCGGCGGTCGATCCCGGACCGCCGGTACGCCGGGTCCGGACCGCCGTACGAGACGGGCAGCGGGACGACGCCCCGTTCGTCGCCTACGGGCCCCCGGTCGTCCGCGCCACCGTCGCCCGGTCGACCTCGGTCGCGAGTTCGAGGCCGAGGTCGTCGAGGGCGGCGGCGGTGTGTCGCGGCAGCCGCCGGTCGGCCCGCCGCCGGGCGTCGACGGCCGCGAGCATCGTCGGGAGGTCCTCGCCTCGCTCGACGACCGGCCGCATCTCCACGAAGTCGACGTCGAGGTCGGCGTCGCGGGCGCTCGCGGTCAGCGTCCGGAGCGCCGGCGGGGCGAGGGCGTCGGTGAAGTCGATCGGCTCGGCGAAGGCGGCGTAGTGGACCCGTCCCGCCGGCGCCGGTCCGAGGACGACCGACGAGGAGCGGAGCTTCATCGCCGCCCCGTCGACCAGCGTGCGGGTGAGCAGCGGCGCGGTCGGGGCGACGACGCCGACGGACGTCGCGCCCTCCTCGCGGAGCAGGTGCGTGACGGCGTTGCCGACGCGCGCGCTCGGCGTCGAACCGACCTGCACCTCGACCCGGGCGGCCGAGGGGTCGTCGAGCGCGTCGGCGACGACGGCGCGCACCGCGGCCTCGCTGCTCGTCCCCGCGACGTGCTCGTCGGGGAGCAGCTCGTCCGGCCGGTAGGCGACGAGCAGTTCGCCGCTGGCGCCGTCCGCCGCGACGAGGACGTCCCGCAGCATCGCGGCGTAGAGGTCGGCGGCCTCGGCCTCCGAGACGGGGGCGGTCGCCGCGAGCTCGGGGAGGACGAGCCCCGGCCGCGGCGGGTCGGCGAACACGGCGACGGTAGTCATGGCCGGAGGTGACGGCGGCACGGGTTTCATCCCGTCGATAGCGGCCGACCGGTGGTCAGCGGCTCCGACGCCCCTTCGTCTGGCGGTAGTCCCGGCCGAGCACCGACTCGCGCATGTGGTCGACCCACGCCGCGGTTTCGGCGTCGGTCTGCTCCGGGAGCGCACGCATCGGGACGAGCTCGAACCCGCGCCCGCGGATCGTGGTCGCGTGTTCGGCGGCCGCGTCGAAGCTCCCGGGCGCCCGGGTCGTGTACTCGACCGCGAGCGCCTCCAGCGCCCGCTGGCCGACCGGGACGATGATCTCCGGGTTGATCATCCGCACCTCGGCGTTGAGGAACGGCTCGCAGGTGGCCACCTCCTCGTCGGTCGGGTCGCGCTCGGGGTGTCGACAGCGGGTGAGGTAGGTGAGGAAGGCGTTCCGCAGCTCCGGCTCGTCGGCGTCCGGCGGCGAGCGCGAGAAGCCGAGGTCGCCGAGCATCCGCTGTAGTCGCTCGCCGGCCGCGTCCCCGGTGAAGGGGACGCCCGTTCGCTCGGCGCCCGCGGTCGGCCCCGTTCCGAGAAACAGGAACTCGGCGCCCGCGTCGCCGTAGCCGTGGACGACGCGCTCGCGGGGCTCACAGAGGTCGCAGTTGGTGCAGCGCTCGTCCATCCCGAACGGGTTGGCGAACTCCTCCTGGACGCGCTCGGTCACGGGTCGCCGTCGGGGCGCGAGCGGCATAGGCGTGCCGGCACGCGGACGGAGGCGACTCGCGTGGCGAAGCGACGCTCGCGCGACCCGTGACCGAGCGCGTCCACCCCCGGTCGACGGACGGGGCCCGTCTTCCGGTTACCGCCCCGAGACCTCGCGCCGGTTGACGACGCCGACGTTGTTGGCGACGTTCTCGGTCAGCACGCGGAGCGCGTCGGCGGTCTCGCCATCGCCGAGCACCGCCGGCTGGCCGGTGTCGCCGCCCATCCGCACCTCGGGGTCGAGCGGCACCGACCCGAGCAGCGGGAGGTCGTTCGCCTCGGCGAACTTCTCGCCGCCGCCGGAGCCGAACAGGTCGTGGGTCGAACCACAGTCGGGACAGCGGAAGCCGGCCATGTTCTCGACGACGCCGAGCACCGTCGTGTCGTGGCGCCCGAACATCCGCAGCCCCTTGCGGGCGTCGTCGACCGCGACCTCCTGTGGCGTGGTCACGACCACCGCGCCGGTGAGCGGGAGCGTCTGGAGGACGGTCAACTGGGTGTCGCCGGTCCCCGGCGGCAGGTCGAGCACCAGGTAGTCGAGCTCGCCCCACTCCACGTCCTCGACGAGCTGGGTGAGCACCTTGTGGACCATCGGGCCGCGCCAGATGACGGGGTCGTCCTCCCCGACCATGAACGCCATGCTCATCAGCCGCATCCCGTGTTTCTCGGGCGGAACGATCACCTCCTCCTCGGTCGCCCGGGGCGCCTCGTCGGCGTCGACCATCCGGGGGACGTTCGGGCCGTACACGTCGGCGTCGAACAGCCCCACGCGGGCGCCGAGCTCCGACAGCCCCGCCGCGAGGTTGACCGCGACGGTCGACTTGCCGACGCCGCCCTTCCCGGACGCGACGGCGATCACGTTCTTGACGCCCGGCAGGACCTCGTCCTCCTCCCGCGACGGCATCGAGGCCGATAGCTCGACCGTCAGCCCGGTGTCCGCGAGCTCCTCGCGGACCCGCTCTGCGATCCCGCTCTCGGTCGGCGCGTACGGCGCGCCGAGCGCGAGCGAGACGCGCACTACCCCCTCGTCGTCGTCCACCTCGACGGCGTTGACGAGCCCGAGCGAGACGATGTCGTCGTCGAGATCCGGATCCTCGACGGCCCGTAGCCGCTCGCGCACCTCGGCGTCGTCCATACCCGTCCGTGGGAAGTCGGCCGAATAAGCGTTTCCGACGAGGACCGCACGCGGCGGATCTGTGAAACGGCTGGTGACACCGTCACGCACGCACCGTAACTGGGAACGGTTACGGGACCGGCAGTTCCACCCACTCGCTTAAGGACGCGCAGCCAGTGGGGAGAGGTATGCCACTGGCGGACGACTTCGGACGGGAGGTGACGGGCGTCCGGGTCTCCCTCACCGACCGCTGTAACTTCGACTGCGTCTACTGTCACAACGAGGGGCTGGGCGACACGCGTGGGCCGATGGACCCCCGGGACCACGAGATGTCGGCCGACGACGTCGTTCGCTTCCTGGAGGTCGTCTCGAAGTTCGACGTGGACAGCGTGAAGTTCACCGGCGGGGAGCCGATGCTGCGCGACGACCTGGCGGAGATAATCGCCCGCACGCCCGACGCGATGGAGGTGTCGATGACGACGAACGGCACCTTCCTCCCGGGGCGCGCCGAGGGGCTCCGCGAGGCGGGGCTCGAACGGGTGAACGTCTCGCAGGACGCGCTCGACCCCGAGGCGTTCGCGGAGGTGACGAAAAGCGGGGCGTACGAGCAGGTGCTCGACGGCGTCCGCGCCGCCGTCGACGCCGGGCTCGACCCGGTGAAGCTCAACATGGTCGTCTTCGAGCACACCGCGGGCTACGTCGAGGAGATGGTCGAGCACGTCGGCGAGAACGACGGGCTCCAGCTCCAGCTGATCGAGTACATGCCCGAGCTGACCGGGCGTCCGGAGTGGAACATCGACATCGGGCGCGTCCACGACTGGCTCGCCGACGTCGCGGACCGCGTCGAGCGCCGCGAGATGCACGGCCGGCGGCGCTACTGGGTGGACGGCGGGATGGTCGAGATCGTCGACCCCGTCGAGAACCCCGACTTCTGTGCGAACTGCGGGCGCGTCCGGGTCACCCACGAGGGGTACCTGAAGGGCTGTCTCAACCGGAACGACGACCTGCGGTCGATGGGCGAGATGAGCCGCGCCGAGATACGCGAGGCGTTCCGCGAGGTGGTCGCCGAGCGGGTCCCCTACTACGGCGAGTACATGGTCCGGAACGACGACGGCGAGTGGGTGATGAACGACGACTACATCGGGGTCGACCTCGACGGGAGCGACGACGCGACCGTGCGAGCGGACGGCGGGAGCGAGTAGGCGAACCGTCTCCGGGCACGGTTTTATCCACGGGGCCGCCGTGTGGCGAGCGCATGGACCGCTGTCCGCACCTCGACTACCGCGACGCCGGCGACGGGACGGTCTTCGAGACGGCACGAGCGTACTGCACCGTCGCCGACCGGTTCGTCCAGCCGTTGCGTGCCGACGTCTGTAACGCCCGGTACGACCTCGACCCGGCCGAGCACTGCGAGATCTACCGGGACCACGGAGCGGCGGGGGAGGGGGACGACCCGGGCGACGCGGGGACGACGGACGGATGACCTACGAGGAGTACCACGAGGGCAAGCCCGTCGTCGTCACCGCGGCGCTCACGGGGGGCGTCCACGGCAAGGAGGCGAACCCGAACGTCCCCGAGACGCCGGCGGAGATCGGCGAGGCGGCGGCGGCCTGCGAGGCGGCCGGTGCGAGCGTCGTCCACCTGCACGCCCGGGACGACCGCGGCGAGCGCGCGTTCGGTCGCGAGCGCTTCCAGGCGGTGACCGACGCGGTCCGCGAGCGGACCGACGACGTGGTCGTGCAACACTCGACGGGCGGCACCGCCGCGCCGGACGACCTGCGGTTCGAGCCGCTCCGCACCGACCCGGCGCCGGAGATGGCGTCGCTGGACATGGGGCCGCTCAACCGCTACGAACACCTGACGAGCGAGAACACCCGCGGGCTGGTCCGGCGCCTCCACGACGAGATGCGCGACCGCGGGATCAAACCCGAGTTCGAGGTGTTCAACGACGGCCACCTCAACGAGACGCGCTCGTTCCTCGAGGCGGCCGACGTGGCCGACCCGCCCTACCTCAACCTCGTGTTCGGCGGCGGGACGACGTCGGTACCACACCCCCGGCGCCTGCTCGGCCACCTCGACGCGGTGCCCGCGGGCGCCGAGGTGAACGTCCTCGGCTTCGGCCGCCACCAGCTCCCGCTGACGACGACGTCGATCCTGCTCGGCGGCCACGTCCGGGTCGGCCTGGAGGACAACCTCTACTACCGGCGGGGCGAGCCCGCCACGAGCAACGCCCAGCTCGTCGCCCGCATCGCGGAGATCGCCGAGCTGCTCGGCCGGCCGGTGGCGACGACCGCCGAGGCGCGCGAGCTGCTGGGGCTGTAGCCGCGGCGGGGGCGTCTGGGCGGGTCGGGCCGAGGGGGGTGGAGCCGGGACGGACCGAGTCGGGTCGGGTCGGGTCGGGTCGGGTCGGGTCGGGTCGGGTCGGGTCGGGGGTATCTGACTCCGCGGCCGAACGGGAGTCCGGGAGGGTGTCACCCTTATTACGCTCCGCACGAGTGTGTGATGCAATGGCACAGACGCGCGACCGCCTCCTGCGGGTCGACCTCACCGCCGGCACCGTCGAGAGCGAGCGGGTTCCCGACCGGTGGCGCCGCCGGTACCTCGGCGGGAAGGGGCTCGGCGCGCGGTACCTCTACGAGGAGCTCGACCCGGGCGTCGACCCGCTCGGACCCGACAACGCCCTGCTCGTTTTGCTCGGTCCGCTCTCGGGCTACCTGCCGGGGGACGCCCGCTACGCGGCGGTCACGAGGTCGCCGCTCACGGGCGCGTTTCTCGACACCTACGCGGGCGGGTCGTTCCCCGAGCGGCTGGCGGGCGCGCTGGACGCACACGTCGGCGTGCTGGTGACCGGCCGGGCGCCGGAGCCGGTTCGCCTCGTCGTCGCGGACGGCGACGCGCGGGTCGAACCGGCCGAGACGTGGGGACGCGACGCCGTCGAGACCTGCCGGGCGTTCCCCGACGCCGGCGTCGCCTGCATCGGCCCGGCCGGCGAGAACGAGGTCGCCTACGCGACGATCGCCTCCGACGAGGCCGAACACCACGCCGGGCGCGGCGGGGCGGGGGCGGTCATGGGCGCCAAGCGACTGAAGGCCGTCGTCGCGCGCGGCGAGTTGACCGTCCCCGCCGACCTCGCCGAACTCCGCGCGGCGCACGAGCGGACGTACGCCGAGACGGACACCGGGCGGTGGATGACTGCCAGCGGCACGCTGGAGACGGTCGACTTCGCCGACGAGGCCGGCGCGCTCGCGGCGAACGGCTGGCGCGACCGCTCGTTCGACGGCGCGGACGCGGTCGGCATCGAGGCCGCTCGCGCGGCCGCGACCGGGCGCGAGCGAGACGGGCCCGTCCCCGGCGGGTTCCGCGTGGAGACGCCGGTCGGCGAGAGCGTCCCGCGCGGGGCGACGGCGATGTCGCTCGGCGCGGTGCTCGGGATCGACGAGTTCGACGCCGTCGCGACGCTCGGCGAGACGTGCAACCGCCTCGGCGTCGACGTGATAAGCGCCGGCGGCGCGGTGGCGTGGGCGGTCCGGGCGAGCGAGGCGGGCCACCTCGACCGCGACCTCTCGTTCGGCGACCCGGCGGCGGTCCGGGACCTCCTCGCGGAGGTCGTCGCCCGACGGTCGCGGCTCGGCGACGCGCTCGCGGACGGCATCGCGGCGGCCGCGGCCCGGTACGACGCCCCGGCGCTCGTCCCGACGGTGAAGGGGATGGCGCTCCCGGCGTACGACCCGCGCGGCGCCCCGGGGATGGCGCTCGCGTACGCGACGAGCGACCGCGGCGCCTGCCACCGACGGGCGCTCCCCGTCGAGGAGGAGGTGTTCGCCGACTGGTCGCCCGCGCGGACGGCGGCGGTCGTCGTCGCCGCCCAGAACGGCCGGTCGGTGCTGTGGAGTCTCGTCGGCGACGACTTCGCGAGCGCGGCGCTCGACGACCTCGGTGCCGAGTACCTCGCGGCCGTCGACAGGGACGTCACCCCGGCGGAGCTCCGGGCGGTCGGCGAGCGGGTCTGGACCCTCACCCGGCTGTTCAACGCCCGCGAGGGGTTCGACCGCGCCGACGACCGCCTCCCGGCCGTGCTCCGGGAGCCGGCCGGGGAGGACGGCGCCGCCGTCGACGAGGCGACGTTCGAACGCATGCTCGACGCGTACTACGCCGCCCGGGGGTGGAGCGCCGACGGCCTCCCCGCCCGGACGACGCTCGACCGTCTCGACCTCACCGCGGTCGTCGACGCCGACACGCCGGTCGCGGCCGACCCGCTCGACCACCCATGACCGACAGGATCGACCTCGACGAGTTCGACGACGAGTCGCCCGACGGCGGGTCGCCCGACGACGGGCCGAACCGCGGCGACTGGTTCTGGGAGGACGGGGACGCGAGCGACCCCGACGGGGAGACGGACCCCCGGGGAGCGACGGCGGGACGGGACGACGACGGACCGGGCGACCGCCCGGGGCCGATCGACGGGGAGGACGCGCCCCGCAGGACGGGTGACGTCGACGGGGACGACGACGCCGACGCCGACGGGGCCGACGAGCGGCCGGTCCCGCACGTCCCCCGCGAGCGCCGCGACCGGCCGGTCGGCGTCCCGACGGCGAGCGGCGGCGCCGGCGCCGGGCCCTCGCCGGACCGCGGGAGCGACGTTCCGGACGAGGAGCGACCCGGCACGGCCGCGGACCGGTCCGGTGAGTCCGGCGACGCGAGCGGACGGCCGGGCGGCGACGCGAGCGGACGGCCGGGCGGCGACGCCCCGGTGCCGGGTTCCGACGCCGAACCGGCCGCGTCCGGTCCGCACGGCGGCGGCGCCGACGACATGACGATGGCCCTGACCTACCGGGCGGCGACCCGACTCGCCGACCCCGGTCGCGTCTTCGCCGACGCCTCGCGGTGGGCCGACTGGATCGGGATCGTCGGCGACGTGGACGCCCACGTGATCACCAAGTTCCAGCGCGACCACGCCGTCGACGCGGACTTCTTCAACGGGACCGGGACGGGTCCGGTCGAGCGCCTCCGGGGGGTCGACGAGCGCTCGATGTTCTACGCCGACCGGATGGCGGTCGTCGGCGTCGCGGACGCGGACGAGCGGATCGCCGCCGCGGCGGGCTGGGAGTTCGTGCCGCTCGCCGAAGCCGCCGAGAAGGCCGGCTGGACCCTCGACCGGTCGAGCGAGTGAGCCGCGACGGCGCCGACGCGCGAGAACCGGCTCGCAGCCGAGGTGTTCCCACCGGATCACGGCCGACGCGTCGCCCCGGCGGGAGCAGGATTTATCACGATCCTTCCCGACTCACGAGTGAGGGATCACACCAATGAGCATGCGAACGGCGGTCTCGCAGGCGGCCCCCATCACGTTCGGGCTCCTGCTGGCGGGCCTCTGGGTGGTCGTGGTCGGGATCGACGTGTTCAACGCCACGCTGGCGGTCCTGTGGAGCGACACCGCGGTCGGACAGACGGCGGCGAGCGGCGTCGTCGGCCTGCTCGTGATCGCCGTCACGCTCGGCCTGATGGTCGTGCTGTACGGCGAACTGACCGAGACCACGCCGGCGCCCGAGGCCTGGCCGCCCGAGCGATGACGTACTTCGAGTGCGAGCGGTGTGGCCAGCTCGTGGACCTCGTCGGGGTCGAACGGGCCGAGGTCCGCGAGGCCTGCCCGGTCTGTGACGAGCGGACGACCTGGACGGTGGCGTTCGCCGCGGAGGGCCGGGGGGTATCGTTTTGACGCTCAGGTTCGAGGTCGGCGAGCGGTTCCGCGAGGCGGCCACGGAGCTGGGCGACCGGCGGATGATGGACCCGGAGTCGGCGATGGAGCTGAAAGCCGAGCAGGCGCTCCTGGAGATCGAACATCTCGTCGCCGACGCGACCGAGGTCGAGTTCGAGATCGAGGGGTGGACGGTCCGCCACGAGCCCAGCGACGACCTGGCGGCCTTCCTCGCGGAGCAGGCCGACGCGACCGGGATCGAGGAGAGCACGCTGTTGAAGCTCCACGTCGAGCTGTTCGCCCGGGTGTTCCTCGACGACGAGGGGGCCCGTCCGCCGAACGCGCCGCCGGAGTGACGGGGGCGGACTGACTGCGCGTGGGCGAGCGACGGACCCGCGAGGACGGGCTGGCGCGGCCGACCGGCGCCGTCACGATCCCGCCACAAAACGTTAAGTCGCCGAGCGCGAAACGTGATAGCATGTCTCACGAGGACAGCGGGTGGCGACCGAAAGGCGCCATGGAGGAGTTCGACGGGTACGAGGTGTGGGACCACGGCATCGGCGCCCACCAGGTCAACGCGGGCGAGGTCGACGGGGAGATCGAGTTCGACTTCGTCGACGACGCCGAGCCGCTCGACGACGGGGACTAGCGGAGCGGGAGCGCGCGGTCGTTCCGCGGCGGGAGATAGAAGTTCGCCCGCGAGCGGACGGTGACGAAGTTCAGGAGGCCGTTGTTCTCCCGGTCGGTGACGGCGTCGCTGTCGTCTCGCAGCCACCACCCGTTCATCGCCTTCCGGGTGCGCACGAAGTCGTCGAGCGACGCCTGCAGCGACAGGAAGTGGACGCCGGCCTGCCCCCCGTCGACGGTGTTGAAATCGCGCCGGAGGATCACCGGGTCGCCGTCGCGTCGCGCCCGGGCGACCTTCTCGAAGTGCCCGACCACGTCGTGGGTCCGGGCGTTCGCCCGGACGTCCTGGGTCGGGACGTCGGCGTCGAGCTCCGCGACGTCCGACGGCGAGAGGGCGGCGGAGAACATCCGGGCCACCCGCCCGTCGTCGTCGAGCCCGTTCCACCACTCCCCGAGCGACTCCGTCAGGTGGCTCAGATGCATCGTCGTGCCCCCGGCGAAGCGTCCGTCGTCGATGGTGACCCGCTCCTCGCTGGCCTGCGTGCCGCGCCGACCGGAGAAGAAGCCGGTGAACATCGGCGCGTCCTCCAGGGGCGCGTCCGCCGGGACCCCCTCGGCGTCGGCGTGGGCGGCCGGGAGCCCCTCTCCGACGAAGCCGGTGCGACGGCCGGCGAGCTCCGCGACGTCGCCGAGGCGCGCCGCGACGGGGTCGCCGCCGAGCTCGGCGCGGGAGCCGAACATGGCGGCCTCGGCGGCGGCGACGTGGGAGGGCACGTCGCTCGACAGCACCAGCGCGCCGTCGAACGCCAGCAGGTCCGGGTCGTCGGTCCGGGAGAGCACCCGCGGTCGGCGGATCGGCGACCGGCCCAGCGCGCCGACCCGGGAGAAGTAGCTCGTCCCCCACGCGAGTCGCGCGAACAGCCCCCGGGATGACCACTCGTAGGCCGACTCGAGCGTCCGCATCGCCGTCTCGACCGTCTCGGCGGTCGCGGACGACGGGCCGGCGGTGAGGTCGAACAGGAGGACGGCGTGGTGGCGGGGCGTCAGCGGGTTGCCGGCCGCGTCGGTCCGGAGGTGGGCGTTCATCGCGTGCTGGCGGGCGGGCAGCCCGTCGTCCCGCCCGTCCTCGCCGTCGGCCCCGTCGGACCGACGGAGGGCGCTACACCCCGCGAGGCCGGCGACGCCGGTCGCGCCGGCGAGCCGCTTGAGGAGCCCCCGTCGGCGAGCCATCGTGACGGATCGACGGCGAGCACGCGCAAAAGGCTGCCTCCACCTGACACGATTTCGAGACGTGGGGGAAGGATTTAGACGCGCAGGACGCAAGGTGTGATCGACCGTGCGCATCGTTCCCATCCACCAGGCGACGCAGCCGAGCCTCCCGCTCGGGCAGGAGACGGCGACCGCGGTCCTCGGCGTCGGCCTGCTCGTGTTCGGGCTCGTGGCGTACGACGCCTACCGCCGGCACGGGGTGTCGTGATGGTCCACGAGCGCGACGGCGGCCGGCAGTCCGAGGTGACGCGGGACGACCGCCCCGCGAGCGTCCGGGCGCTCGACTACGTCCGCCTCGCGACGCAAGCGCTCGCCGCGGTGCTCGGAGTCTCTCTGCTCCTCGTCGGGACCGTCGGGGTCATCGCCGAACTCAAGGGCACCTGGCACTGGGCGATCCACTTCGACTCGACGATCAGCTTCATGGCCGTGTTCGTCAGCGGCGTGCTGGCGCTGCTCGTCCCGCTTTTCGGGACGCTCCTGGTCGGGCGGTGGTGGGTCGATGCCTGACGCGACGGGGGCGTTCCGCGCGGCCGCGGCGCTCTCGGTCGGGGGGCTCGGCCTGGTCGTCGGCGGCGTCGGCGCGCTCGCCGTCGTCGCGGAGCTTTCGAACACCTGGACGTGGCTGTTCCGGATGGAGCGGGCGATCGACGCGGCGGCCCCCGTCGTCGTCGGGCTGGCGTTTCTCGCCGTGGTGGCCTGCGCCGGCGTCGTGCTCACCGCCGAGTGAGCGGTCGGCCGCGACGCCGGCGACCGCGACGGGGTCGCAACCGGGCGACCGCTCACCCCGGACCGGGGACCATCTGCGCGACGAGTTCGTCCTCGAACTCGACGGTGCCGGCGAACACCAGCGCGGCGGCGGCGAAAAGCCCCTCGTCGGCCTCCCCGCACAGGTCGTCGACGAACTCGTCGACCCAGACGAGGAGGTGCTCGTCGAGGAACACCCGCTCGAATCCGAACGCCTCCTCGTCGCCCGAGCGCTGGCGCTCGATCAGGTACCGGAGGAAGGCGAGCTCGACGGCGACGTGGTCGCTCTCCTCGGGGTAGTCCTCGGGCGGGGTCCAGCCCGCCCCGCCGTAGCTCGCCTCCACCTCGGCGAGCCCCTCGCCGACGAACTCCGTGTCCTCGCGGTAGTACGTCTCGTGGGGGAGCACCGGCGGGCGCGGGCCGACGAACAGGCGGGTGTACGCCGTCGTCAGGTCGTCGGCCACGTCCGCGGGGTCGCGCTTTCGGTTCGCGGCGACGAACGCCTCCAGCCGGTCGAACCCCTCGTCCATCGGCTCGTTGACCGGCTCGTCGGGCACCGCGACCGTCCCCGCGAGCAGCCGCTCGACGAACGCCTCCGAGGGGGCGTCGGCGAACACCTCGATCAGGAAGTCGACGAGTTCGAGCCGGGCGTCGTACACCGCCGCGTCGTCGACGCCGTCGCTCACGCCCCGTCACCCCCGGCGAGCCAGTCGCCGTCGTCGTCCCAGGGGCTCCCGTCGCGGTCCGCCCTCTCGCCCGGGCCGCCGCGGCCGTCGTCGGCCTCGCGCGTCCCGGCCGGATCGTCGGGCGGGCCGTCGCCGCCCCCGCCGGGCGAGACGTTCTCGGCACGACCGGCGCCGCCCTCGTGACTGCTCTCGAACAGGAGCGTGGCCCGGCAGTCGCCGCAGTACTCGAAGACGCTCCGCTCCGACTCCGGCGCGATCCCCTCGACGAGGTCGCCGACCTCCGCCCGGATCTTCGCGGCCGAGCCGACGCTCGTGAACGGCTCGCCACACCGGACACACTCGAGCATCTCGCCCTCGTGGACGGTCCGCCAGGCGGGGTCGTCGGCCCCCGGGCGGTTCTCGGGCAGGAGCGACAGGTCGAGGCCGCCGCGGACGGTGATCGCCGTCTCGGGACAGCCCGCCTCGCAGAGCCCGCAGTTGACACACCGCTCGTGGTTGAACTGGAGGTCGCCGGCGTCGGTCCGCCGGATGGCGTCGGTCGGACAGAGCGTCGAACAGGTCGGCGTCAGCGTGCAGTCGTCGTTCACTTCCATCCGGCCGAACGTCGCCAGGCCGCGGACCACCTCGCGGGGCGGGTCGACGTGGCCGAGCAGGGCGCGGACGCTCTCCAGCGCCCAGCCGTGCGTGTCGAACGCCGGGTTCGGCCGGTCGGCGTCGAGCACTCCGGTCGCCTCGTGCTCGCCCGAGGGGACCGGGGAGTCCTCGAGCCCGTCGACGAACGCCCGGAGGTCGGCGACGAACCGCCCGGGTGCGTCGGGGTCGGGCGCGAGGAAGGCGACGCGCTCACCCAGGCCCAGGTCGCGGGTCGTCCGGTCGAGTCGCTCGACGAGGGCGACTTTCGGGTCGGGGCCGGCGTGGAGGCAGTCCTCGCCACAGCCGACGAGCGCGACGCCGTCGGCGCCGGCCGCGAGCGCGTGCAGGACGTGCGCCTCGCCGACCGCGTCGGTGCAGTTCACGCGGACGGGGAGCACCGGCGGGTAGGCGAGGTCGGCGCCGGCGGCCGCCCGGCGGCCGTACTCGCGGAGCGTTCGCGCGGCCCGCTCCGAGCAGACGAACGCGACGACCTCCGTGTCGATCCCGCCACCGCCGCGGTCGAACAGCCAGCCGCCGCCGGTCTCCGGTGCGGTCAAAAGCGCCTCCACCTCGCGGGCGAGGCGGCGGTTCGACGGCTCGCGTAGCTGCACGGCGCCCGTCGGGCACGCGCTCGTGCAGGCGCCGCAGTCCTGACACGCCACCTTGTCGAACGAGACGGCGTCGACGGTCGGGCGCTCGACGGCCCCGTGGGGACAGGCGTCGGTGCAGGCGGTACAGCCGACCTGGCTCGACTCCCCGGCCGCACAGACGTCCATCTCCAGTTCGAGGTGGTCCGGCTTCTCGACCCCGCCGAGGCGGCGCTCGACGGTCGCGAGCGTCGCGGCGTCGACGGGACCGGCGTGGAAGCCGACCTGCCCGCCGCGGCTCCGCGGCTCGGCGTCCGGCGCGACGACCTGGTCGACCGAGAGCGTCCGCTCGACGCCGTCGAGGTCGATGGCGTCGGTGGGACACACCTCGACCCACTCGCCGCCGGTCGCCGCCGGCGCGACGTCGACGGGCGTGCGAGTGACCAGCCCGTCGGGCCCCTCGCGGACGCATTTCATACAGGAGACGCAGTCCTCGGTGACGCGGGCGACGAGCGTGACCTCGAAGTCGCCGTACGCGCCCTCGATCCCGGCGACGCGGCCGCGCTCGACGGCCACGCCGTCGGGCACCTCGGCGTCAGTGAGATCGCGCCCGTCGGCGACCAGCGTCACGTCCGCGCCGTCGGCGAGCGCCGCGGCCGCCTCGGCGTCGCCGACCACGGCGACCGCGTCGCCGGCGTCCCGGGCGACGGTCCGCGAGACGGCCTCCTCGCGCAGGCCCGCGTGGGCGGCGTTGACCAGCCGCGCCGTCTTGTCCGTCGCCGCGGGTTCTGCGTGGACCCACCCCGCGCCCTCGCGATGGTCCAGGAAGACGACCGACTCGGGGTGGAGGCCCGCGTCCGCCGCGAGGTCACGGAACGTCCGCCGACAGCCGTCGTCGCACCCGCCGACGATCAGGTGATCGAGGTCGTACTCGTCGATCACGCGCTCCATCCCCGCCAGCCCGTCCTCGCAGAGCAGCCGCGAACTCGCGACGACCTCGACGTCCCTGACGCCCTCGCGAGCCCCCTCCAGGTCTATCGCACACGTGTCGTCACACGAGCACACGAAGGCACCGACGTTCATCACTCTAGGAAACACCACGGCCGCCATAGTCCTTGTGCCGAGGTAGCACGACTCAACACGCCCCGGCGACGGGAACGGATTTCTCCACACCGTCGGCCGAAAAACGAACCCGACCCGACCCCGAATTTTAATACGTCCGGGTGACACGTGCTACCTATAGTCTATGGTGATCGATAGCAAAGGATCGGGAGCCGGCCGATGAGCGGCGCGGAGCCGGTCTCCCTCGACCTCGACAGACGCTCGTTCGTGAAGGCGAGCGCCCTCGCGGGGGCGGTCGCGCTGGGTGGCGGCGCGACGGGGCAGACGCTCGCACAGGGCGGGGAGGGCGAGACCGACGCCACCGACGACGAGGGCGAGCTGACCAAGACGGTCTGTAACTTCTGTGCCGTCGGGTGTGGCTTCCGCGGCGAGCGGCAGGGCAACGCCTTCGTCGGCTAGGAGCCCTGGTTCGAACACCCCGTCAACAACGGGTCGCTCTGCTCGAAGGGCGCGGCGATCTTCGAGAGCGAACACTCCGAGCGGCGGCTGAAACACCCGATGCAGAAGGTGGACGGGGAGTGGCAGAAGATCTCCTGGGACGAGGCGTACGGCCAGATCGTCTCGGAGATAGAGCGGGTCTGGGAGCAGCACAGCCGCGAGTCGGTGATGCTGCTCGGCTCGGCCCACCACGCCAACGAGGAGGCGTACGCGAGCCGGAAGCTCGCGGCGTTCATGGGGACGAACAACATCGACCACCAGGCGCGGATCTGTCACTCCACGACCGTCGCGGGGCTGGCGAACACGTGGGGCTACGGGGCGATGACCAACACGGTCAACGACTACCGCAACTTCGAGATGGACCTCATCATCGGGCAGAACCCCGCCGAGGCCCACCCGATCGCGATGCAGCACATCCTCGAGGGGCAGGCCCGCGGGGGCGACGTGGTCGTCGTCGAGCCCCGGTTCACCAAGACCGCGGCCCACGCCGACTACTTCTACCGGCTCCGGCCGGGGACCGACGTCGCCCTGATGATGGGGCTGATCCGCTACCTGCGCGAGCAGGGCGAGCTCGACGACGGGATGATCGAGGAGCGGGTCGCGGGCTGGCCCGACGTGGACGCCGAACTCGACCAGTACGACCTGGCCACCGTCTCGGACATCACGTGGATCTCGGAGGAGGACCTCCGGGAGCTGGGCGACCTCGTCATCGAGAACAAGCCCCACGTCCAGATCGAGTGGGCGATG
>JBDGTB010000088.1:21752-21925 GCA_042217235.1 Haloferacaceae archaeon | reverse complement strand
CTCTCGATCGCGGGTTCGAATCCCGCCACGCCCGTTCTGCGAGGAGCGGACGCGAGGAGCGAACGGGCACGGGAGTCTAATCAGCGAGGTCGCGCGCAGCGGAGCGAGCACGTCCGACCGCGGTTCGAATCCCGCCACGGCCGCGAGCCGACCGACGGGAGGCGAGCGGCCGT
>JBDGTB010000088.1:0-21652 GCA_042217235.1 Haloferacaceae archaeon | reverse complement strand
GGCTTACTCCCCCTCGCTCACCCCGGTCGCTCGCGGGAGTCCCGCCACGCCCGCTTTCCCGTGAGCGGTGGGGAGCATGGAAAGCGGCCGTGGCTTACTCCCCCTCGCTCACCCCGGTCGCTCGCGGGAGTCCCGCCACGCCCGCTCGCTTCGATCGGCCGCATCGACGGCGTCGTGCGACCGTCCATCCCCCGAACTTTTCCCCCGTCCCGACCCAGAGCGCCCGTGTACCGCAAGGGCCACTACGGCGTCTCGCTGCTCGTGTTCGCCCCCGTCGGGTTCACGCTGCTGACCCTGGGGCGGCCGGCGCTCGCGTTCGTCGGCGGGGCCGGAATGCTCTGGCTCGCGATGGCTCCCGACCTCGACCAGCGCGTGCCCGGGGTGAAACACCGGGGCGTCACGCACACGCTCGCGTTCGCGGGGCTGGTCGGCGCGGCGTTCGGCGCGGCCGGACTGGCCCTCGGGAGCGCCGTCGGGCTCGCCCGTGCCGTTGCACTCGGCGCATTCGGCTTCGGCGTCGGGACGCTCGCCGTCCTCGCGCACCTGCTCGCGGACGTGCTGACTCCCGCCGGCGTGGCGCTCCTCTGGCCACTCACGAGCCGCCGGTTCTCCGTCTCGCTGACGACCGCCGACAGCGTCTTCTGGAACTACGGCCTGCTCGCGGCCGGCGTGCTCGTCACGAGCACGCTCGCCCTCTTCGCCGCGGGGGCCGGCGTCGCGGTCCTGCCGGCCTGAAGACGGGACGGACCGGCGTCGGACTTTTGGCGTCCTCGACCGACCGCGAGGTATGCCCACGGACGCCGGCGACGACGCCAGCCCAACGCTCCGGGACGACGCGATGGACCGCTTCGCCGTGCCCGACTACGACGAACTCCCCGCGGACCTGCGAGAGCGGATCGCGGCGGAGGCCGAGCGAGCGGGGTTCACCCCGAACGCCTTCGCCGCGTTCGCGTTCCGGCCCTCGCAGTTCCGCGCGTTCGTCGCGTACCACGACGCGCTCGTCGAGGACACGTCGCTGGACCGCGAGGAGGTCGAGATGATCGTCGTCGCGGTCTCGGGCGTCAACCACTGCTACTACTGCAACGTCGCCCACGGCGCCCTCCTCCGGCTGTACGGCGACGACCCGACGCTCGCGGACCAGCTCGTCGCGAACTACCGGACGGCGGACGTGAGCGAGAAGCGCATGGCGATGCTCGACGTGGCCGTGAAGCTCACCGAGCGTCCGCGCGACGTGGGTCGCGCCGACGTCGAACGCCTCCTCGACGCCGGCTACACTCCCGAAGAGGCGTGGGACGTCGCCGCCGTCGCCGCCTTCTTCAACCTCTCGAACCGGATGGCGATGTTCGCGAACATGCGGCCGAACGAGGAGTTCCACGCGCTCGGACGGGAGACGGGCGGAGACGAGCGAGCCGGCGGGGAGTAACGGAGCGTAGCGGACCGCAGGATAGCGGACTGCGGGGAGCGTCGTCGGCAGGGCGACAGGACACGCGCGACGGTCCGGTCGCCGTCGAACGGCGGGGAAATCGTAAAGAGCGTGTCGGCCGATGGAGAGGTATGGCGGACGGTGACGACGCGCGGCGGGCGCTCCTCGTCGACCCGCGGGGGACGCTCGAGCCGTTCCTCGACGGCGCGCTCGCCGACGCCGGGGTCGCCGCGACGACCGTCTCGTCGGCCGGCGAGTGTCTCACGCGCCTGGAGCGGACCGACGTCGACGGGGTCGTCAGCGCGTACGCGCTCCCGACGCTCGACGGGGTTCGCCTGCTACGGTCGGCCCGCGTCTCCTACCCGCAGCTCCCCTTCGTTCTGGTCCCCGAGGACGGGTCCGAGGCGCTCGCCGGCGACGCCGTCGCGGCGGGCGCGAGCGGCTACGTGCCCCGCGACGGCGACCCGGAGACGGTCGTCTCCCGGCTCAGGGACAGCCTGCGACGCGACCGACCGTCGCGGGGGAGCGAGGGGGAGGCACACCGGCGGTACCGTCACCTGATCGAGATGGCGCCCGCCGGGATCAACGTGTTCGACGGGACCGGTGAGTCGATCTGGTGCAACCAGGCCGTGCTCGACCTCCTCGGGTTCGAGAGCCGCGAGGAGCTCATCGGCCGGTCGATCTTCGACGTGATCCACCCCGAGGACCGCGAGCGTGCCCGGCGGGAGCTCGAGACCGTCATCGAAAAGAAGGAGTCGACCGGGCCGACGCGGATGCGGCTCCGCCCGCCGGAGGGGGACGTGCGGTACGTCCGGGTCTCGACCGCGATCGGGAGATTCCTCGGGACGGACGTCGGACAGGCCGTCGCCGTCGACGTGACCGACCGCGAGGAGCGGGACCGCCAGCTGCAGGTGCTCGACCGGTGGCTCCGCCACAACATCCGCAACGAGATAAACGTCATCGACGGGCTCGCGGCGAGGATCCGGCGCGACGCGGACGCCGACGCGGCCGAGTGCGCCCGGGAGATCCAGGCGCACGCCGAGCGCCTCGTCGAGCAGGCGGACCACGAGCGGGAGCTCATCGAGGTCCTCGCGCCCGACGCCGACGGGGAGCGCGTGCCGGTCGCGGTCACGCGGCTCGTCGAAGAGGCGGTCCGCGAGCAGCGGGCCGCGCATCCGGCGGCGACGGTCGAGCTGACGCGGCGCGACGAGTTCGAGGCGCGGGCGATCCCGGCGGTCGGGAGGGCGGTCGACGAACTCGTCGAGAACGCGATCGTGCACAACGCCGCCGACGAGCCGACCGTCCACGTCGAGACCGAGCTCGTGGACGCCGAGACGGGGGCCGTTCGAGTCGCCGACGACGGCCCGGGGATCCCCGAGGCGGAGCGGAACTGTCTGCTGCTCGACCGGGAGATCGACCAGCTCTTCCACGGGTCGGGGCTGGGGCTGGTACTCGTCTACTGGACCGTCCGCCTGTCCGGGGGCGAGGTCGCGTTCGCCGAGAACGAGCCGCGCGGGAGCGTCGTGACGGTCCGGCTCCCGCTGGCGTCGCGGGGGTGACCGACCGCCGCGACGGAACGCGCGTCGACCGGGGCGCGACGACCGCGGCGGTCGCCGTCACGCGCCCAGTCGCTCCTTCGTCGCGTTCCAGTACAGTCCGAGGTCGCCGCAGGGCGCCGCCGCGAGGCGGTCGGCGTCCGGGTAGTACTGCAGCACGCTCCGCTGGGTGCGCGCGCCGAAGAACCGACACGACCGGACCTTCTGGTGGGTCCAGTAGACGTGCTCGCGCTCGGCGTCCAGCGCCGGGGGCAGGCCGTCCGAGGGCGTCGTCCGGACCGGGTCGGGTCGCATCGACTCCCGCGGCGCGAACGAGGCCCCGACGACGGCGCCGAGCACGACGAGCGCGAGCAGCTGCGTGCGCCGGGAGGCCCGGGCCGCGAGCACTCCGACGCCGAGCGCCACGAACAGCAGCGGGTACGCCGTGTCCCAGAGCCCGTCGAGGTCGACGAGGAGGACGCCGACGACGAGCGCGGCGCCGAGCGCCAGCGGCCACGCGGGGGTCTCGTCCGGCGGGTCGCGGGCGGCGGCGAGGATCCCCGCGACGCCGGCGGCGGTGAGCGCGACGCCGTTCCACCCCGGGAAGACGGCGAAGTACCGGCCGGGGCGGACGCCGGTCGCGTCGGTCGTGAGGACGACCGGGCTCAACAGCACCTCGGCGACGAACCCGGGGACGTCGGCGTAGAGCGCGAGCGCGGCGGCGACGGTGAGGAGGGCAGTCAGTCCGCCCGCGACGTGCCGCTTCAGCGTCGGTCGGTTCCCATCCACGAGGACGTACGCGGTCGTCACGGCCGGGAAGACGGCGCCGAGCTGCCACACGCCGACCGCCAGCCCGGCGCTCAGACCGCCCGCGAACGGTCGGTCCCGGAGCGTCAGGTCGAGGCCGACGACGCCGAGCGCGAAGACGAGCGCCTTGGCCTTGTAGCCGAGCCAGGGGGCGTAGAAGAAGTCCGGCACCGCGAGGAAGACGAGGCCCGCGAGCAGACCACAGGTCGGTGACCCGGTCAGGCGGCCGGTGACGCGGGCGGCGACGGCAACGGTGACGACCACGGCCGCCCCCGTCAGCGCCATCCCGGCGACGTGGAGGGCGTACATGTCCGTCCCCGTCACCGTGGCGACGAGGTACGGAGGGAGGAAGGCGAGGGGTGGCTTGATCTCCCAGACGTCGACGTAGAGCGTGTGTCCCCGGGCGAGAAACCAGCCGACGTACTCCAGGATCACCGTATCGCGGTGGGGGAGCGGCGGGGCGAGTCCGTGGCGGCCGACGAACGGTCGCGCCATCGCGAGCACGCCGCCCGCGGCGAGTGCGCCGGCGACGAGCCAGTAGTAGCGCGCCAGGGCCGCCCGGAGGCGGTCGGCGGCCGGGGCGTCTCGACCCTCGTCGAGCGGGAGACCGTCGTGGACGCGCGACTGGAGGCGGTCGGCGACCATGCGTCGCCCGTGACGCGACGCTGCCTTCAATGCGTGCTTTCGGGCGCGGTCGCGAGATCCCGACCCCCGGAACCCTTATGTCACCGCTCGTGCATCGTGAGGACGCAATGGCGACCGGTACGGTTGCGTTCTTCAACGACAGCGGCGGTTACGGATTCATCGAGACCGACGAGGCCGACGAGGACGTCTTCTTCCACATGGAGGACGTCGGTGGCCCCGACCTGGAGGAGGGTCAGGAGGTCGAGTTCGAGATCGAACAGGCCGACAAGGGCCCACGGGCCACGAACCTGACGCGTCTGTAGCCGCACGCTTCGGCCGGCGGGTTCGGGCGGTGGCCGCGCTCGGCGTCGCACGGGTTGTCCGCGGGGAGCGACTGCGCCGTCCCGTCGGCGGGCCGGTGGCCAGCGGCCGCGAGCGACCGGCGTGACGACGCCCCCACGACGTATCGTCGCCCTTTTCTTCCGGTAGAGGGTACGAGCGGCCATGAGCTTCGAGGACGGCGACACGGTCGTGCTGCACGACAAGCACAGTGAGCACGACGGCGAGACGGGGACGGTCACGCAGGTCATGGAGACCATGTTCGGCGACGCCACGTACACGGTCAGCTTCGACGACGGGCAGGAGTCGGGCGTGCCGGCCGACGCGCTGGAGGCCGCCGAGAGCGAGGAGAGCGAGGAGAGCGAGGAGAGCGAGGACGCCTGACGGCGTCGACCCGCGGATGGCCAGCGTCCCGTTTCACTACGTCGACCTGCGGACGTTCAGCTACGCGACCGAGGACCTAAAGCGCGTCGAGGCGGCGCTGCGGACGCTGCTCCCCGAGGACGTCCCTGTCGAGCGCACCGAGAGCGAGGGCCACCACGGCGACCGGATCGTCGTGCTCTCGGCGCGCGTGGAGAACGCCGACGACGTGCGGTACGTCCTCGCCCGACTCGCCGAGGCCGACGACGCCGACCGGGTGCTCGACGAGATCGACGAGCGGGTCGACGAGAGCTGTTCGCTTTTCCTCCGGCTGGACAAGCAGGCGGCCTTCGGCGGCGACGTCCGGCTCGGCGAGGGGATCACCCTCCGCGCGAAGGTGGAGGCGTACCCAGCGAAACGGGAGGCGGCCGTCGAGAACGCCCGCGACGCGCTGACGGAGCTGGTCGTCGAGGCGGGCGACGCCGGGGACGACGCGAGCGAGCCCGCCTGACGCCCGCCGGGGGCCTTCGGCGGCTCGCCCGCTCGCCTACCGCCACTTGATGCTACAGCCCTGCGAGGGGAGCTCCTCGTCCGCGAAGGGGACCCCCTCGCCGGCCAGCACGTGCTCGACGGCCTCGCGCATGTAGAACCGCTCGGGCTCGTCGTCGGGGTTGAGCGCGTCGTCGAGTCGACCGTGGTAGGCGAGCCGGAAGGTGCCGTCCGCGTTCTCGAACAGGAACGGGTCGGGCGTACACACCGCGCCGTAGGCCCGTGCGACCTCCTGGCTCTCGTCGCGCAGGTAGGCGTCGTACGCGATCGTGCCGTCGCGCACGTGCTCTTTCATCCGTCCGAAGGAGTCCTCGGGCTTCTCCGTGGCGTCGTTGGGGTTGATGCCGACGACCGCGAGGTCGTCGTAGTCGGCCGCGAGGGCGTTCAGCTCGTCGAACTTCGCCTTGGCGTAGGGACAGTGGTTGCAGGTGAACACGACGAGCAGGGCGTCGTACCCAGCGAAGTCCTCGAGGGTGTACAGCTCGTCGTCGGTGCCGAGCAGGCCGAAGTCGGGCGCCTCGTCGCCGAGCGCGAGGTCGGAGGCTGACTCCTCCAGGGTCATGGACCGGAGTTGGGACCCCCGGACCAAAGCCGTTCGGCATCCGCGTCGGGGCGACCCCTGCCGGTCCGCTCCGTGCCGGCTCCTCGTCGCCGGCCCGTTCCGGCCCCGCTCAGCTCGTGACGAGGTACACCGCGGCGACGGCGAGGAGGATGCCGAGCGCCTTCCGGGCGGTGAACGGCTCGTCGAGGAAGAGAAAGCCGACGGCCGACGAGCCGACGAGGAACATGCCGAAGACCGGCGTCACGGTGCTGACCGGGCCGAGCGCGAGCGCGCGGTAGTACGCGAGGATGCCGACGGTGAGGAAGGCGCCCGCGGCGAGCACGTAGGGGATCTTGGCGTGACCGAGGTAGGGCGCCACGCGGTCGCCGCTGGCGTAGACGACGACGACCGTCCCCGCGACGAGGATGCCGTTCGACACCAGCGCCGCGACGTCGCTCGGTATCCTCGCCTCGCCGGTCGTCGCGACGCGCATCAGGGGGGCGACCGCGGAGTAGGTGACGAGGGCGAGCACCGACCACGGGAGATAGCGCATGGGCGGGGGTCGAGCGCGGCCGGCAAGCCGGTTTCGGTAGGGGGCCGGGTCGGACGGCGGTCAGCCGAGCCAGACCCGCGCGAACGCGTCGAAGAAGTCCTCGCCCGTGTCGAGCACGGTGTGTTCCGCCCCCAGGTCCCGACACTTCTCGTCGATCCGCTCGACGTGGGCGTCGAGCCGGTCGCGGTAGCGACGCGCGAGCGCCCCGCCGAAGTAGGAGCGGCGCTCCTGGCCCGTCTCGGGCTCGACGAAGATCGTGTCGCCCGTCGCCTCGGGGTCGCGCTCCCGCGGCGCGAGGACGTGCGGACAGACGAGGTCGTTCTCCGCGAGCGCGGCCAGCCCCTCCTCGATGTCGTCGAGGTCCGCGAGGTAGTCGCTCGCCACGACGACGAGCGAGCGGGAGTGGATCGTGTTCGCGTACCCGCCGAGCGCCGACTCGAAGCCCGCCTCGCCGGCCGGCTCGGTCTCGTTGAGCAGGTCGATGGAGCGCAGGAGCTCCCCCCGGTTCGACCGCCCGGTGTCGAGGCGCTCGTGCTGGTCGCGGAACGTCGAGACGCGGAAGTCGTTGTTCTCCTCGGCGGAGAGGTAGGCGAATCCCAGCCCCACCTTGGCGGCGAAGTCGAACTTGTTGCGCTCGCCGTCGCCGTAGTCCATCGACTCGCTCGCGTCGACCAGGACGTGGACGGTGAGGTTGCGCTCCTCCTCGAACTGCTTGATGTAGTGCTCCTCCGTGCGGGCGTACAGCCGCCAGTCGATCAGACGGGTGTCGTCGCCCGGCGAGTAGCGCCGGTAGTCCGAGAAGGTCAGCCCCTCGCCGACGTTCGGCGACTCCTGCTCGCCCTGGCGGACCGCCGTCGTCGGGCGGTCGAGGGCGGTGTCGAACCGGTCGAGCTCGTCGAGGAACCCGGGGTCGATCGTCATGCCTCGTCAAGCAACCGGGCGACGGCCTCGTCGGGCGTGACCCCTTCGCGCTCGGCGCGGAAGTCGACGATCACCCGGTGGCGGAGGACCGAAGGGGCCATCGCCTCGACGTCGTCCCAGGAGACGTGGGACCGCCCCTGGAGGAACGCCCGCGCCTTCCCGGTGAGCACGAGCGCCATGCTCGCCCGGGGGCTGGCGCCGAACTCCAGCGTCTCGGCCTCGCGGGTCGACCGGACGAGCTCGATCGCACGGTCGCGGATGTCGTCCGCGATCGGCACCTCGCGGACGAGCGACTGGACCGTCCGGAGCTCGTCGGTCGTCAGCACCCGCTCGACCTCCGGCGCCCGCGCGCCCTCGGCGTACAGCTCGACGATCTCGCGCTCCTCGTCGAACCCCGGGTAGTCGACGAGGATCTTCATGAGAAAGCGGTCGGTCTGGGCCTCGGGGAGCGGGTAGGTGCCGCCCTGGTCGATCGGGTTCTGGGTGGCGAGCACGAAGAAGGGGCGCGGGAGCGCGTAGGTCTCGCCGGCGGCGGTCACCTGCTTTTCCTGCATCGCCTCCAGCATCGCCGCCTGGGTCTTCGGCGTCGCGCGGTTGATCTCGTCGGCCAGGACGACGTTCGCGAAGATCGGCCCCTTCTCGAAGACGAACTCCCGGGTCCCCTCGGACTCCTGGATGATCTCCGTACCGGTGATATCGGAGGGCATCAGGTCGGGGGTGTTCTGGATGCGGGAGAAAGAGAGGTCCGTCACGTCCGCGACGGTGCGCACGAGCGTCGTCTTGCCGAGGCCGGGGTTCGACTCCAGCAGGGCGTTGCCGTCCGCCATGATGCAGACGAGCAGCTCCTCGACGACGTCTCGCTGGCCGACGATCCGCTTGCCGACCTCCTCGCGCACCCGCCCGAGCTTCGCCTGGAGGGCGTCGACGTCGGTCGTTTCCTCGCGCTGCGTCGTGGGGTCGGGGTCCGTCTCGTGGTCGCTCATCGTTGTGTCACTGGTTCGTTCGCTCCTCCTCCTCGCGGATTCGGAGGTTGTACTCGCGGATCAGCTCGGCGTCCTCCAGTCGCTCCTGTTCGGCGAACCCGGCCTGCTGGCTCTCGACCTCGACGGCGCTGCCGGCGTAGCCCCCCGAGTCGTAGGACTCGGCCGCCGACGCGTTGCCGCTGCCGGACCCCTGCGTCGGCAGCGTGGTGTCGATCGACCGGTCGCCGGCCCGGACGTCCTCGGGGTCGCCGAGCACCTGGTCGGGGTTCTGGAGTCCCTCGTACTCGGAGTCGGTGGTGGACGTCCCGTCGCGGGGGGCCTCCTCGCCGCCGTCGAAGGTGACCTGGTAGTCGACCGCCACGACGTGGACGCTCGCGGGGGCGAGCAGCGCGACGAGCAGGATGGTGACGGCGATCCGGCGGAGGTCGAGCAGGCCGAGGCTCGACGTCTCGCCGAGCCGCTCGACGGTCTCGTCGTACAGCCGGGTCGCCATCCGGCTCTCGCGGCCGGCCTCGACGGCGTCGCGCGCGGTGCGAAGCGCCTCCGACACCTCGGGGTTGACCGACTCGAACCGCTCGACCAGCGGCCGTCGCAGCCGGAGGGCGAGGTCGGCGCCGAAGGCGCCGATCCCGGCGACGACGCCGGCGACGACCGCGAGGTCGACGGTCGCCGGTGCGCCGACCGCGACGGCCGCGCCGGGGACGGGGAGCGCCGAGGGGACCGACGGGAGCGCCGTCACCCGCAACAGGAGGTTGACGAGCAGGAGCGCGAGCACCGCGTCGACCGTCGCGTAGATGAGCGCGGCCTTCCGCCCCTCGCGCCGGACCGCCCGGATACCCCGTCGCATCCGCTCGCGGGCGGCCGCCGCATCCGAGTCGCCGTCCCGGGTCGCCGACTCGGCGGGGTCGTCAGGTCGGTCGGCCGACGCGGGCGGCCGGCCGCCGGCGGTCGGCTCGTCGGCCCCGCTCGGGTCGGGCTGGTCGCTCATCAGTAACACCCGGACGGGGGGTTCTCGACCTGGCTGCAGATCGAACTGATGCGGTCGCGAAGCTGTTCGTTCTCCCGTTCCAGCGCCTGTATCTCCTCGTTCAGCCGCTGGTTCTCGTCCTCCAGCGTCTGCACCCGGCTCTGCAGCTCCGAGTTCTCCCGGGTGAGTTGCTGGTTCTCCGCCCGGATGGTCTCGAGTTCGGACTCCAGGCTCTGGCTGCGCTGGCGGAGCTCGACCACCCGCGACTCGAGCGTGTCGACCCGCTCGCGCGCCTGCTGGAGGTTCGACCGGGTCGTGTCGAGCTCGCTCCGGGTCGACCGGAGCTGTCGTTCCGTGCGGTTGAGCTGTTCGGCGACCTGTGCCACGTCGCTCTCGGTGGTGTTGAGTTCGCTCCGGAGGTCGTTCAGCTCCCGTTCGGTCCGGTTGAGTCGGCCCCGGGTCTCCTCGAGCTGCGTGCGGAGCCGCTCGTTCCGGTCGCGGAGCTCGCGGTTCTCCTGGGCGAGCTGTTCGACCGACTCCTGGTAGTAGAGGGTCGCACCGCCGGTGCTCGCGGTGGCGAGACAGACGATCGCGGCCAGGGCGACGTTGATGGACCGTCCGATCATGGTCAGGGGAGCCCGCTCTCGAGTCTCGTTCGGCCACGATACACTTGAACGCGCCGGACGGCGACCTCCCCGAAGAAGACGAGGAAGGCCGCGAGCAGCGCGAGCCAGTCCCACTCGTCTCTCACCTCGCGGACGGCGGTCGACTGCTCGCGGGCGAAACGGGCGATCGCGGCCGCCTCGCTCGGCTCGAACGTCCGACCGCCGGTCGAGCGCACCAGTCGGGAGAGCGCATCCGACTGGCCGAAGCCGGCGTACTCCGCCGGGTAGTTCGCCGCGTACTCCGCGCTCCCGACGACGTGAAAGCCCTGCGAGCGCGGCGTCACCGTCGCCTCGTAGCGGTCCGGCCCGACCTGTCGGAACGTCGCGCCGTCGACTGCGGGCCGGCTGGAGCCGCGGTACACCAGCGTGGTCGGCTCGCCGACGCGCGTGTCGGCCGCCTCCATCACGCCGGCGGCCTTGCGCTCGGGGTCGCCGATGGCGTAGTTCACCGAGCGGGTGACGAGCAGCGAGTCCGGCCGCTGGAGCAGGCCGTCGAGCGTCGACCCGTCGTCGAAGGCGGTGATGGTCAGGACGCGGCCGAGCCCGTAGCGCCACCTGGCGACCGCCGGGTCGCCCGAGGGACCGGCCACGAGCAGGTCCGCGCCACGCTTGACCGACACGTCGTTGGTCCGCCCGGGGTTCGAGGTGAGGCGCACGCCGGCGGTGACGAACGTGTTGGGGTCGACGACCGTCAGCCCGGAGCCCTCGAAGCTGCGGGACGCGCCGCCGAACCGGAGACGGAGCCGCTCGGTCTCGCCGGCGCGGAGGAACGTGCCGCCGGACTCCTGGGCGATCGTCCGGAGCCGCCGCTCGTTGGTCCGCTCGCCGACGCCGACGGCGATCACGGGGATCCCCCGCCGGCCGAGGCTGTTCGCCGCGGTGGCGACCGATGCGCTGTCGTCGACCCCGTCGCTGATGAGGATGACCGTCCCGCGCTGGTCGCCCAGCATCTCGCCGGCGCCGCGCAGCCCCGCGGTGATGTCCGTCGCGCCCCCGGACTGGAGGCGGCGGATGCGGTCCGTCAGCGTCCCCCGGCTCTCGCCCAGCGGCCGCGGCTCCGCCACCGCGTAGGCCTGGTAGTTGAACGCGACGATGCCGACCTCGTTCTCGTCGCCGAGCTGGTCGAGCACGTCGAGGGCGATCGCCTTCTGGACGCGCATCCCCTCGGCGGTGGAGCCGGAGACGTCGATGGCGAGCACGAGCCGGCTCGTGCCCGGTCCCGTCTCGCCGGTCGTGACCGGGAGCATCGACGCGAACGACGTCCCGCCGTAGCCGCCCCGCTCGAAGGAGCTGTCGCCGCCGACGGCCACCAGCCCGCCGCCGTCGATGACGAACTCCTGGAGCGCCGAGACGTTGCCGACGCCGTCGGCGGGGACGTTCTGCACCACGACGGCGTAGTACGGCGAGAGGTCGGCGGGAACCGACCGCGCCGTGTCGACCTCGTACAGCCGCCCGAGGTAGTCACGGAGCGGGTACTCCCCGCCCGAGACGTACAGGATCCTCGGGCGCTCGACGACCCGGACCGTCCGGTAGGCGACGTCGTTCACCCGGTAGCGGTCGGGGCTGTCGATCCGCGCGGTCACGCGGTGGGGTCCCGTGTCGTTGAACACGTGGGTGACCTCGACGGCGCCGCCGCTGCCGTTGACCGTCCCCGTGTGGACCGGGTCGCCGTCGACCTCCACGGTGACGTCGACGGTCCCGTCGGCCTCGACGCCGCCGACGGAGACGAGAAACCGGCTCTCGACTCCGGCGCTCGTCTTCGACGGGCCGGCGAGGGAGACGTGTCGCTCGGTCGCCCGCGGGTCGAGGTCGACGCGCGACACCGTGGCGTTGAGCGACCGGGCGAGCTCGCCGGCCTCGGCGAGGCTCCGTCCGGCGGTCACGCGGCCGTCCGAGACGACGACGACGCTGCCGTTCTCCCGGAGGTTCGCCGCGACCCCGTCGCCGAGCCGCGAGCGGGTCCCGTTGCCGACCGTCGACACCGTCGTCGGCACGCCCTGCTCCTCGACGTCCTCGGCGAGGCCGTCGGCGGAGCCGAGCACCGCCATGCTCTCGGACTCGTCGACGAGCAGGGTCACGCGCGGGTCGCCCGTCGTCTCCCGGGTGGCGACCGTGTAGGGGCCGGCGACCGCGGCGACGACCAGCAGGGCGACCGTCGCCCGGGCGGCGAACAGGAGAATGCGACTCCGCCGGCCCGCAGTGCCGTCCGCCCGGTAGAACACGAGCGCCGCGACGGCGACGACGGCGACCGGCGCGAGCGCGAGCGCCGCCGGGGCCTCGAGGCCGACGACGGTCCCGCCGAGCGTGGCCTCGACGCTCACAGGTCACCCCGCCGGCGGAGGTAGGCCAGTTCGGCGGCCAGGACCCCGAACGCGAGCAGGGCGACCGCCCCGTCGAGCGGCCGCGGCACGGTCCGGGTCTCCCGCGCGATGCCGGAGCCGCCGCCCCCGCCGGCGTCGAGCGGCGGTCCGGTGACGTTCGACTCGGCGGCGCTGTACAGCGAGACGCCGATCCTGCGACCCCCGGTCGCGTAGAAGCCGGCGTCGTCGAGGGGGACCGTCCGACCGGTGACCTGTCCCGTGGGCGTCTCGACGGTCCGCGAGCTCGCGAAGGTCAGTCGCTCGCCGGTCCCGCGGTTGATCGCCGGGAGCGGGTCGCGGCCCGCGAGGTAGAAGACGGCGCGCTTCCAGAACACGGGGTAGCTGATGTCGTATTTGAACGCCGAGCTCTCCTCGATGAAGCCGTAGTAGAGCACGCGCCCGGAGTCGCGCTCCTCGACGGCCAGGAGCGGCGTGCCGTTCGTCGTCGAGACGAGCGCGCGGCCCGAGCGGAGGTCGCCGCGCAGGTACTCGCTCGGCGGCGGGAAGCTCACGTCCCGGGTGAGCTCGTCCTCCGCCACGCGGCCGACGGCGGGGTTGGTCCCGACCGACCCGACGCTGACGGGCAGGAGGTCTCCGTACGACGGCATCCCCGTCTGAGCCTGGATCACCACGCCGCCGCCCCGCTCCAGGGCGTTCCGTCCGGCCTCGACGTTGCCGTCGAGCAGGCGGTCGGACTGGAGGTTGCTGTAGACGATCACGTCGTACTCGCGCTGGACGGCCATCGGGGGGGATCTGACCGTCAGGTCGACGGCCTCTATCACCGACAGCGCCGTCGCGAGATAGCGGTTGCGGTCGTTCGTCAGGAGCAACACGTCCACCGTTGCGTCGCTCGGGGCGGCGACGTAGGCCACGTCGTCCGTCGGGAAGCCGTCGCCCGGCGACAGGCGCGCCTCGCCGCCCCCGGCCGGGACCGGCAGTTCGACGGTCGCGACGTCGCCCGGCGACAGCTCGACCCGACGACGCGCCCCGCCGAGCGTCACGGTGCGCGTGACGGCCGTGTCCGCGTAGCTCCGGACGGTCAACGTGACCCGCTGGCCGCTGAACGAGTGATCGACGATGCCGACGGCGTTCGCGCCGCCGTCGAACTGCCGGAGTTCGACCGCCAGCCCGCGGCCGCGCGCGGCGCGCACCTCGTCGCGCCACGCGGTGTCGTCGGCGAAGTCCGAGAGGACGACGACGCGGGCGTTCTCGCCGGCGACCGCCGTCGCCTGTGCCACCGCCGACCGGAGGTCGCCGGCGGCGTCAGTGACGGCGATCCCGTCGAGGGCGCGTCTCGCATCCTCGCGGGACCCGCCGCGGAGGAGCACCCGCGGGGTCGCGCCCGCGACCACGACCGAGGTCGTCCCGGTTATCTCGTCCCTCGCGGCACCGACCGCGCGCCGGAACCGGGTCGTCCCGTCGACCGTGGTCCCCATGCTCGCGCTCGCGTCGACGACGACGACCGTCTCGTCGACGGTCTGCTCGCGCGGGACGGTGACGTACGGCGTCGCGAGGGCGAGCGCGAAGAGGACGACAGCGAGCGCCTGCAGCAAGAACAGGGCGTTGCGGCGGAGGCGCTCGAGCAGCGGGTTCGAACTGTCGGTGCCCTCCTTCTCGACGAGAAAGCGGAGGGTCGGCAGCTCGAGCGTCGTCGGGTCCGGCTGGATCAGGTAGAGGACCACCAGCGGGACCAGCGCCGCGAGGGCGAGCAGCCCGAGCGGGGAGAGCAACGCGTCGGAGAGGGGCACACTCGACGTCTCGCCGTCGAGGAGTATCCGTCTTGTGCCTCCCGGCGGCCGGGCGTTCGGACCCGGCTATCGACCAGCGAACCGCCGGTGAACCGTCGTCCGAACGCCGTAGGCCAGGTATCTGGCCGCTCCGAGCGTCGAGACGAGCACGACGAGCGGCAGGACGAACGACGGCACGGAGCCGAACGGCGACACGCCGACCGCATCGAGGGCGACCAGACCGAGGGCCGCTACGAGGCCGAACGCGAGGAGGACCAGACCCGAGAGAACGACGAACTCCGCGGACCGATCCCCGCCGCGTTCCGTCCCGGTCAGCGCGTAGCCGGCGACCGCGCCGAGACAGGCGGTCACGACGATTCCGGGGCCCCCACCGAGGCTGTACTCGGCTCGCGTCGCCGCGAGATACCCGCCGTACGCGACGAAGCCGGCGAAACCGACCATCAGTCCGGCGACCGCCCCCTCGACTGCCCCCAGGAGTCGGCTCCGACGACGGCGGTACCGTTCGGCATCGACTCGATAGGCGAGCAGGTACGGGGCGACGACGACCGCGACCGCGGTGAGGGTGGGGAGGACGAACTACGGCACCGAAAACAGCCGGTTCCCGAGGAGCCACCGGAACGTCATCGCTGGGACGATGGCGAGCGCCCAGCCAGCGAGGAGCGCCCCGACGAAGACGACGCGGTCGCGGTGCGCCGACGCCGACGTCGCCGCTCGGCCGCTCGTCACCCAGCGGTACCCGCCGAGGCCGCCGACGAGGAGACCGAGCGGGGCGGCGAACTGGACCGAGGTCACCCACCTCGGCGGAAAGAACGCGTCCGTCGTCGCTCGGTAGTAGTTCCGGAGGAGCCGTCCGACCGCTTCGAGGACGAAGGTCTGAACCAGCCCCCACTGCAGGGCGGTCACGAGCGCCTGTTTCCGCGTCGGCGGCGCGTCTCGGGGGGGGGCACACCCGGACGTTCGCCGCCCACCGGGTAAAGGTGGTCACGTACGGCCACCGCGACGCGCGGCCCCCGCCCCCGTGGAGAGCGGCACTTATGTGGGCGGACGCCGCATCGGCGAGCATGGACGAGGAGGCGAAGCGAGCGGTGCTCGCCGTGCTGGTCGAGAACGCCCGCGAGGACGTGGACGACATCGCCCGACAGACTGGGCTCGCCCCGGCGGCGGTCGAGGACGTGGTCGCGGAGCTGGAGGCGGAAGGGGTCGTCCGTGGGTACCAGGCGATCGTCGACTGGGGGCGCACGGACGCCGACCACGTCACCGCGGAGGTCGAGCTGAACGTCGAACTCGACCGCGAAACCGGCTACGAGGAGATCGCCCGCCGGATCGGGAAGTACCCGGAGGTCGCCGGCCTCCGGCTCGTCTCCGGCGACTACGACTTCGCGGCCACGGTCGAGGGCGACTCGATGAACGACGTCTCCCGGTTCGTCGCCGAGAAGATCGCCACCATCCCCGAGGTGACCCAGACGGTCACTCACTTCGTGATGGACACGTACAAGGAGCGCGGCCTCGAGTTCGACGGCGGCGACGAGGACGACCGGCTGTCGATCTCCCCGTAGATGAGCGAGTTCGAGCAGTCCGAACGGGTCGCACGCGTCCCCCCGTCGGGGATCCGCAAGTACTTCGAGCTGGCCGAGGAGATGGACGAGGTCATCTCGCTTGGCGTCGGCGAGCCGGACTTCAGCGCCCCCTGGGCCGCCCGCGACGCGGCGATCGACTCCCTGGCGCGCGGGCGGACCTCCTACACCGCCAACCGGGGGCTGTACGAGCTGCGCGAGGCCGTCGCCGACCACGTGACGCGGTACGGCCTCGACTACGGGCCCGACGAGGAGGTCATCCTCACCGCCGGCGCGAGCGAGGCCGTCGACGCCGCGCTCCGGGCGTTCGTCGACCCGGGCGACCGCGTCGCCGTCCACGAGCCGACGTACATCTCCTACGTCCCGGGGATCACCTTCGCCGGGGGCGAGCCGCTCCGCGTGCCGACGTACCCGGACGACGAGTTCGTGCTGACCCGCGAGTCCTTGCAGGCGGCGGGCGCGGCCGACGCCGAGGCGCTCGTCCTCTGTTACCCGAACAACCCGACCGGGGCGACCGCCTCACGCGAGGAGCTCGCCGAGATCGCGGCGTTCTGTCGCGAGCACGACCTGCTGGTGATAAGCGACGAGATATACGCCGCGCTCACCTACGAGGGCGAGCACACCTCGATCGCGACCCTGCCGGGGATGCGCGAGCGGACCGTCGTCGTCAACGGGTTCTCGAAGGCGTACGCGATGACCGGCCTCCGGCTCGGCTACGCGCTCGGGCCGCCCGACGCCGTCGAGGCGATAAACCGCGTCCACCAGTACGCGATGCTGTCCGCGCCGACCACCGCCCAGTACGCGGGGCTGGAGGCGCTTCGCAGCTGTGACGACGACGTCGCCGAGATGCGCGAGGCGTTCGACCGACGCCGCCAGTACGTCCTCGCGCGGTTCGCGGAGATGGGCCTCGACTGCTTCGAGGCGAAGGGCGCCTTCTACGCCTTCCCGGAGTGCCCCGGCGACGACGAGGTCTTCGCCGAGGAGCTACTCCAAGAAGAGCGCGTGGCGCTGGTCCCCGGGAGCGTCTTCGGCGCCGGCGGCGAGGGCCACCTCCGGGTCTCCTACGCGACGGGGATGGATGCGCTGAAGGAGGCGATGGCCCGAATCGAGTCGTTCCTCGACTGACCCGTCGCGTTCGCCGGCGACGCCGCCGGTCCGCCCGCGGGGCGCCCCCGGCGACGGCGGTAAGGGGTGCTTACAGGACGGGACGTTTTGGAGAACGCTTATCACGAACGCTCGCCTCGTCCGACACGATGACGGGCGAGGGGGAGACGGGGGAAGCGGACACCCCGGACGGCTTCCGGACCGCGCTCGCGGACCTGAAGCGGCGCGGGAGCAGCCTGCTCGTGGTGGGGGCCGTCCCCCGCGAGTCGTACCTCCGCGCCTCGCGGAAGATGCTCGGGGCCGCCGACGCCGACCCGCCACGCCGTCGCCTCGTGGTGATGCCGGACGCCGACGCGACGTCGGGGGGCGCCCGGCTGGAGGGGACCGGGCCGCTCGACCCGCGATACGCGCGCGTGGTGACCTGCTCGGGCGTGGTGCGCGGCGGGACCGCGACCGCGCCCCAGTCCGGGGACGCGAGCGGCGCCACCCCGCCGTCGCCGGACGGTGCCGACGCCGACCCGACCGCCAGCGGGAAGCGGCGGGCCGGTCCGCGGGTCCGGACCGTCGCGTGCGAGCCCGGCGAGGTCGGGGCCGCGGTCACGGAGGTCGTCGACCAGTTCGAGGCGGCGGCCGGGGGGCTCGCGCCCGCGGAGCTCCGCGTCGGCTTCGACTGCCTGCCGACGCTCCTCTCCGCGTACGACCTCCAGACCGCGTTCGCGTTCCTCGGCGTGTTCGGCTGGCAGGTCAGGGCGGCGGGCGGGATGGGCCACGTCAGGCTGCCGCGGGCGTACGACGACCGGACGGTCCGGACGCTCGCCCCGCTTTTCGACGCCGTGATCGAGCTCCGGGTGGCGGGGCGGCGGCTCGAACAGCGCTGGCACCTCCGGGACGAGGACGTCGTCTCCGGCTGGCTGCCGACGGTCGAGGAGGAGGGACCGAGGCTCGACGACTGACGGTGAAACCGTGACTGTCTCCGAGACCGACGCCGACGTGGCCGACGACGCGCGGCGGGAGACCGGTCGGGCCGTCTCGATCGCGACGCGCGAGGAGGGGCCGGGGCTGGTCGTCACCGACCACGTCGAGCGCCACCGCCTCGAGCTGTGGACCGACGACCCGGTGGTGCCGGAGCCGGCCGACGGCGACCGGTTCCGGTTCCCGACCGACGCCGCCGTCGCGGTCCGCGCCGCCGGCGTGACGATCCCGACGGTAATGCCGGTGTACGTCCGGAACGCCGACGGCGAGATGCTCGCGGAGATAGAGCAGGGCGGCGAGGCGTCGTTCCCACCCGGGGTGTACGACGTGGAGCTGTGCGCGCCGATGAAGGTGTACGTCCGGGTCGAGGGGGCGCTCGACGTGACTCTCGACGCGCTCCGCGGCCGCCTGGAGTTCGACGGCGAGCGGCGGGTGCTCGTCGGCGGCCGGTCCCACCACGAGCGGCCCGCGGCCACGGTGACGACGACCGCGGATCCGGAGGACGTGATGCGTGCGGTCTCGACGTTCGGCTCCGCGCTCAAGACCACGTCGCCGGAGCGGTCGTACCCGACGCTCCGCGGCCACCCGCCGCTGGTCGAGCTCGGCGACGCGCTCGACGTACCGCCGGGGCTCGAACCCCCGGACACGGGCGTCGAGGTGGTCCTGCCGCCGGAGCTCGGGTCGGTGTACGCGGCGGCGCCGCTCGCACACTACCTCGGCGCCGAGGTCGTCCCCGGGAGCGGGACGCCGCGGGTCGTCACCGACGCGGGCCTCGAGATCCCCCTCGACGGGCCGGACGGGTACGAGGCGGCGGTCCAGGCGACGCTCGAACACACGTTCCTGCTCGACTGCGTCGTCCGGACCGAGGGGTACTACGAGGTCGACCTCCACGAGCGCGAGCAGTTCGAGCGACGCGTGAGCCTCGACCGCGACCTGGCGGAGCTGTACGAGCTCCCGCTGGCGGAGCGCCTGCGGGCGTACCACGGGGTCCCCCACGACGCGGTCGCCGACCTGGTCCCCGACTGGGGGCTGGCGACGTACGTCGCGCCCGACCCCGAGCACGTCGAGGTGTTGCCCTTCCTCACGGACGACCTGGCCGTGGTGCGGACGCCGGAGACGCGGGGCGGGGACGCCTCCGGCGCCGGCGGGTCGGACCGGACGGCCGCGACGGCGGCGTTCTTCCGGAACGACGCGAGCGGCGCGACCGGCGAGGCGGCGTTCACGCGGAGTTCGGGCGCGACGACGGACACCGGCTCGTACGTCCGGCCCGAGCCGACCGACGCGCTGGAGGAGGCGTGGGTCGGCGAGGGGACGCCCGTCGGCGCGACGAAGGCGCTCCCCGAGGCGTACCGCAACCGGCTCGATCGCTCGCCGGTCGAGGAGGACATCGACATCACGGTCGTCTGCAACGACCCCGCGATGGCGGCCGAACTCGACGTCGGCGAGGACGTGTACGGCTCGCGAGAGGACTTCCCGTACGACGTGACCGTCCACGAGCAGCTGAGCCGGGCCGAGCTCCGCCGGTCGCTCACGGTGTCCACCGAGCTGTTCCACTACATCGGGCACATCGACGACCGCGGGTTCGAGTGTGCGGACGGGCGGCTGGACGCCGGCGACCTCGCGACGGTCGGGGTCGACGCCTTCCTCCTGAACGCCTGTCAGTCCTACCGGCAGGGGGCGGAGCTCGTCCGGGCCGGCGCCATCGCCGGCATCGTCACCCTGGACGACGTGATAAACGACGGCGCGGTCCGGATGGGGCGGCTCCTGGCCCGGCTGTTGAACGAGGGGTTCCCGCTCGCGGGCGCCCTCGACGTGGCCGCGGAGGCGAGCTCCATCGGCGACCAGTACACCCTCGTCGGCGACGGGAGGCTGACTCTCGCGCGGACCGAGGGGAGCCCCCCGAACGCGCCGGTCGTGCTCACCGTCGAGGACGGGACCTACGAGCTCGACTACCACACCTACCCGACGAACCGGCACTCGACCGGGAGCATGATCGTCCCCTACGTGCAGGGCAACGACCAGTACTACCTGCTCTCGGGCGTGGTCGACACCTTCGAGCTCGACGCCGAGGAGCTCGCCGAGTTCCTGTCGCTCGAGACGGTTCCGGTGCGGCTCGACGGCGAGCTGTACTGGAGCGACGAGCTGGACGTCGACGCGCTCTGACGCGGCAGTACCGACGTGGGTCCCGGCGGACGCGTCGACCTCGTGTATCCGTCGAACGGCGAGAGAAGCGGTCGTGCTACCGTGTCCAGTCTTCAGGGACCGGAGACGCTCCCGGCGTTGCCGGCGGCGACCGTGCCGGCCTGCGAGAGCAGCAGGACGAGCGTGAACAGCGCGCCCATCATCCGCGGGTGGTCTTTGAGGTACGAGGCCATCGCAGCCGTGTTGTCTTCGGACATCGCAACTGGTACGTCGGCCCCTACCAAATTATAATTTTCTGACTATTTCTGATATTAAAATAAATAAATTTAGGTGTGACGACGCGGAGAAAGCTGGTAGGGCGCGTCGTCGCGGCGCGAGGGTCCCGAAATCGGGGCTATCGGCCGATCGAGACGGTCACGACGGAGAGAAAGGACTGCTTACTCGTCCGTGTCGGGGCCGATGTCGCGGTACAGACCCGCGATCTCGGCGTCCTCGTCGATCTCGGCGAGCGTGGTGTCGAGGCGGTCGCGCAGCGCCGCGAGCTCCTCGTCGAGCCGCTGGTACTCCTCGCTGGTCTCGAGCTCCGCCGGGCTCTTCTCGGCCTCCAGCAGCGCCTTCTTCGATGCGAGCGAGAACAGTTCCCTGACGCCAGCCTCGTACTCGTCGCGACGGAGCAGGGTCCCGACCGTGCGGTGGAGGTCGTCCTTGGCGACCGGTTTCACGAGGTAGTCGTCGAACCCCATGGCGATGATGTCGAAGTCGGGTTCGACGGCGGTCACCATCGCCACCCGGCAGTCGCCGTCGCTCTCTCGGATCGAGGAGAGGACCTCGTCGCCGGGCATGTCGGGCATGCGACGGTCGAGCAGGACGACGTCGACGTCGTCGTCGACGAGGTCCAGCGCCTCGCGTCCGCCGTAGGCCGTTCGAACGTCGTACTCCTCGTCGAGCCAGGTGGCGTACAGGTCAGCCAGGTCGGGCTCGTCCTCAACGATCAGGACCGTGGGGGGTTCCGTTGTCATCTCTTGGCCTCGGCTGCGTCGCGCGAATCGCTCGTGTCGGGCAGTACATCCAATTGCCCCATAACCTTTCGGGACGCGGAACGACGCATCCCGGGGCGCCCTCAGTCCCGCTCGCCGGGGCTGTAGTTGGGCGCCTCGTCCGTGATCATCACGTCGTGGGGATGTCCCTCCGTCTGTCCGGCCTGGGAGACGCGGACGAACTCGGCGCGCTCCTTGAACTCGGGGAGGGTCGCCGCGCCGACGTAGCCCATCCCGCTTTTCATCCCGCCGACGAGCTGGTGGAGCTCGGAGGCGAGCGTCCCCTTGTACGGGGTGGCCGCCTCCACCCCCTCGGGGACGAACTCCTCCTCGCCCTCCGGTTCGTCCTTGAGGTAGCGGTCGCCGCCGCCCGAGCGCATCGCGCCGACGCTCCCCATCCCGCGGTACTGCTTGTAGCGCTTGCCGTTCATCGTGATGACGCGGCCCG
>JBDGTB010000083.1:0-21959 GCA_042217235.1 Haloferacaceae archaeon | reverse complement strand
TCAACTCCCATCACACGAACAACTCCCAGACGCTGCACTTCGGGGACATCGAGACGAACTACACCCTCGAAAAGGCCGAAGAGGTGAAGGAGGGGGCCGAGCTGCTGGCCGGGTACCTGGAGAACGTGGACCCGGACCGGGAGATGCACAGCAAGCGCAGCAAGATGGTGCTGGCGGTCGGCGAGGAGGAGGTCGAGCAGCTCCGCGAGCGCGTCGGCGTTCTCCCCGAGGCGCTCGACGAGGAGCAGCGTCTCCTCGCGTTCGAGCGACCCCCGGAGCCGTTCGACCGTCTCCCGGTTCTCCCGGAAGGCAGCGAGCAGCTCGGGCACCAGGTCGTCCGTGAGGTCCTTCGACACCGCGAGGACGTCGAGGAGTTCGACGAGCGTGTCGGCCTCGGAGCCAACCTTCTGGAGGAGCGTCAGCGTCTCCTCCCGCTCGACGGCCATCCGGAGCTCGCGGAGCGGCTCCCGGTTCTCGTGGACGGCGTCCCGGAGTTCGGGCGCGAGGTCCGCCGCGAGGTCGTCGGCGGCCAGCAGGAGCCGGAGCAGCTCGGCCAGCTCCGCGTCGTTCTCCTCGACGACGCGTGCGAGGTCGCTGCCGTCCGCGAGCGGTCCCGTCGCGTCGACGGCGCGGTCGTCGCTCGTCATGGTCAGGGGAGGGGGTCGTATCCCCGGAGCCAGGCGTCCCAGTAGACGCTCGGCAGGACGTTGACGTCGAGGATCCAGTTCAGCCGGCTCTCGACCGGCGCGGAGATGCTCTCCTCGTAGTCGAACTCGGCGATCATCGCCTTCCCCTTCTTCGTCAGCAGGGGACAGGCGGCGTAGCCGTGGTAGCTGGCGGTCAGTCGCTCGTCCGCCACGTGGTCGACGAGGTTGTCGACGAGGACGTGGGCCTGCTTGCGCGCCGCGGCCGCCGTCTTCGCGTTCGGCGTGTTGCCGGCGTCGCCGATCCCGAAGACGTCCGGATACTCGGTGTGTTGCATCGTGTGCTCGTCGACGGTGACGTACTCGCCCCCGTGTTCGTCGTCACCCTCGGTCAGCGGCGACCCCTCGGTGAGTGCCCGCTGGCCGTACTGCGGCGGGACGGGCGCGTAGAGGTCGTACGCCTGGGTTTCGCCCTCTACCGAGTGGATCTCCTCGGCCTCGTAGTCGACCTCGTCGACGGTGAAGCTGCCGCGGAACTCGATGTCCCGGTCCGCCCAGATCTCCTCGAGTTTCTCGCGGTACGGGGAGACGCCGAAGACGGCGTCGCCGGGCTTGGTCATCACCAGGTCGACGTCGTCGCGGATGCCCCGTCGCCGGAAGTAGTCCTCGGCGAGCATCGTCATCTTCAGCGGCGCACCGCCGCACTTGATCGGCGTGTCCGGGACGGAGACGACGAACGTCCCGCCGTCGAACTCCTCCAGTCCCGCCCGCATGTCCATCGCGGCCTCGTAGTAGTAGAACGGGAACACCGCGTCGGTCTCCTCCCACCCCTCCATCATCCCGGGCGTCGCCTCGGCGGCGAGCCGGTGTCCCAGCCCGGCGACCAGGTAGTCGTACGACAGGCTTCCCTCCGCCAGGTCGACGGTCTTCGCGTCGGGGTCGACGCCCGTCACCTCGTCCCGGACGAACTCGACGCCCGAGCGCATGACCTCCCGCACGTCGCGGAACTGCTCTTCGGGCTCCATGTAGCCGAAGGGCAACAGGTAAAACGACGGCTGGTAGGCGTGTTCCGTCCGCTTGTCGACGACCGTTATCCGGGCGTCGGTACCGAGGCGCCGGTCGAGCATGTTCGCGCTCATCGCGCCCCCGACGCCCGCACCGAGTACCACTACGTGATCCATACCGCCCCATCGTAGGCCCCAAGAACATCTGTGCCCTTCGCTACGGAGGAATTTCTCGGGATCGGCGTTCGATTCCGAGAGGTGACGACAGTAATTTCGGGACGGTGATTTCGAGACCCGGTGTGTCGGCGACCGCGATCAGTCCCGGCCCTGGTCGCAGGTCTCGACCGGCGCGTCGACGAGGTTGCCCCACTCGCTCCAGGAGCCGTCGTAGTTCCGGACGTGCGGGTAGCCGAGGAGTTCCGAGAGCGCGAACCACACGAGCGCGGACCGCTCGCCGACGTTACAGTAGAGGATGATCTCGTCGCTCTCGTCGATGCCGGCGTCGGCGAAGGGCCGTTCGAGAGCCTCCCGGTGCTCGAACCGGCCACACTCCCGGACGACGCTCGTCCACTCGACGTTGACCGTCCGGGGGATGTGTCCGGACGCCCGGGCGGGCACGCTGGTCTCCCCGCAGTACTCCTCGGGGGACCGGACGTCGACGAGGTCCACGTCAGTCGAGAGCGCGCTCTGCACGTCGCCGCGGTACGCCCGGACGTGGTCGTCCGGCGGCTGGACGTCGTACTCGACGGGCGTGACGCTCGGCCCCCGCTGTGTCGTCGGGTAGCCGTTCTCCGTCCAGTAGTGCTTGCCGCCGTTGAGCAGGCGGACGTCCCGGTGCCGGTAGTGTTTCAGCGCCCAGTAGACGAAGGCCGCGAACTCGTTGAACCCGTCGCTGTAGAGGACGACCGTGCTGTCGTCCGTGACCCCCCGCTCGCCGAGTATCGAGGCGAGGCGCTCCTCGCCGGGGATCGTCCGACCCCCGGCGTCGCTGAAGTCCGTCCGGGGGTCGAGTTCGACCGCCCCCGGAACGTGGCCCTCGTCGTAGGTCGTCGACACCTCGACGAGCCGGAACTCCGGGTCGTCGGCCTCGAACTCCGACAGCATATCGCGGGCGGCGTCCGCACTCACGAGGACCCGTTCGGGGTACCCCGTCCGGTCGTCACCGATCGAACGGGCCCGGATGCTGTAACAGGTCTGTCGACCGTCGTGGATGGCGGGCGCGTCCTCGACGAGTTCGGCCTCCTGGAGTTTCTCCAGCCCGTACCGGGCCGTCCGCGAGCACAGCAGCGTCTCCTCGGTGATCTCCTTCAGCGTCATCGACCCCTCCCGGGACAGCTCCTTGTAGATGAACTTGGAGCTGGGCGGGAGGTCCTCGAGGGCGTCCTCGACGTCCGAGAATTGCATTATATAGACAATAACGTGGCGCGAGATGATAAAGACGTTGTTGTGTTCTGTCACACGGTACCACGCTCCGAGATATCGCACCATCGGATCGTCGCGGGACTGGGCGCGAGAGGTACCGGACACATTTTCGCAAACGCACGGCGTTCAAAGTATTTGAGATAAATTATCCTCCACGCTGGAAGCGTTATACGTGTACTAGCGTTGCAATACAACGACGATGGTCGAGACGATCACTGCGGAACGACTGCGCGACATGATCGACGCCGACGAGGAGTTCGTCCTCTTCGATACGCGGTCGCCGGACGACTTCGACGACTGGCACGTCGCCGGGGCCCGGAACGTGGAGTACTCCGGCGCCGACGACGAACTCGTCGCCGACTTCGATCCCGACGCGATCGACGCCGGCGACACCGTCGTGACGATCTGTGCGTCCGGTCGCTCCGCCGGCATGTTCGCCGAGTACCTGGAGGAGCACGGCCACGCACACGACGTCAAGTCCGTCGAGGGGGGGATGGAAGCCTGGAGCATGGTGTACGACGTGGTGCCGATCGCCACCGAGAACGACGACCTGGTCGTCGTCCAGCTGCAGCGTCGGTCGAAGGGCTGTCTCGGCTACCTCGTCGGCTCGAAGCGGGCCGGCGAAGCGGCCCTCGTCGACGTGACCCGGGCGACCGACGAGTTCCTCGACGCCGCCGCGGAGCAGGGCCTGGAGGTCACCAGGATCCTCGATACGCACATCCACGCGGACCACATCTCGGGTGGACGGCGCCTGGCCGACCGTCTCGACGTCCCGTACCATCTCGGCGCCCCCGCCGCGACCCGCGACCCGCAGTTCGAGTTCGACCCGATCGAACCGAACGACACCGTCGAACTCGGCGACGTCGAGATCAAGGCGGTCCACACGCCCGGCCACACGACGGGGATGACCTCCTACCTCGTCGACGACGAGGCCCTGCTCACGGGGGACACCCTGTTCGTCGAGTCCATCGGCCGCACCGAGCTCCAGTTCGCCGACAAGGACGCCCGCGACGGCGCCCGCGTCCAGTACGAGACGCTCCACCGGACGATCATGACCGAGCCGAACGACGTGAAGATCCTGCCCGGGCACTTCTCGGTCACCGACGACGGGGAGTACGTCGACGTGACGCCGGGCCAGCCGATGTTCTCGACGGTCGGCTACCTCTGGGAGAACAACGAGATCCTCCGGCTGCCCGAGGAGGAGTTCGTCGAGCACATGTTCGACAACCTCCCGTCGAAGCCGCCGAACTACGAGCGGGTCATCGCGACCAACGCCGGCGAGTACACGCCCGACGACGAGGACGAGGAGACGGAGCTCGAACTCGGCCCGAACCGGTGTGCGGCCACCGCGGAGAGCGCCGTCGCCGACGACTGACCCCCGTCACCGACCCAGCATGTTCGGGATCGAATCCCTCGCCGGAAAGGCACACGCCGCCGCCACGATCGGCCTCGTCCTGCTCGAGGCGGCCGCCCTCTACGTCGGGTACGGCGCGGTCGAACGGGTCGTCAGCGAACACGTCGTCGGTCTCGTGGAGGGGACATGACCGTGGAGGTCCTCGGCATGAGCGCCGTGCTCGCCGCCACGTTCACGGGGTTCGGCCTGCTCATCGGCATCCTGTTCGGGTTCTTCGGGATGGGCGGCTCCTTCCTCGTGACGCCGGCGCTCCTGGTCATGGGGTATCGCCCCGAAGTGGCGGTCGGCTCCGGGCTGGCGTTCGTCTTCGGGACCTCGGTCATCGGGGCCCTGCGCCACCGCGGCCTCGGGCAGGTCGACTACAAGCTGGCCGTCCTGATGGTCGTCGGGATGACCAGCGGGATCGAGGCCGGCAAGTACGTGATCGAGTGGCTCAGCGCCGCGGGCGCGCTCGACCTCTTCATCAGCGTCGCGTACGTCGGCCTCCTGGCGCTGGTCGGTCTGATCACGCTCCGGGACGCCCGGTCGCCCGACGGCGGCGGGAGCGACGAGGGCGGCGTCGTCGCCGCCAGGCTCCGGGCCGTCCGGGTCCCGCCGGTCGTCTCGCTCAAGGGCGGCTCGGCGGTGTCGGTGTGGATCGTCCTCGCCGTCGGCTTCTCGATCGGCGTCCTCTCGGGCGTCCTCGGCGTCGGCGGCGGGTTCCTGCTGATGCCCGCGATGATGTACGGCTTCGGCGTCCCCGCCGCGGTCGCCGTCGGCACCGACATCCTCCAGATCACCCTCTCCGGTGCGTTCGGCGCCTTCACCTACGCCCAGTCGGGGTTCGTCGCCCTCCCGGTCGTCGCGGCGCTCCTCGCCGGCAGTGCGCTCGGCGCCCGGATCGGCGCGGCCGCGACCGACCTCGCGAACGAGGACGACATCAAGGGCTACTTCGCCGCCATGCTCCTCGCGGGGAGCGTCGCCGTCGCCACCAAGAAGCTCGGCGCGACCTACGGCGTCGACGCGCTCCAGACGGTGAGCCTCGTCCTCATCGTCGGCGGAGCGGTCCTCGTGAGCGGCGCCGTGGTGTACAGCAGCGTCCGCGAACTCCGGGCGCGAACGACCTCCTCGGTCGACCCGGTCGCGGACTGACCGGCCCCGGTTCTCGCCCCGGCCGTCGTCCCCGGAACTGCGGTTCTCGACGGCCTCGACCGCCACTCGCCGACCGACCGTCGTCCGCCCCTCGTCGAACCGCCACCGGCCTCTCGGTGGGTGACGGTCGCGTCGTCGAACGGGACCCACCTCGCCGCCGCGGCGCGGACGAACGTGGCAGGACGAGTCGTGGGACGGGGACACCGGCCCGCCGTCCGGACGTTCAGGCGTGGCGCTCGATGAGCGCTTCGAGGTCGTCGCGAACGGCGTCGACGTCGGTCGTCGCGACCGTCGTCGTCGCTCTCCGTTCGTCCGTCTCGGCCATCTCGCTCAGCAGTCCCCCGCGGCGGTCGACCTCGACGAACAGGGCGAGCTCCTCGGGCCCGGGTCGGGCGACGAGTTCGACCTCGTCGAGGTCGCCCCGGAACGGCCCGGCGTTGGCGCGGAACTCGAACTCCTGGACGAACGGCCGCCCCGTCGCGTACCGGCCGCGTGGGTCGGCCTCGCACTCGGAGTTCCGGAGCGAGAAGCCCAGGTCGTCCATCGCGTCGAAGACGGCCTGGAGGCGCGGCGTCGGCCGCACGTCGAGGTAGTCCGTGTCCTCCGGGTCGACCGCGAGGTCGATGTCGAGCTCCGTCTCGATCCAGACGTCGACCCCGCCGACCGTGACCGGCGTCGTGTGGGGGATATCGAGCGTGACCGACCGCGTCTCCTCCCGGTCGGGCTCGATCGTGAGGTCGTCCGCGATGGCGTAGCGGTCGACGTCCGCCTCCCGGTACCCCTCGTCGGTGCGGTAGCGCGTCTCGACCTCGAACCGGATCCGTCCGACCTCCTGTTCGACGTTCCCGCCGGTGATGTGCACGTCGGCGTCGACGCTGTCCCCCGGCCGGACGGTCTCGGACGGCAGAACCGTGTCGACGGAGGCGTTACCGATGCCGATGGATGCGAGGACCTTCTTCATGGCGCCGGCCGAACGGTGGGTCGGAGTGAATATAAAAGTGGGAGCGTCGGCCGCCGGCGCCCCTCGCGGGTCGTCGGGAACCGACCTCCGTTGGGCCACCGGTTGCGCTTTGCCCCCGGTCGAGGAGCGTTCCCCGCTCGTTCCGGGTGCGACGGTCGCTCGGTCGCTCACTCGCGGCCGGCGACGGCGCGGACGGCGTCCCAGTCGATCTCGCGGTCGTGGAGGACCCGGGTGCCGTCGAGATCGACGGTGGGACGGGTCACCATCCCGTCGACGTGGAGGTCGGACTCGACGGACCCGCCGATGCTGAGGTTGTCGCCGAGCGCGAAGTGGACGGTCCCGTCGACCTTCTTGTCCTCGGCGAGGACCCCCGTGAGGCGGGCGTCGGGGTTGGTGCCGATCGCGAACTCCGCGAGGTTGCGGGCGTTCCCGTCGTGCTCCTCGAGGAGTCGACGCAGTCGCCGGGCGTCCTCGCCGCCCCGCACCTCGGTGGCCCTGCCCGCCTCGATCTCGATCTCGACGGGCGCCTCGAGGAGACCGAGTTCGTCCATCGAGTGGTCCACCACGACGGTGCCGTCCGCCGTTCCCTCCGTGGGCGAGGTCGGCGCCTCGCCCGTCGGGAGGCCGATGTGTCGCTCCTCGTGTCCCGCCTCGCTGTACGCGCCGTCGAGCGAGTAGGCCTGCCGACCCGCGATGTCCAGGGTCACGTCGGTCCCCGTCGGACTCGTCACGCGAGCGGCGTCGGTCGCCAGGAGCGCGTCGCGCACGAGCATCGTCCGGCGTTCGAGCTCGGCGTAGTCGGTGTCGATCCCGCCCTCGAGCATCGTGTCGACGGTGACGCCCCGCAGGTTGAGCGTCTGCGTGCCGGCATCGCTCGCCGCCCGGCGCGCCCTGGTGTGCGACAGCGACGTGTTCATCACGGTGACGGCCACGTCGGCCGTCCGCATCGCCTCGGCGACCGTCGCCGGCGGTTCGTTCCCGTAGGCGCGCACCCGCGGCGCGACCGTCAGGAGACCGGTCGCGTCCGCGCCGCGGGCCGCGGAGACGACCGCGCGGGCGATCGGCTCCCGCTCCGCGTCGCAGACCACGAACACCTCCTCGTCGGCCTCGACTTCGATCAGGTCGTCGACGATCGTGTGCGCTATCTCGCTGAGTTCCAGCTCCATCGTCATTGGCAACCCGCCGATACGGTCAAATACCTATCGCCGGAGGGGAACCGGGAGATACGCGTCGCGCGTACGGGACGAGCGTCGAAACGAGAGCGGCGACGCGCGTCCCGGTCGACCCACCTCCCGAGCCTGCGCGGGGCGTCCGTCGGGCGCGCGGGGCACGCCGGGACCCGCGGGCCGCCCGCCGGACGCGGTCAGCGCCGGCCGCGGACGGGGGGGACGAGTTCGAGCGCCGCCGCGGCGACGTAGACGCCCACGGCGGCGACGCCGACCCCGGCGACCACGCCGAGGCGCGACGTCGTTCCCAGGGCGGCCTGCAGGCCGGCCACGACGAGCACGAACCCGACGCCGACCAGCAGGAGCGTGCCGACCACGTCGAGGAGCGCGTCTTTCACCGCGCGTCGGACGACGTCGTGGAGGGCGGCTTCGTCGAACCCGGGGGACGTTCCACCGTCGGTGTTCGGGGAGGGCGCGGACCGGCGCCCGCCGGCGCCCGGTCGTTCGGAGTCGGGGACCATACGTGCCACTCTCGGCTCGCCGACCGAAAAGCTACTGGCGTCGCTCCGCGGGTGCGGGGCGGTTCCCGGTCGCTCCACGGCGGTTCCGCCGCCGCGAGCGATCGCCGTCGAGGGGACGCGACCGCGACGACCGCGCCGTCGTCGGGGGCTGGTCGGCCGACGGCGTCCGTCCGGCGGCGGGGACGGGCGAGCGCCGCGACCGGGGCGACCGACGACACACCCGCTACAGGACGTCGAGGACGACGACCGAGAGGTAGACCTGGCCGAGGCCGGCGACGACCATCACGCCGGCGGCGACGCGCTTGGCGCGGCCGGCGTAGCGGGCGAGGCTGCGCCAGGACTCGGTGCCGGCGCTCGTGAGCAGGGTCACGCCGACCAGGGGGACGGTGACGGCGCCGGCGTAGACGCCGAGCACGGCCGCCCCGGCGGGGAGCGGGAGCGTCGCCGCCTGCGTGACGACGCCGAGGAACAGGGGGACGACACAGCCGGCGGCGGCGAGCGCGTAGACGGCGCCGAAGGCGCCGAAGCCGAGCAGCGACTCCGGGCGGCGGGGCAGCGGGACGGTCACCGTCGGCGTCCGGTCGACCAGGACGAGCAGGCCGAACGCGACCAGGCCGACGCCGACGACGGGCTCGAGGAGCGGCAACAGCCCGGTGAGGGTGCGCCCGAGCGCGAACGCGAGGCCGGCGACGACGGCGAGCGCCGCGAGCGACCCGGTCGCCGCCGCCGCGGCGGGCACCGCACCCGCCCGGTCGGCGGCGCTCTGCTGGAGGTAGTAGCCGACGTAGCCGGGCAGGAGCGGAAACGCACACGGCGCGAAGAAGGTTGCGAGGCCCGCGCTCGCGGCGAAGGCGAGCGCGGTGAGAAACGCGGTCGAGGTCATCGTGTGGCCGTCGGCCTCACCGGTCGAGCACCCGGTCGATCTGCGTCCGTAGCGTCGAGGCCGTCGCGACGCCGCCGTGTTCCCAGCGCACCGTTCCCGACGCGTCCGCGATCGCGAGGTGGGGGAGCCCGGCGGCCCCCAGCGCCGACATGAGGTCGCTCTCGGGGTCGATCCCGACCGTCCAGTTCCCGTCGTGGGACCGCCACCACGCCCTTATGTCCCCCCGCGAGAGCGTCCCGCCGACGCGCTCGTTCGTCACGGAGACGAACGCCACGCGGTCGGCGTACTCGCGGTGGACGGCGCCGAGCGCCTCCATCTGTTCCTTGCAGGGCGCACACCAGGTCGCGAAGAGGTCGACCACGGTCGGCGTCCCGGGCACCGGCACCCGGAGCTGGCCCGCCGTCGACCCCCGGGCGTCGATCGTCTCGACGCGGACCGGGAGGCCGGCGCTGCGCCCGGCGGGCAGCCCCCCACGGACGGCCCAGACGCTGCCGCCGGTGAGGCCGAGCCCCGCCAGCGCGGTCAGCAGCCGGCGCCGGTTCATGCGTTCCTGACGGTCTCGAGGTCCGCGACGATCCGCTCGGCGTCCGGCGACTTCGTGGCGTAGGCCCGTTCCACGTAGCCGTCCGCGTTCGCGAGGACCGTGAGCGCCGAGTGGGTGAACATGTATCGCTCCATGTCCTCGGGGTGGGTGCGCTCGAACGCGACGCCGAACTCGTCGGTGACGACCCGCTTCGCCCGGTCCGGCGACTGCGGCCTGAGGAAGTGCCAGTTGCCGGCGTCGGCGTCGACGTTCATCTTCGACGCGTACTCGGCGAGCCGCTCGGCGTCGTCGCGTTCGGGGTCGAACGTGACCGGGAGGAACTCCACCCCGTCGCCGTAGCCGTTGTTGAGGGCGTGGGTCTGGACGTTCCGCATCGTCGAGATCAGCACCGGACAGACGGTGTTGCAGTAGCTGTAGAAGAACGTGAGCAGTCGGGGCTTCTCGACGTCCCGCAGCGAGACCTCCCGGTCCTCGACCGGCGCGGGGAGCGTCACGTCCGGGAGTCGCTCTCCCCAGGCCGGATACGGGACGTCCGAACTCTCGAACTGGCGGTCGGGCTCGTCGAGCGCGACGTCCGGGTTCGCGTCGGTGAGACCGAGACAGCCGGCCACGCCCGCAGCCCCGAGCGTCGCCGCCCCGCGGAGGTAGGTGCGTCGCTCCATCGATGTCGGAACGTATCGACACGGGCCAAAGAGTCGTCTGGTTCGATGCTCGAATCCGGTGCGCTGGGTCCTCTCCCCGGGATTCGAGGATCGGACCAGAACCCTTTGGGGCGAACGCCCCGACGCGTCGGTGCATGGTCGAGAGACGACCGTCCGCGGCGACCGTCCCGGCGGCGTCGCCGGCGGGCGCGGTCGGCTACTCCCACCTGGCCGGGGCCGTGCTCGTCGGCACCTACGTCCTGATGCTCCTCGGCGCCTACACGAGCGCCATCGGCGCCGGGCTGTCCTGTCCGGACTGGCCCACGTGTTACGGGACGCTCGTTCCGTTCCTCCACCCGGGCGTCGTCGCGCAGGCGCCGTACTCCGCGCTCCAGATCTTCGCGGAGTGGGCACACCGGGGGCTGGCCGCGCTCGTCGGCATCGGGATCGTGACGACGGCCGTCGTCGCGTATCGCCGCAAGGACTCGACGCTCGTCGTCCGGTCCGCCGCACTCGCGGCGGCGCTCCTGCCGGTCCAGGTCATCCTCGGCGGCCTGACCGTGACGCGGGCGCTCCAGCCGGCCGTCGTCGTGGGCCACCTCGCGGTCGCGACGCTCATCCTGCTGAGCCTGCTGACGACGACGGTGGTCGACTGGGTCGGGGGTCACCGCTCGGCGTGACCGCTTTCCCCGCCCGGCCCGAACGGGGTCCATGAGCGAGATCGACCCGGCGACGCTGCTCCCCAGCGAGCGGCTTCGGAGGGGCGCGCTCGACGGCGACGTGACCCAGATTCACCGCGGCCAGCGGTACGCCGACGAGGGCGACACGTTCGAGATCGACGGCACGACGTTCGCGGTCGTCGACGTGACAGAGCGGACGCTCGGCGACCTGACCGACGCCGACGCGCGGGCCGAGGGCGCCGCGGACCTCGAGGAGTACCGTCGGGTCCTCGAACGCGCCCACGACGAGTTCGCCTGGGACGACGGCTCCACGGTCGTCCGACACCGGTTCGAGTCGGCGTGACCGACGGTGCCGGTGCGGTCGCTCGGCTCGACGGCGAACGCGACCGGGCGGGGGACGCGCGTTCGATCAAAGACCGCTTTGAGTCTCCAGCAGGTCCTTTATCCGTCGACCGCTACGTCGACGTGCCGATAGCCCCCCTATCGGCGCAGCCCCCCACGACGGCCACGCCGTCGCCGCCACCCCCCTGACGCCGCCCGAACGGACGGCGTGTCCGGCAGCGACGGCGCGCCGACCGGGAGCGTGCCCTCGCCCCCCGAGGCACCGCTCCGCTCTTTCCGTCGAGACGACGCGACCGGGAGCGCCGCGGCCCGTCGGGGCGTCGCGTCCCGGCGTCGGGAGGACCAACGTCGGCTTTGATGCTACGGCCGACTCGAGACGGTGCGCCCGCAGGCCGGGACACGACGGGACTTGACGACCCCGTTCGGGCGCTTCCGGCCGCTCGTTCCCACGTGACGTCCGCCGGGGACGGCTGTCGGCCCGTTCGCCGCCACCCCCGGCCCGTCGTACACCGCGTCCGCGCCGACGGCCGCGAGTCGGTGCCCCAGCAGTCGACCGAGCCGCCCCCCGCCACACAGAGCGCGAGCATCCGTCGTCGGTCCATGACCGACGCCCCGTGGACTGCACGCTTCGAGGGCGCGTCCGACCGGGAGGAAGCCTTTTCTCCCCGGTCGTGGTACGTTGTACCATGACGTACGACGTACAGTGCGACAGCTGCGAGTTCGGCCGGACCGTCGAGGAGGGGTGGAAGGCGTACGGGTCCGCGAACGACCACGAGACGGCACACCCGAGTCACTCGGTCGCGGTGCGACCGGAGCGGTAGCGGCCGGGCACCGAACGACACCAACGTTCATTACGGTCTGTCGAGTGCCACGACGCATGGACGACACAGCGCTCCAGGACACCATCCTCGTCCCGACCGACGGCAGCCGGGCGGCCAGGCGGGCGGCCGAACAGGCGGTCTCGCTCGCGGCGGAGTCGGGCGGCACGGTACACGCCATCTACGTGATGGACATGGGCGACATGGACTTCGTCGCGACGCCGAGCGACATCGCGGAGACGCGCTCCCGCATCGAGAAGAAGGGCCGCGAGCTCGTCGAGGCGGTCGAGGCGCTGGCCGACGACGCGGGCGTCGACTGCGTCACGGTCGTGAAGTCCGGCATCCCGGAGGACGAGATAATCGAGTACGGCCACGACAACGACGTCGACCTCGTCGTGATGGGCAAGCGGGGGCGCTCGGACCCCGACAAGACGGTCCTGGGGTCGACGACCGAGCGCGTGGTCAAGCGGTCGGACATTCCGGTGCGCGTGGTCTGACGCGGCGGACGGGACCGCCCCGGACGGGCGCTCCAGTCACGGACGCCGAGGGCGGCAGACGGCCGCTCCGGTCGCGGTCAGTCCTCGGTCAGCGCGCTTCGGAACCGGTGTTTGACGTACGAACAGCCGTAGTCGTACTCCTCGGGGGGCTCGGAGTCAGCGGTCTCGACGCGGGCCGCGACCAGCGCGGGACCGTCGGTCGCGAGCGCGCCGTCGAGGGCGTCCTCGAACGCCGCCGCGGTGTCGGCGCGGAAGCCGGCGACCCCGCAGTTCTCGGCGACGCCCGCGAAGTCGACGGCCTCCTCGCTCGCGGTCGGCTGCCCGCCCGTCGTCGCGTACTCCTGGTTGTCCCAGACGACGACGACGAGGTTCTCGGGGGCTTGCTCGCCGATCGTCGACAGACAGCCGAGCGACATCAGCAGCGAGCCGTCGCCCTCGAAGACGACGACGGGGTCGTCGGTGCCGACGGCGACGCCCATCCCGGTGGCGGTCGTCGAGCCCATCGCCCCGCGCATGTAGTAGTTCCTGTCGCGGTCGTCGGCGTGCATGAGCTCGAAGGAGGACTTGCCGAGGTTGGCGACGATCGCCGTCTCCTCGGGGACCCGGTCGAGCACGTGCTCGGTCAGGGCGGTCTGGTCGGCGGTCATCGACCCGGCTTCACCCCCGTGACCCGCTGGTCGAGCAACAGCACGTAGGGGTCCTCCGCGGAGAACGCGCTCTTCGCGGCGAGGTCGACGCACAGCCCCACGTCGTCGCACGGCTCGATCCGCTCGTTGCGGACCGGGATGCTGTCGAGGACCCCCTGCATGCCGTAGCCGCCGGGCACCTGGGCGTAGTTGTGGTCGCCGAGGCCGCCGCGGGCGCTGACGAGCCCGACGAACGGCAGTCCCTCGGGCTTGGCGTGGGAGCCGAGCACGTTGATGCAGTTGGCGAGCCCGCTGGACTGACAGACCAGGGCGCCGCGCCGCCCGGCGAGCCACGCCCCCGTGAGGATGGCGACCGCCTCCTCCTCGCGGGAGACGCGCATCGCCTCGAAGTCGTCGTCCTCCTCGACCTGGGTGACCAGCGGGTCGAGCACCGTGTCCGGGAGGTACGCGACGACCTCCACGTCACGGGCTCGGAGTGCTTCGACCGCCTCCTCGTTCCACGTCATACCGCGACAACACCGAGTGGGGGGAGATAAACGCTTGGGCGGACGCCGCTCGTGGACCGGGTCGCGTCCGCGGCGTACCGCGGCGACCGAGCCGTTCGAGCGGTTCCGGCGGCGGACCCACGGAGCGGCCCGGGAGCGGGTCGAGCCGGCGCTCGATCGGGCCGCCCGAGCGCGACCGGAGCAGGCCGGTCGCGGGTCGCCCGCCGACCCGGTCACTTGCCGGGGAAGTTGACGTACCGGTCGATCTTCCCGACCGCGTCGTCGGTGACCGAGGAGCCGTGGAACACGAGCCCGACGTCGAACTCGTAGTCGAGCAGGCGTTCGAGGCTCTCCTCCGCCCGGTTGAGGTCCCGCGAGTACACCGCCGGCGGGAGGTGGAAGTACCCCTCGGGGAGACCGCGCTGGTCGGCGCCGGAGAGGGCGTCGCCGAGCACGGCGACCCCGGCGTCCTCGTCGACGAGGGCGTGGTTGTCCGGCTCGTGCCCCGGCGCGTGGACGGCGGTGAAGCGACCGACCTCGTCGCCGTCGCCGTAGCGGTGGTCGGGCTCGTGGTCGGCGTCGACGCTCGTCCCCTCCGGCACCCACGTCTCGACCCCGTAGGCGTCGACCACGCCGTCGAACCCGCCGATGTGGTCGCCGTCGCCGTGGGTGATGACCAGCCGCTCGGGCGTCACGCCGACCGCCTCGACGCCGTCGGTCAGGGCGTCGGTGGTGTCGGCCAGGCCGGCGTCCACGAGCGTGGGGGTCCCGTCCGCGAACAGGAACGCGCGATAGCGCTTCCCGCCCGGCTCGTCGAGGCAGGTGATGTCGTACACGTCGTCGACGATCTCGGTCGGCATGTCCGGGCGATCCTCGGCCAGGCGCTTAAGCGGGCGGGGTGGACCGACCCGACGCCCACGGTCCGGGGGTCAGCCGGCGTCGAACTCGACGCCCCGGACCTCGAAGCGGGCGCCGCCCGCCGCGCTCTCGGTCGCCTCGACCGTCCAGCCGTGCGCCTGCACGACGTCGCGGACGATCTTGAGCCCGAAGCCAGTCCCCTCGTCGCTCGTCGAGTAGCCCGCCTCGAACAGCCGGTCGCGCGCCGCCTCGGGGATCCCCCGGCCGTCGTCAGCGACGTAGAACCCGTCGGTGAGGTCGCCGACGGTGACCGTGAGCGCCCCCGCGCCGTCGTCGCCCGGGTCGTCCGTGGCGTCGTCGGGCTCGTCGCCCCCCGGCCGGTTGCTCGTCGAGCCGTGTTCCACGCTGTTCCGAAACAGGTTCTCGAACACCTGCGCCAGCCGGCTCCGGTCGGCGCGGACGGTGGCGTCGGTGTCGACCCGGAGCGTCGCGTTCGGCGTCGCCACGTTCCCCCAGCTTCGCCGCGCGAGCTCCGCGAGCGCCACCGGTTCGACCTCGTCGACGGTCGAGCCCTGCCGGGCGAGGGTGAGCATGTCCTCGATGAGCGCCTCCATCCGGTCGAGGGCGTTCGCGACCGCGTCGAGGTCGCCGCTCGCGTCCCTCTCGCGGGCGATCTCCAGGTGGCCCTCGGCCACGTTGAGCGGGTTGCGGAGGTCGTGGGAGACGAGGCTCGCGAACTCCTCGAGGCGGTTTCGCTCGCGGGTGAGCTCGCGCTCGCGGGCCCGGAGCTCCCGCTCGTGGTCGAACCGGGCGAGCGCGACCGACACGGTCGCCGCCCACAGCTCCGCGACCGTGCGGTCGGCGTCGTCGAACGCGTCCGGCTCCGTCGAGCCGATGTTCAGCACGCCCTGCTCGCCCAGCGGGAGGACGATCTCGCTCCGTATCGGCGTGTCGTCGTTGTACCGGCCGGACGCCCGGCTCACGTCGTCGAACACCCGGGTCGTGTCGGTGACGAACGCCTCCCAGGACAGCCCCTCGTCCTCGGTGTAGGTGGGCGGGTCACCGACGAGCTCCCTGGCCCGCTCGGTCGTGGCCGCGGGGACGAGCGCCTCCCGCGTCCCGTCGTAGGTCCACAGCGTGGCGACCGGGTGGCCGAGCACCTCCTCGAGGCTCGTGACCGCCACGTCGACGGCGGCCTCGCGGTCGGGCGCGTGGAGGAGCTCCTGGGTCGCCTCGTGGAGGCGCTCCAGTCGCGCGTTCCGCCGCTGGAGCTCGCGCTCGCGCTCCTTGCGCTCGGTGACGTCCTGCTGGAACCCGACGAAGTGGGTCGCGTCGCTCGACGCGTCCTCGATGGGGGCGATCGTCACCTGGTTCCAGAACTCGGTGCCGTCATTCCGGTAGTTCCGGAGGACGACCGTCGCGGGCTCGCGGGCCTCGACGGCCTCGCGGAGCCGCGCGACGGCCTCGGGGTCGGTCGCCTCGCCCTGGAGGAGCCGGCAGTCCCGCCCGACGACCTCCGACTCGTCGTACCCCGTGATCCGGAGGAACCCGTCGTTCACGTAGATCATCGGGTCGTCGTCGCCGTCGCTCTCCGTGATCACGATCCCGACCGGCGCGGCGTCCATCGCGCGGTCTTTCAGGTGGCGCTCGTCGGCCGCTCCCGGGGCGCCCCGCGCCGCGCGCCGTTCGGCGACGGCCGCGAGAACGCTGTCGGTCAGGCTCGCGTGGTCGTCGCCCGGGCCGCGCCGGACGTAGTCGGTCACGCCGGCCGAGATGGCCCGGCTGGCGACGGCCTCGTCCCCGTCCGCCGGGTACATGACGACCGGGAGGTCGGGGTGGGCGTCGCGGACGGCGGCGACGAGGTCGACCCCGTCCAGGTCGGGCTCGCGGTGGGTGGTGACGACGCAGTCGACCCCGCCCCGGGCGACGCGGTCGAGCGCCGCGTCGACGGTCGGGGCGGTGACGACCGCGAGCCGGCCGCTGCGGGCCTCGAGGGCGGACGGAACGTCCCCCGCTCGGGGGTCGACGTACAGAACGGCCGTGTCGTCGTGGGGCATCGCTGGCGTCTCCGTCGTGTCGGTCGTGATCGTACGCGTCGCGTGACCGGGTTAGCAGTTTCGCTCCGTCGGCGGCCGCGCCGTTCGGGGGGGCTCGGCGGACGGACGGGCGCTCGCAGCGCCGCGTGTGTCCACGTCGGGCCGCAGCCGCACCAGCCGGCGCCCGGCGGCGAGGGTGGCCGCGTCGGGCCGCAGTCGGGCGTTCGGCTGGGGAGGTGCCCCCGCCTACCGGTCGCCGTCGACGAACTCGGAGGCGTCGCGGTCGCCGGCGGCGAAGTCGGCGGCCCGGTCCGCCAGTTCGTCGGGGTCGACGACGTCCAGGTCGGCGAGCAGGCGCTCGAACGCCGCGAGCCACTGTTCGTAGTACGTCTCCTCGACGGCCGCCTGCATCGTCGCGGCGTCGGTGGCGTCGACCTCGTCGATGAGCCGTGCCTGGAACGCCTCCCAGTCGTAGAGCGCCTGCTCGCGGTGGAGCGCGACGGCGAGGCCGAACACGCGGGCCTGCCAGGGCGCCTCGAACGCGGGACCGTCGTCGCCCGGGACGGGGAACTCGAGCGTCGGGTCGGCCGCGCCGTCGTCGCCGTCGGCCCCCGACTCCGAACCGGGACCGGGTTCGTCGGCGCTCATGTCGGCGACGGCACCTCCTCGACGCCGACCATCGCGTTGCGGGTGACGAGTCGGGCGAGCGCCTCGCGGTCCATCCCCTCGGTCCCCTCGGGGCGTTTCGGCAGGACCATGTAGCGAACCTCGGAGGAGGAGTCCCACACCTCGACGTCGACGTCGTCGTCGAGGTCGGTGCCGAACTCCCGGAGCACCGCCTTCGGCTCGCGGACGATCCGCGAGCGGTACGCGGGCGACTTGTACCACGTCGGCGGGAGCCCGAGCAGCGACCAGGGGTAACACGAACAGAGCGTACAGACGACGACGTTGTGCGTCCGGTCCGTGTTGGCGACGACCTCCAGGTGCTGGAGGCCGACCTCGAAGTCGAACGCCTCGAGCGCCGCGTTCGCGTCGTCGAGCAGGCGGTCCCTGAACGCGGGGTCGGTCCAGGCTCGGGCGACGACGCGGGCGCCGTTCAGCGGTCCGATCTCCTCCTCGTAGGCCCGGACCACCTCGTCGACGGCCTCGGTCGAGACGAGCCCCTTCTCGACCAGCAGCGACTGGATCGCCCGGGTCCGGGGCTGGGGGTCGTCCGGGGACGTGTCCTCGTGGGGGTCGTACTCCCCGTGGTCGTGGTCGTGATCGTGTCCCATGCGTTCGGCACGAACCGGTGTGGCGTTAACTGTTGGGTGGCGACGGTCGGTGACGCGCCGGCTGTCGGGGCTCCACGACCGCGCCCGCCGCGACGCTCACCCCCGGTGGAACTCGACGGTGAGGTCGCCGTCCGCGACGGTCGCGACGGCCATCGTCGGCTCGCTCGCCGGCGCCGCGCCGGTCGCGCTCCCGGGGTTCAACAGCCTGACTCCCTCGACCCGCTCGTCCATCGGCTCGTGGGTGTGGCCGGAGACGCCGACGGCGTCCGGACCCCCGTGGCTCCGGACGGTGTTCGCCACCCGTCGCTCGTAGCCACGGCGCGAGCCGGCGCCGTGCGTGACGACGAAGGTGACGCCGCCGCGCTCGACGGTCGCCACCTCCGGGAGGTCGGTCACGCGGTCCGTGTTCCCCCGCACGGCCGTCAGCTCCCGGGCGAGGGTCACGACCCGCTCGAACGCCTCGGCGGTGTCGAAATCGCCCGCGTGGACGACGTGGTCGGCGTCGCGGAGCCGCCCTTCGACCCACGCCGGGATCGAGGGGGCACGCGAGGGGACGTGCGTGTCGCTGACGAGGGCGATCTCGACTGCCATACGCGAGGGGAGGGGCGACCCCGTGAAAGTCGTTGTGCCGGACGCGACGAGGAGGCCCAAACGCCTTATACCGCACCGCCGTACCGGGTGGTATGGTCGACCAGCCGGAGTCCGGCAAGGTGTTCGGCGTCCCGTACAACTTCGAGCGGCCGAGTCTCGGGCGGATGCTCTCGGCGTACTGGCAGCCCGGCGAGGGGATGCTGGTCCGCAAGCCGTTCGGCGTCGGCTACACGCTGAACCTGGCGAACTGGCGGTCGTGGCTCGTCCTCGTCGTCGCCGCCGCCCTCCTCTGGCAGGAGCGCGACGGCGGCGACGCCGAGGCGGAGTCGGCCGAGGACGAGGACGAGGGACCGGTCGAGGTCGTCGTCGACGACTGAGGCGGCCGACCCCGCTCGCCGCGACGGGACGACGACCTTATGCGCTCACGGTCGACAGGAACGCGCGTGGCCGGCCCGGAGTTTCCCTTCGAACTCGCCCTCTGTGCCCGCCTCGAGGAGCGGACCGACTGGGTGCTCGCCCGCCAGCTCGGCGGCGCCGTCGCCGCGCCCGGCAGCCGCGTCGTCGACGTCGTCGGGGTCGTCCCCGGCACGGCGTTCGACGACCGCGCCGCCGTGACCGACCGGACGATCCCGCCCGCGGTCGTGGCCGGCGGGGCGGGCGTCGGGACGGCCGTCCCCGCCGAGCGGGCGGTCGACGCGAGCCCGCCTCACCGCGAGCGACTCCTCGACCGCGCCGTCGAGGTCGGCTTCCTCGACCGGGTCCGCCGGAACGGCCGGACGCTGTACCGGCGGACGACGCGCTACCCCGACGACTGGTTCGCGGAGCTCGTCGCCGTCGAGAACAAGCCCGACCTGGACCGACCGGGCGACCTCCGGCGACAGCTCCGTCACGACGCCGCGCTCGCCCTGTTCGACCGCGTCGTGCTGGCGACCGCGAGCCACGTCACCCGCGCGCACCTGAACCGCCTCCCCGACCCGGTCGGCGTGTGGCGGGTCGACCCGGCGACGGGCGAGCGACGGGTGGTGCGCGAGGCCGACCCGCGTCCGGTCGGCGAGCCGGGAGTCGAGCCGACCGGCGAGCGCGCCGACCGGACGGACGTCGCGGTGGTCGACCCGGCGGCGAAGCGCCGCGCCCGCCGGCGGGTCGCCGAGCGGGCGTACGGCAAGGGGTGGCGGACGTACGACCTGCCCGCCTGCGCGCGGGTCGAGCCGACCGACGACGGTCGGCCGCGCTGCGAGGCGTTCGACCGCGTGGTCGACCCCGCGAGCGACTGCGGCCCGGACTGTCCGCACCGCGCTCCGGCCGACCCGCCGACGGTCGACGCGGCGCGGCTCCGCGACGACCGGACGCCGTGGCGTCGCGACCCACCGGGCGTCGCCGACCGCCAGGCCGGCCTGGACCGCTTCGGCTGACGACCCCCGACCCGTCCCGGGGTTTTTTGATTCGCCCCCGGTTCGTGGTTGACGAGCGACATGACGGATGGCCAGAGCGGCGACAGCGCGCTCGTCACGTTCCTGCGCCAGAAGGCCCGGACCAGCCTGCGCGCCGTCGTCCGGTACGACGCGGAGGGGTTCGAGGTGCTCCACGCCCGGGACGACGTCGGCACGCGCTACGAGCCGGTCGAGGTCGCGGACGCGATCGAGCGCCACCGGGCGTCCGAGACGGTCGATCGGCGCCACGAGTCGGTGCTCCGGGCCGGCGCACACGGCGCGACGCTGCGCGTCTACGAGGAGGCGGTCGTCGTCCACCTGCCGCGGACGGACCGCTACGGCGCGGTCGTCTCGCTGGACCCCGGGGCGGCCGCAAACTGCCTCTCGTTCGTCCAGGCGTGCCTGGCTCGCCTGCGCGCGGACGAACGCCGGTCCGGCGGGGACGACCGGGGCGCCCCCGCGGCCGACCGGGTCGACGACGCCGACTAGAGGTCGTACGTCTCGCCGTCGACGGCGAGGGGGTCGGCGAACGCCTCCTCGGGCGGGTAGAAATGCGAGACGTGGACCAGCCGCGTCCGCGCGGCGTCGAGCTCGGTCGCCAGGTCGAGCGCCCCCTCGCGGGTCATGTGCTTGGTGCCGAACGTCCGCGCCACGCCGTCGCCGTCCGGGTGTGACCCGCCGGCCGGGTGACGGTCACAGAACGAGGCCGGCGCGATGGCGTCGGCGAGCAGGAGGTCCGCGCCGGCGAGCGCCCGCCGCGACGCCGCGGGCACGTCGTAGCTCGTGTCGCCGGTGAGCGCGAGCGTCGCGCCCGTCCCCGGTTCGGTCACGACGAGGCCGTAACAGACCAGCGGCGGGTGGTCGACCGGGACGAGCCGGCAGTCGAACCCCGCGGCGCGAAAGCGCTCGCCCGGCGGCTCGCCCGCGACGGCCACCCGGTCGAGGTAGTCGTACCGCCGGCGAACCGTCTCGGCGACGCTCTCGCCGGTCCGCGGGTCGGTCTCGTCGGCCGCGTGGACCGACAGGCGGTCGAGGACCCGGTAGGCGTTACCCAGCCCGTCGAGGTGGTCGAAGTGGATGTGCGTGACCACGGCGGCGTCCGGCAGGGGGACGTCGTGGGCGAGAAACTGGGTGCGGAAGTCGGGGCTGCAGTCGACGAGCAGCGACTCCCCGGTCCGGTCGTTCTCGACGTGGACCGAGAAGCGCGTGCGCTCGACGCCCAGCTCGCGCGCACGCTCGCAGGTCCCGCAGTCACAGCCGACCGTCGGCGTGCCGGTCGTGTCGCCGGTACCGAGCAGGGTGACGCGCACGGGCCGGGCGACGGGAGGTGGAAAGTAATCGGTGTCGGTCGCGGCCTCGGCGACGAGGAGCGATCGGTGTGGCGGCGCCGGCGACAGGCTGCCGGCCGCCGGGGCCGGCTCACTCCGGGGACGTGCCGACCTCGGTGGTCGCGTCCCGGTCGTGGTCGTGGTCGTGCCCGTCCCCGTTCTCCGACGCCGTGTGCGAGTCGTCCCAGTTCTCGAAGTCGTCCATGTTCTTCAGGTTGTCCCGCTCCTCGAAGTCCTCGACGGCCTCGAGGATGTCGTCCTGGGTCAGCTCCGTGCGGCCGTCGGTGAGCGCCTCGAGGACGGCCTCGCGGAGCACCATCCGAAGGTCGCTCCCGGTGAACCCCTCGGTGCGGTCGGCGACCACGTCGGGGTCGAACGACGCGATCTCCATCCGGCGGGTGATCACCTCGAAGATGTCGGCGCGCATCGTCCGGTCGGGCTTCGGGAAGTTGACGATCTCGTCGAAGCGGCGCCACGCGGCGGCGTCGAGCTGGTCGGGGTGGTTGGTCGCGCCGATGAGGAGCACCTCGTCCCGGATGAGCGAGACGTCGTCGATGCTCTTCAGCAGGGTGTTGACCGCCCGCTTGAGGGCGGCGTGCTCGTCGGACCGGCGGGTCTTGGCGACGGAGTCGAACTCGTCGA
>JBDGTB010000108.1:0-22022 GCA_042217235.1 Haloferacaceae archaeon | reverse complement strand
AGGACGTCGACAAGATCGTCACGCCGGCGGCGATGGGCATCCACATCTCGACGGCGGTGTCGCTGATGACCGACATCCCGCTCGTGGTCATCCGCAAGCGCAAGTACGGGCTGGCGGGCGAGGTGTCGCTCAGCCAGCAGACGGGCTACTCCGAGGGCGAGATGTACATCAACGACGTCGGCGAGGGCGACCGGGTGCTCGTGCTCGACGACGTGCTCTCGACGGGCGGGACGATGAAGGCGATCCTCGACGCGCTCTCGCACATCGGCGCCGAAGTGATAGACGTCGTCGCGGTGATCAAGAAGGCCGGCCCGAACAAGCTCGACGACGCGGGCTACCGCGTGAAGACGCTCATCAACGTCGACGTCGTCGACGGCGAGGTGCGGATCGTCGACCCGACCGGCGACGGATAGCCGCGACCGCGGGACGGCACGGGGACGGGCGGGTCGACCGATGCATACAAGTGTCGACCTGCGCTTTTATTCGCTATGCCGCATGACTCCGACCCGCACGGATCTGACGAGGGGTCGGGCCACGTGATCGACCGTCGCGACCTGCTTCGGGCCGCCGGCGTCGTCGGCGTCGGCGGGCTCGCCGGCTGTTCGGCCGACCAGGGCGAGGGGGACGGGACCACCGGCACCGGCACCGGGACGGGGACCAGCGGCGGGGCGCGGTCGGTGTCGGGGACGTACCGCTCGGCGTCGAGCACCGACGCCCAGTCGCTCAACTGGCTTTTCATCGCCGACTCGACGTCGGGGTCGTTCATCACGGCCACGCTCGACGGGGCGTGGGCGCTCACCCCGGACCAGGAGGTGTTCCCGCTCTGGGCCGACTACAGCACGGACGACGACCGCGTCTACGAGATCCAGCTGCGCGACGGCCTCCAGTGGGGGGCCGACTACGGGCGGATGACCGCCGAGGACTGGGTGTACATGATCCGGAACGTGTTCCAGGCCCAGCCCAACTGGTCGGGCTACCCGGGGGCGAGCGACTGGTTCCGGCAGAACCCCGACAGCGGGGAGACGGAGCCGATCCCCGTCGAGAAGACGGGGGAGCTGACCTTCGAGATCCGGCTGTTCCAGTCCGACCCCCTGTTCCCGTTCAAGCCCGTGATGTGGCGCCAGGAGTGCGCGCCGAAGGCGCTGCTCGAACAGTACGTGCCCGACAAGGACACCCAGGGGCTCAAGCAGGACGAGGAGCTCAACCGGCTGGCGTACACCGGGAACCTCGGGCCGTACAGCTACGAGGAGTGGGAGCGAACCTCCCAGTACGTCGTCACCCGGAACGACGACTACTACCTCCGGGACGCGGAGGGGGTGCCGGAGCGGTTCCGGAACGCGCCGTACTTCGAGCGGGAGGTCACCACGATCATCACCGAGGAGAGCTCCCGGCTCGGCGCCCTCGAGGCCGGCGACGTCGACGAGGCCGGCGTCCCGCCGGACAAGGCCAGCCGGTTCCGGAGCCTGAACGGCGTCACCGTCAACGTCACGCCGCAGCCGTACCTCCGCGTTTTGGTGTACAACATGCGCGCCAACGGCTGGGAGCCGTTCCGGCGGAAGGCGGTCCGGCAGGCGCTCGCCCACGCCGTGGACAAGCGGGGCGTCGCGGAGTCGATCTACCGCGGGTTCGCCCAGGTCGCCCACACGATGCAGCCGACGTGGTCGAAGTGGTACAGCGACGGCGAGGTGGTCAAGTACGGCGTCGGCGAGCGCTACGGCCCCGACGCGACCCGCCAGCGGCTCCGCGAGGCGCTCGCGGACACCGACTACGGCTACGACGGCGACGCCCTCCTCGGGCCGAACGGCGAGCAGGTCAGCCTGACGCTCCTCCACGACCAGGGCCAGCCGACCGAGCAGACGATCGCCGAGTTCGTCGCCCAGGAGTTCGAGCGGAACGCCGGCATCGCCGTCGAGCCGACGGCGGTCTCGCCACAGACGGTCCAGTCGAAGTACGTCGTCACGTCGCCGCCGGAGGGGGTCGACGTCGAGTGGCAGGCGAGTTCGTTCAACGGCGGGCCGCGCGACGTCGCGACGAGCCAGGAGCCGTGGGACATGCAGCTCAACCTGCAGTTCAACACCTACCCGTTCAGCCCGGACTCCTCGAAGGGCTTCTTCGAGAAGCGCGGCGACGTCAACTACTACGGCTACTACCCCGAGAAGGACATCGCGGGGCTGTACGAGCAGGCGACGGCCGCCGACGGCGAGCGGCGTCGTCAGGCGCTGTTCGGCGAGGCGTTCGGGGTGATAAGCGAGGAGCAGCCGTTCGGCTTCCTCTCGATGCCGTCCAGCATCACGGGCTACCGGGACCGGGTGGCCGGCTACGGCGAGGAGTTCAACACCGTGTGGGACTCCCAGACATGGTACTTCAGGTAGCCGCCGGTTCCGGGCGACCGCGACGGCAGGTCGCCGGTTCTGGACGACCGCGACCCCGCCCCGCGTGCGACCGTCCTCCACACGGGGTGGTCGCCGCGTGAGCATGCGCTGGTACGTCGTCCGCCGCGTGCTGTGGGCGGCGTTCGCGACGTACCTCATCCTCTCGCTGACGTGGGGGCTCCTGGCGCTGACGCCGGACCCCGCCGCCCAGCAGCTCCAGTTCGAGGCGGCCGCGCGGGGCGGCGACGCCGCGGCCGCCAAGCAGGCCTACCGGGCACGGCGTGGGCTCACCCGGCCGCCGTGGGTGCGCTACAAGGAGTACATGCTGAACATGGTGACGCTGAACTGGGGGTGGTCGGACACCCGCTCGCAGCCGGTGATGGCGGCCATTGCGGGGGCGTTACCGTACACCGCCCTCTACTCGGTTCCGACGACGATCCTGTCGGTCCTGCTGGGGCTTTCGATCGGCCTCTACTCCGCGACCCACCAGTACACGCGGACCGACTACGCCGCCACCTTCTTCGCCTTCTTCGGCTACGCGATCCCCAACTTCTGGTTCGGCATCATCCTCCTGCTCGTGTTCGGCGTCCAGCTCGGGTGGTTCCCGGTGGTGTTCAACCCCGACGCCCCCATGTTCAGCCTCGCGATGGCCAGACAGCTCGTGCTCCCGGTGTTCGTCCTCGTCACCGGCACCATCGCCGGGATCATGCGCTACTCGCGGGCCGAGGCCCTGGAGTACGTCGAGGCGGCGTTCGTCAAGACCGCGAAGGCCAAGGGCGCCTCCGACGTTCGCATCCTGACCCGGCACATCCTCCGCCCGGCGTCGGTGCCGCTGATGACGATCCTGGTCGGCGACATCCTGGGCATCTTCCTCGCCGCCTCCTACCTCGTCGAGGTGGTGTTCGGCATCCCGGGGCTGGGACAGCTGTCGTACAACGCGATCATCACGCAGGACACGGCGCTGGTGCTCGGCACGACGCTCATCTTCACGTTCGTCTCCGTGGTCGGCAACCTGCTCCAGGACATCGCCTACACGGTGCTCGACCCGCGGATCGACTACGGTGATCGGTGATGGCGACGGACGGCGACCTCGAACGGGACGACGACGCCTTCGAGGGGGTCGACTGGGAGGGGGTCGACGGCGGCGCCCTCGCCGGCCTCGCCCGGCGCGACCGCGTCGCGCTGGTCGCCGCGCTCGCACTCGCGGCCGCGTTCGCCGCCGACTACCTCCTCGTCCCCGCCGACCGACCGACCGTCACGTGGCCGCTCGCCTGGAACGTCACGCAGCTCGACTGGCTGTTCGTCGGGACGCTGCTCGCCGTCCTCCTGTACGGCGTCTGGCCGCTCGCCGAGAACCGCCGGCTAGCGGCGTACTACTGGCGGCGGTTCCGGCGCAACCGGCTCGCGGTCGCGAGCGTCGGCTACCTCGCGGTCGTGTTCCTCGTCGGCACCGTCGGCCCGGTCTTCCTCACGAAGCCCGACCTCGCCCTCCAACAGCAGTTCCAGCCGCCGGTCGGCTTCAGCGTGGACGCGTCGGTCCCCCTCCGCTGTGTCGGCGAGGTGGCGAACGGGCGCTGTCACGGGACGCTCGCGCACCCGCTGGGGACGACGGGCGACGGGAAGGACCTGCTCGTGCTCGTCGTCTACGGGATGCAGGTGAGCATGAAGGTGGGGCTCATCTCGACGCTCCTGGTCGTCACCATCGGCACGGCCGTCGGGACGGTCGCCGCCTACAGCGGCGGCCTGGTCGACGAGGTGCTGATGCGCTACGTCGACGTCCAGCTCGTCTTCCCCGCCTTCTTCCTCTATCTCCTGCTCAACTACCTGTTCGGCGGGTCGCTTTTCATGTTCATCGTCATCTTCGGGCTGACCGGCTGGGGCGGGATCGGCCGGCTGGTGCGCTCGGAGGCGCTCCAGCGCCGCGAGGAGGAGTACGTCCGCGCCGCGCGAAGCGCCGGCGCGAACACCGTCTACGTGATCCGGCGCCACCTCGTCCCGAACGTCTCCAGTACGGTGATCACGGCCGCGACCCTGCTCGTCCCCGGGTTCATCCTGTTCGAGGCCGCCCTGTCCTTTCTCTCGCTCGGCGACCCGACCGTCCCCTCCTGGGGGCAGGTGATCGCCGCGGGGCGCGACGACCTGCGGACGGGCTGGTGGATCTCGACGGTCCCCGGCCTGTTCCTGTTCACGACGATCCTCGCGTTCAACTTCGTCGGCGACGCGCTGCGCGACGCGCTCGACCCGCGGTCGTCGGCGGGCGAGGGGGGGCGAGAGCCGTGAGCGACCCGCTGCTCTCGGTGCGGGACCTCCGCACGCAGTTCCACACCGAGGGGGGCGTCGTCCGCGCCGTCGACGGCGTGAGCTTCGACGTGCGGCGCGGAGAGACGGTCGCGCTCGTCGGCGAGTCCGGCAGCGGCAAGACCGTCACCGCCGAGACGATCACCCGGCTGATCCGCACCCCGCCCGGCGAGGTCGCCGGCGGCGCGGTGTACTTCGACGGCGAGAACGTCGTCGAGATGGACGAGAGGGAGCTGCGTCGCCTCCGCGGGGCGCGGATCGCACACGTGTTCCAGAACCCACAGGGATCGCTCAACCCCGTCTACTCGGTCGGCTGGCAGGTCGTCGAGGCGATCCGAGTCCACGAGGACGTGAGCGAGGCCGCGGCCCGCGACCGGGCGGTCGACCTGCTCGACCGCGTGGGCATCCCGGAGGCCGCCACCCGCTTTCACGACTACCCTCACGAGCTCTCCGGCGGGATGAAACAGCGCGTCTCCATCGCGATGGCGCTGGCCGCGGAGCCCGACCTCCTCGTCGCCGACGAGCCGACGACGGCGCTCGACGTCACGATCCAGAACCAGATCCTCCGCCTGCTCGGGGAGCTCCAGCGGGAGTTCGGGATGAGCGTCCTGCTCATCACCCACGACCTCGGCGTGGTCGCGGAGGTGGCCGACCGCGCGGTCGTGATGTACGCCGGGAAGGTGATGGAGCGGGCGGACGTCGAGGCGCTGTTCGACGCGCCGGCCCACCCCTACACCCGGGCGCTGCTCGACTGTCTCCCCGGCCGGGGCCGCGAGCTGGCGTCGATCGGCGGGCAGCTCCCCGACCCGACGGACCCGCCGGCCGGCTGTCGGTTCCACCCGCGCTGTTCGTACGCCGTCGACGCCTGCCGGACGGGCGACCAGCCGCCGCTCCACCCGGTCGGCGAGGACCACGACGCGTCCTGCGTCCACCACGCCCCCGACGGCGACCCGAGCCTCCTCGACTGGTGGACGGCGACCGGGGGCGGCGAGCCGTCGGCCGACGGCGGCGATCGCGACGGCGGCGCGTCCGGTGAGGCCGACCGCCGCGGTGACCGCAGGAACGTCGCCACGGACCGCCGCGACGACCGCAGGCCCGCCGACGACGACCGCCGCGACGGGAGGGGGACGGACGGATGACGCGCCCGCTGCTCGAGGTGACGGGGCTGGAGAAACACTACCCGGTCACGGAGGGCGTCCTCCGGCGCGAGGTCGGCCGGGTGCGCGCCGTCGACGGCGTCGACTTCACGCTCTCGGCGGGCGAGACGCTCGGGCTGGTCGGCGAGTCCGGGTGTGGCAAGTCCACCGCCGCGACGAGCCTGCTCCGGATCGAGGAGCCGACGGGCGGGCGCGTGGTGTTCGACGGCCGGGACGTCACCACCTTCGACGACCGGGAGCTGAAGCGCTTCCGCCGGCGGACGGGGATGATATTCCAGGACCCGACGTCGAGTTTCGACCCGCGGATGAGCGTCGGCGAGTCGGTGGCCGAGCCGCTGCGGGTCCACGGTCTGCGCGACCGCGAACGCCGCCGCCGGATCGTCGGCGACCTGCTGGAGCGGGTCGGTCTCTCGGCGGCGGACTACGACCGCTACCCTCACGAGTTCTCCGGCGGGCAGAAACAGCGGATCGCGCTGGCGCGGGCGCTCGTCGTCAACCCCGACCTCGTCGTCGCGGACGAGCCCGTGAGCGCCCTCGACGTGAGCGTCCAGGCGGACATCATCTCGCTCGTCGAGGAGCTCCAGCGGGAGTTCGACCTCGCCGTGCTCTTCATCAGCCACGACATGGGCGTCGTGCGCGAGGTGTGCGACCGCGTCGCGGTGATGTACCTCGGCGAGATCGTCGAGACCGCGCCCGCGGACGAACTGTTCGAGGACCCCCAGCACCCGTACACGCGGGCGCTGCTCGGCTCGGTACCGAGCCTCGACCCGCGGGAGCGCGGCGGCGGCCCGGTGCTCTCCGGCGACGTGCCGAGCCCCTCCGACCCGCCGGCCGGCTGTCGGTTCCACACGCGGTGTCCGGAGGTCGTCCCGCCGGACGACCTCGACCTCGACGGGTCGGCGTGGCGCGCCGTGCTCGATCTCAGGGTCCGCGTGGCCGACCGGGGGGTCGACCTCGACGCCGTCCGCGAGCGCGTGGTCGGCCACGACGCCGACCCGTCGGCCGCGGACGACGCGGCGGTCAAAGGGGAGCTACGGCGGGAGTTCGACGTCCCCGACCCGCTCCCCGACGACGAGGCCGAGCGGGCGCTCGACGCGGCGCTCGGGCGGCTGGTCGCCGGCGACCGGACGGCCGCGGTCGAGGCGCTCGCGGACGCGTTCCCGACGGTCTGCCGGCGCGACCCGCCCGGCTACCGCGCCGCGGGCGTCGACCTCTCGCCCGCCCAGCGCGACGCCGTCCTCGACCTCCGGTCGTGGCTGGCGAGTCGCGACCCCGACCCCGACGCCGAGCGGACGGGGGCGCTCGGTCGCCTCCCCCTCGTGGGGCGCCTCCGCTCGTCCGGCGCCCCCGGGGCGGACCCGGTCGAGGCGGCGCTCGCGGACCTGCTCGGGGAGGTGCCCGCGGGCGAGCGGGAGCGCCGGCGCGCGCTCCGGCGGGCGTTCCACGTCGCCGAGCCGGTGGCGGACGACGCGGTCGAGCGGGCGCTCCGCGAGGCGCTCGCTCGCTTTCTCGACGGCGACGTGGAGCGCGCCGCGGACCCGCTGTACGGGCCGTTCGCCCCCGAGCGGGGGAGCCGCTGTCACCTGACCGCGCCGGACCGGCGCGGCGGGCGGTCGACGGACGCGCCGGTGGCCGAGCGGGAGTGACGGGGGGCGGCGTCGCGCCGTCCGCGGGCGACCCACCGACCTCAGTCGTCGACCCGCTCGATCGTGAACACCGCCTCCTCGATCCGCTCGCTCCGACAGGCCGGGCAGCGCGACGGGCGGGTGACGGGGTCGTCGAAGTCGGCGAAGCCGCAGTCGGAACACGACGGCGGCGCGACGAGGAACCGCTCGTCGGTCCCCTCGAGCGACCGCGCGACGTGCCTGAGGTGGTCGTAGAGGACCGACCGGGGGGTGCCGACGCGCGTCGAGAGCTCGGAGACGGTCGCCGGCTCCTCGCGGAGGGCGTCGGCGGCCCGCTCGCGGGTGGTCCTGTCCGCGTCCATGCGCGACGTTGGAGCGGGGAGGACTTGGGCGTGTGGTTCCACCCCGGTCGGGGTGGGGGTCGTCCCGGCCGGGACGTTCCCGCGGGCGGGGCTCGCGACCCCCCAAGCGAGCGGCCTCGCCACGCCCTCGAAGCCGGCGGGGGAATCGGAGCGGAGCGGACCCAGGGGCCCCCGGCCCGGGGGACGGGACCGCGGCGGGCGGAGCACGAAAAGGGGAAAGAACTTCCCGGTGCGGGGGGAGGGGACGCACATGCAGGCCGTCGTTCTCGCTGGTGGGTACGCGACGCGACTCTGGCCGATCACGCGGCACAGGCCGAAGATGTTCCTGCCGGTCGGCGAGGGGACCGTCATCGACTCCGTGTTCGCGGATCTCGAAGCCGACGACCGGATCGACGAGGTGTACGTGAGCACGAACGAGCGCTTCGCCGACGAGTTCGAGGCGTACCTCGCGGAGAGCGGGTTCGAGAAACCCCGGCTCTCGGTCGAGGACACCACCGGCGAAGACGAGAAGTTCGGCGTCGTCGGCGCGCTGGGACAGCTGATAGCCCGCGAGGGGATAGACGACGACCTCCTGGTCGTCGCCGGCGACAACCTGATCAGCTTCGACCTCGACGAGTTCGTCGACTTCTTCGAGGCGCGGGAGACGCCGACCCTCGCCGCCTACGACGTCGGGTCGCGCGAGCGGGCCACGTCCTACGGGCTCGTCGAACTCGACGGCGACCGCGTGGTCGACTTCCAGGAGAAGCCCGCGGACCCGAACAGCACGCTCGTCTCGATCGCGTGTTACGCCTTCCCCGCCGACGCGCTGTCGCTGTTCGAGTCGTACCTCGACGCTGGCGAGAACCCCGACGAGCCGGGGTGGTTCATCCAGTGGCTCCAGGACCGCCAGGCGGTTCACGCGTTCACCTTCGACGGCGCGTGGTTCGACATCGGCACGCCGGGAAGCTACCTCGACGCGGTCGCGTGGGAGCTCGACGGCGGGGCGCGCGTGGCCGACAGCGCGACGGTGGCGGACGCGCGGCTCGGTCCGAACGTCCACGTCATGGCCGACGCCGAGGTGCGGAACGCGAACCTGGAGCGCGCGGTGGTCTTCCCGGGGGCGACGGTCGTCGACGCCGACCTGTCGGGCTCGATCGTCGACGAACACGCGTGCGTGGCCGGCACCGACCTCGCGGACGCGCTCGTCGGTGGCTACTCGCGGGTGCGCGCTCCCGAGGACGGGGACTGAACCAGCTCGGCGTCGGTCACCCGTATCCGGCCCCGGGTCCCGTCCCACTCCGTCGCGTAGTCGAGGTCGATCCGCCGGTCCATGTGCGGGCCGTCGACGACGAACGTCTCGAACTCGCCGCCCTCGCCGATCGGGTGGACGCCGTAGCGCTCGCGCAGGTCGACGAGCTCGGCGAGGGCGTCGGCGTCGAGGCGCCGTCCCAGCCAGGACTCGTCGAGCCCCGCCGCCGCCACGGCGACGACCCGGATGTCGAAGCCGGCCTCGAGCATCGCCTCGCCGAGTTCGACCGGGTCCGCCTGCCAGAGGGGCGCGAACAGGTCGAGGTCGAACCGGTCACAGAGCGCCTCGATCCGCGAGGTCTGGAACTCGCTCTCGACCGCGCCGGCGACGACGCCCGCGACGTCGACCTCGCCCCGCAGGCCGTCGAGCGCCGCCGCGAGCGGCTCGATCTCGGCGTCGCCCTGCGCGCCCGCGTCGGTCGCCCCGCTCGCGCCGAGGTCGCCCGCCTCGACCTCGGCGTGCTCGACGCCGACCGCCTCGGCCGCGAGGCCGGTCAGCCGCGTCTCGGGGACGTGGTACATGTAGGAGTCGCCGGTCGCGTGGACGGTCAGGAGCCGCTCGACCCGCAGGCCGGTCGCGAGCGCGCGGTACAGCGCCCACGAGGAGTCTTTCCCCCCGGAGAACAGGCAGACCCACGCGTCGCCGTCGTCGCTCATGTGACCGGATCGGGGGTCGAGGGGCTTGCGCGTGTCGGTACCGACCGGCGGGAGTCCGACGCGACCGTCGACGGTCGTCACCCCCGAGCGGCCCGACCGCCGTCGTCCCGGGGCGTCCGCGACAGACCGGGACGACCGCCCGTCCCGGACAGCTATTTGGCCCGTGGGGACGAACCGCCGACGAACGACGATGGGTGTGCGATGACGGACGGGGACGGCGAGCTCCCGCCCTCGACGCGCGTCGGCCGGGCGGCGCTCCGCGTGGCCGACCTCGGGGCGACCGTCGCGTTCTACCGCGACGTGGTCGGGCTCGCGGTGCTCCGGGAGGACGGGGAGGGGGCGACGCTCGGCGTCGAGGGGACGGCGCTGGTCGAACTGCGCGCCGACGCCGACGCCCCGGACCGGCCCGGCGACGCGGCTGGGCTCTACCACGTCGCCGTCCGACTGCCCTCGCGGGGCGCGCTCGGGGACGCGCTCGAACGGGTCCGCGAGCACGGACGCCTCGAGGGGGCCTCGGACCACCGCGTGAGCGAGGCGCTCTACCTCGCGGACCCGGAGGGCAACGGCGTCGAGCTCTACCGCGACCGCCCGCGGTCCGAGTGGCCGGTCGCGGCCGACGGCACCGTCCGGATGGACACGCTCCCGCTCGACCGCGACGCGCTCGCCGCGGCCGCGGACGGGGGGTCGTCGGCGCCGTCGGGGACGGACGTCGGCCACGTCCACCTGGAGGTCACCTCGCTCCCCGCGGCGCGTGCGTTCTACGTCGACGCGCTCGGCCTGCGGGTCCGGCAGGCGTGGGACTCGTCGGCGCTCTTTCTCGCCGCGGGCGACTACCACCACCACGTCGGCCTGAACACGTGGCAGGGGCGGTCGACCCCCGCGACGGGCCGCGGACTGGCCTGGTTCGAGCTGGTCGTGCCCGACGCGGCCGCGCTCGACGACGCCCGCGCCCGCCTCCGGACGCACGGAGCCGACGTCACCCCGGTCGAGGGCGGGATCGCGGTCGCGGACCCGGACGGGATCGCCGTCCGACTCGTCGCCGAGTGAGCCGGCCCGACGACCGGTCGGGTCGGATCGGGTCGGTGCACCCGCTCACCGGGAGCACCGTGTTACCGGCCGCAGAAGGCACGCGTCGGGAGGCGACGCCCACCGTGGCGGGGTCCGCAGAAGACACTTATCGCGGACCGAGCACGTGTCGCTCGCGATGTGCCCGCCACGCCGACGCGAGGTCCTCCGTGCCGCCGCGCCCGCACTCGCCCTGCTCGGGGGCTGTACGAGCACCGACGGCCCGGGGACGGTCACCGACGCCGACGACACGACGGCCGTCCCGAACGGCGCGGCGACCGACACGCCGACCGCCCCGCCCACCGACGGGTCTCGCGAGACGGTCACTCGCGGGACGGGCGAGTCCTACGACGCGGACGGCGGCCCGACGGTCGCCGTGTCCCGCCCGGCGGTGCGTCACGGGGTGGTCGAGTTCGGCACGGTCCACGTCGACCCGCTCTGGGAGGACGGCGCGCAGTTCGCCGTCGCGGACGTGACCGTCGAGGGGTCGAACGCGCCGGACGTGGCCGACCTGGACGTGGCCGTCGAGGCGGACACGGTCGACCGGACGGGCCGGCGGTACGTCCACGCCGAGCGCAACGCCGAGCGCCGCCAGCGCTTCGCCTTCCCGGTGCCGACCGACCCGGCGCCGTCGCGGGCCGCGGTCGTCTGGCGACCGGCCGACGGTCCCGCGGTCCGCTGGCCACTCTCGGACGCGCTCGTGGGCGCCCTCGGGCGGGCGCCGTCGTTCCGGGTCCGGTCGTTCGACGCGCCCGACACGGCGGCCCAGGAGTCGACCGTCGAGGCGACCGTCGAGGTGGAAAACGACGGCGAGCGAGCCGGCAGGTTCCTCGCGGAGGTCGGCAACGCCTCCATCTCCGACCAGCCGGAGGTGACGGCGCGGGTCCCCGTCGGCGAGACGCGGAGGGTGACGGGCGGGGTGGACGCTCACTTCGTCGACGGGGACCGGTTCGACGTCGTCCTGCGGTGGGCGGGCGGGACGGAGCGCCGGACGGTCCGGCGGCGGGCGGCGTGAACGGCGGTGAGCCCCGCCGTCGCGTCAGTCGTGCCGGAAGCAGCGACGCCCGGTGAAACACATCGCCATGCCGTGCTCGTCCGCCGCGGCGATCACGTCCTCGTCGTTGACGCTCCCGCCCGGCTGGACCACCGCCTCGATCCCGGCCTCGGCGGCCTCCTCGATGCCGTCCGGGAAGGGGAAGAAGGCGTCCGAGGCCATCACCGCGCCCGCGGCGTCTTTCCCCTCGGCGTGCTCGTCGGCCTTCATCGCGGCGAGGCGCACCGCGTCGACGCGGGAGACCTGACCCATCCCGACGCCGACGGTCTCCGTCCCGTCCGCGAAGAGGATGCCGTTGGACCGGACGTGTTTGAGGACGCGCCATGCGAACAGCATCGTCGTCACCTCGTCGTCGGTCGGCTCGCGCTCGGTCACGACCTCCAGGTCGTCGGCGGTCGGCGCCCAGCGGTCGCGCTCCTGGACGAGCCGCCCGCCGACGAGCGCCTTCTCGGTCAGGCGCTCGGTCCGCTCGCCGAGGTCGCCGACGTCGAGCACGCGCAGGTCGTCCTTCTCCCGGAGCACGTCGAGCGCGGCGTCGGTGTAGCCCGGTGCGACGACGACCTCCTTGAACGAGTCGACGACGGACTCGGCGGTCGCGGCGTCACAGACCCGGTTGAGCGCGACGACGCCGCCGAACGCGCTCATCGGGTCCGTGGCGAGCGCGCGGTCGTACGCCGTCGCGAGGTCGTCGGCCGTCGCACAGCCCGCGGGGTTGGTGTGCTTTATCACCGCCGCGGCGGGCTCGTCGAACTCCTTTATCAGGTCGAGCGCCGCGTCGGCGTCGTTGTAGTTGTTGTACGAGAGGCCCTTCGCGCCGTGGTTGCGCTGGGGCGCGTCGACGACGCTCGCCTCGCGGCTGCCGGCGTCGGCGTACAGCGCCGCGTCCTGGTGGGGGTTCTCGCCGTAGCGCAGGTCGTCGACGCGGTCGGTCGACACCGCCCGGCGCTCGGGGAAGTCGCCGCCGCCGTCGCCCTCGACGCGGGCCACGCCCGCCGCGCGGTCCACCTCGACGCGGTCCTCGGCGAACCAGCGGATCGCGCGGGGGTAGGCGACGAACTCCGCCTCGTGGAGCACCCGCTGCTTGAGGCTGTCGGCGTCGTCGTCGGCGTAGACGGGGACGGCCTCCTGCGTGACGACGGGGCCGGCGTCGACCTCCTCGGTCGCGACGTGGACCGTACAGCCGGTCACCTTCGCGCCCGCCTCGAGCACCTGCTCGTGGGCGTCCGTCCCCGGGAAGGCGGGGAGCAGCGACGGGTGGACGTTCAGCGTCGTCGGCGCCGCGTCGAGGAACTCGTCGGTGAGGACGCGCATGTAGCCGTCCATGCAGACGAGGTCGACGTCGTACTCCGCGAGGCGGTCGAGGATCCGCCGCTCGTGGGCGGCGCGGGACTCGCCCTCCGCGCGGGTCACCACCTCGGTCGGGACGCCCCGGTCGGCCGCGCCGTCGAGCACCGGCGCTTCCTCCCGGTTGGTCAGGACGACAGCGACCTCCGCCCCGCCCGGCGCCCGGTCGGCGACGTGCAGGAGGTTCCGTCCGCGGTTGCTCGCCATGCCGGCGATGTGCATACGCGTACGCCCGGCCGGGGAGCGAAAAACCGTTGCGGTCCGGATCCGCCGAAGAGGCACGTTCGTGGACAATCACCCGCGGGGGCGCCCGCGAGACCGCAGAATGTATGCACGTCCGTGGGGGAGCCATGCCGACACGCTTTTGCGCCGCCCCGGGCGATGGGCGCCCACATGGACCTGCCACGCGAGGACGCCCTGGCGGCGGTGTCGCCGCTCGACGGGCGGTACGCCGACCGGACCGCGCCGCTCGTCCCGTACGCGAGCGAGGCGGCGCTGGCGCGGGCACGCGTCCGCGTCGAGGTGGAGTACCTGCTCGCGCTCGCGGAGCTGGACGCCACGCCGGTCGAGATAGACGAGGCGACGGCGGCCGACCTCCGGGCGACCTACGAGGGGTTCGACGCCGCGGACGCTCGGCTGATAAAACGGATCGAGACGGAGGGGACCGAGGAGTTCGACGCGACGAACCACGACGTGAAGGCCGTCGAGTACTTCCTGCGCACCCGGACGGACCCGGCGCTGCACCCCTGGATCCACTTCGGGCTGACGAGCGAGGACGTGAACAACCTCGCCAACCGGCTGCTCGTCCGGGGGGCGACCGAGGAGGTGCTCCTGCCCGCGCTGGTCGACGTGCGCGACGAGCTCGTCGCGCTCGCCCGCGAGCACCGCGACCTGCCGATGCTCGCACGCACGCACGGCCAGCCCGCGACGCCGACGACGTTCGGCAAGGAGATGGCCGTGTTCGCGGCGCGGCTCGGCCGGGCCATCGGACGGGTCCGCGAGGCGGTCGACGGGCTCGCCGGCAAGCTCGCGGGCGCGTCGGGGACCTACGCCGCCCACCACGTCGCCTACCCCGAGGTCGACTGGCGGGCGTTCGCCCGCGAGTTCGTCGCCTCGCTCGGGTTCGACCACCAGCCGCTCGTCACCCAGCTCAACCCCTGTGACGACCTGGCGGCGCTGTTCGACGCGCTCCGGGGGACGAACGCCGTCGTGCTCGACCTCGACCGCGACGCGTGGACGTACGTCAGCCGGCGCTACCTCGGGCAGCGCGCCACGGCGGGCGAGACGGGGTCGTCGACGATGCCTCACAAGGTCAACCCGATCGACTTCGAGAACGCCGAGGGGAACCTCTCGAAGTCCCGCAGCGACCTGGCCTTCCTCGCGGACTACGTGACGACGTCGCGCCTCCAGCGGGACCTCTCCGACTCGACGGTCAAGCGCAACGTGGGGGCGGCACTGGCCCACTGCCTGCTCGGGTACACGAAGACCGCCGACGGGCTCGACGCCGTGGTGCCGAACGAGCGGGCCATGCGCGAGGACCTCGCCGACGAGCCGGCGGTCCTCACCGAGGCGGTCCAGACCGTCCTCCGGCGCGAGGGACACGCCGACGCCTACGAACGGGTGAAGGAGCTCTCGCGCGGCCGCGAGGACATCACCCTCGAGGACATCCGCGCGTTCGTCGACGACCTCGACATCCCGCCGGAGGCGCGAGCGACCCTGCGGGACCTGACGCCCGCGGACTACACCGGGGTCGCCGACGACCTGGTCGAGGACCGCTGACGCCCGACGCGGCCGACGACGACACGCCTATACAAACCGCGGTCGAACCCGCGACGCATGAAAAACGTCGACGACCTCATCGCGAGCGCGGGCGAGCTCGCCGCCCAGGGTCTCTCGAAGGGGGAGATAGCGGACGAGCTGAACGTCTCCCGCGAGACGGCGAGCTGGCTGGTCGAACGGTCCGACGCGGTCGAGCCGCGCGACGAGGAGCCGGGCGGCCCCGACGACATCCACGTCGACTGGAGCGCGGTCGGCCGGGACAGCGCCCGTCTCGGGAGCGTCGCGTGGACGATGGCCGACCTGCTCGCGAAGGAGGGCGAGGACGTCGACCTCACGATCGGCATCGAGAAGGCGGGCGCGCCGCTCGCGACCGAGGTCGCGAGCGCGCTCGAGACCGACCTCGGGACGTACACCCCGGGGAAACACCAGTGGGAAGAGGGCGACATGGAGGAGCTCGGCGGCTCGTTCTCCCGGAACTTCGCGAGCATCCGCGGCCGGGACTGCTACCTCGTCGACGACACGATCACGAGCGGGACGACGATGCGCGAGGCCGTCGAGGCGGTCCGGAGCGAGGGCGGGACGCCGGTCGCCTGCGCGGTGCTCGTCGACAAGCAGGGGCTGGAGACGCTCGACGGCGTCCCGGTCTACTCGCTCATCAACGTGATCCGGGTCGGGGACGAGTAGGCCGGGCCGGCCGTCGCGTCGCGCCGCCGGTCGTCACGGACGCCGTCGCTCGCCGTCGTGCCCCCGACGACGGCGGGGGGGGATCGGACGACGGCCGCGACGACGACGGGAGGATCGGACGACGGCCGACACGACCCGGCGCGGGCCATCGCGTGCCCGCTGGCGGAACCCCTTTGTGTGCCAGCCGCCTACCCGGAGCCATGACGTTCGACCCCGAGGGGGACCTCGAAGCCGGCGACGTCCAGGACCGCGTCGACGAGGCGATCGCGGAGAGCGAGGTGGTGCTGTTCATGAAGGGGAACCGGCTGATGCCCCAGTGTGGCTACTCCGACCGGGCGGTGAAGCTGATCGCCGAGCACCGCGAGGAGTTCGAGACGGTGGACGTGCTGCCCGCACTCGACCAGTACCGGAAGGCGCTCGCCGAACACAGCGGCTGGGAGACGATCCCCCAGACGTACGTCGACGGCGAGTTCGTCGGCGGGAGCGACGTGCTCGCCGAACTGGAGGAGCGCGGCGAACTCGGCGCGACGCTCGGCGTCGAGTGACCCGCCCGACGAGCGAAGAGCAGTCCATATAAGCCCGCGTCCCCTACGTCAGGGTGAACACGACGGCGTTCGTCACGGTCGCCGCGCACCCGCCCTCCCACCGCGAAACCATGTCAGGAACGGTATATCGACTCCACTCGACGCTCGAACTGCCCCTCGAGGACGTAGAATCCTACTTCAAGGACGATCCGGATCTCCCCACCGAGATCGACGACGTGACGGTCACCCGCCGGAACAACACGCTGATCCTCAAGTCGGTGGCCGCCGAGGACGACCTCAGCAAGTACACGCCGACCGCACAGCTGAAAGCCAGCATCACCGAGAACCGCGTCTACGAGGAGGAGCCGCCACGCGCCAACGGCCCCTGGATCGACGAGGAGGAGGAGGAGATCCCCTCGGAACTCGTCGAGTTCGCCTGCTTCAAGGGCGACCGCGAGACCGTCCTCCAGAACAGCGCGCTCCAGTTCCCGATGTTCCTCGTCCTGCTCGACCTCGCGCGCATGGCCGAGAAGGGGACGCTCACCGCCATCACCGAGCAGGACGGCGACCTCGTCGCCACCCGGGTCGTCGAGGGCGAGGACCGTCCCGCCTCCGTCGAGGTCGTCGAGAACCCGAACAGCGACGAGGGGGCGACCGGCGTGAACTGGCGGGACAACAAGTTCATCTCCGATTAGTTGAACGGACGCAGCACCCGCCAGCCGCGGCGGGCAGAAGCGGCCGGTGGCCGGTCCGTGAGCGCTGTGACCCGGACCACCGGGACGACGAACGCTCGCCGTCCGTGTGACTCGACGGTCGCGTCGCGGCCGTCGTGACGACCCACGGGAACGTCGACATCGTCGCCGTCGAGGCGGCGCGACAATCGACGGGTGCTCCCTCAGGCCCGCGTCCGACCGCGTGCGGCCTCAGCATTCGCCCTCCTCCCCGATAACAGTAACACGAAACACCGTGTAATTTGGCTAGCGCTCCTCGTCGGCGAGCGGTGGTGGGGGGTCGAAGGAGCGCGAAACGGAGAGGGAACTATGTCAACACCAGCAAGGGAAGTCGACGAGACTTCCATCGAGAGCTTTCGGGAAACGGTACGAGGGGGCCTGCTCGAACCCGACGACCCGGGTACGAGAGAGCGCGAGCGGTCAACAACGCGATGATCGACAAGCGTCCCGGGCTGATCGTCGAGTGTGCCACCGTCGCGGACGTCGTCTCGGCGGTCGAGTTCGGCCGCGAACACGACATCGAGGTCGCGGTCCGGGGGCGGCGGTCACAACGGTGCCGGGCTGGCGCTCGTCGACGACGGGCTCGTCGTCGACCTGTCGGGGATGAACGGCGTCCGCGTCGACCCCGACGAGGGGACCGCGCGGGTCGAAGGGGGGTGCACCTGGGGCGACGTCGACCACGCCACGCATCCGTTCGGCCTCGCGACGGTCGGCGGGGTCATCTCGACGACCGGCGTCGGCGGCCTCACGCTCGGCGGCGGCGGCGGCAACTTCGGCGTCGTCACGTCGTTCGAGTTCGACCTGCATCCCGTCGACACGGTGGTCGCCGGGCCGATGTTCTGGCCGATCGAGGAGCTCGAGCCGACGATGCGCTGGTACCGCGAGTGGCTCCCCGAACAGCCCGACGACGTCTACGCGTTCTACCTCAAACACGAGGTGCCGGGGGAGCCGTTCCCGGCGTCGATCCACGGCGAGATGGTCTGTGGGCTGATGTGGTGTTACCTCGGCTCGGAATCGGAGATCGACGAGGTGCTCGAGCCGGCACGGGAGGTCGCGGAGCCGATCTTCGAGCACGACGGCCCGATCCGATGCCCTACCCGGCGCTACAGAGCATGTTCGACGACCTCTATCCCGCGGGCGACCAGTGGTACTGGAAGGCCGACTTCGTCCACGAGATCACCGACGAGGCCATCGCCGAACACGAGCGGTTCGCCCGGGTCCCGACGTCGAAGTCGACGATGCATCTCTACCCCATCGACGCCGCCGCCGGCCGCGTCGGGGACGACGAGACCGCGTGGGCGAACCGCGACGCGACGTGGTCCATGGTCGTGGCCGGCGTCGACCCGGACCCGGCAAACGCCGGGGCGATCACGACGTGGGCCCGGGAGTACCGGGAGGCGCTCCACCCCCACTCGGCCGACGGGGCGTACGTCAACTTCATGATGGACGAGGGCGCCGACCGCGTCCGCGCGACGTACGGCGACAACTACGAGCGACTGCGGGAGGTCAAGGCCGCATACGACCCGGACAACTTCTTCCACGTGAACCAGAACGTCCGGCCGGCGGGCTAGAGAGCGCGTCCCGCCCGTCCGAGGGGAGTGTCCCGACCCGACGGAGGCGGGGCCCCTCGGAGGCGTCGCCGGGCCGGCGGGCTGCGGACCGCCGTGGCGCGGCGGGGCTTCGGCGCTACTCGACCCGCGTCCGGAGGTCCCGCGTCACCGCTTCGGTGCCCGCGTCGCCGCCGATGTCGGGGGTCCGCGGCGCGTCGACGTCCGCGAGCTGGCTCGCGACCGCGTCCCGCAGCGACCGCGCGACCGCGTCCTCGCCGAGATGTTCCCAGAGCAGCTCCCACGAGAGCACCGTCGCGACCGGGTTCGCGACCCCCTCGCCCATGATGTCGAAGGCGCTGCCGTGGACCGGTTCGAACATCGACGGGTGCTCGCCCGTCGGGTCGATGTTCGAGGAGGGAGCGAGGCCCATGCTCCCCGAGATGCCCGCGCCGAGGTCGGTGAGGATGTCGCCGAAGAGGTTCGAGGCGACGACCACGTCGAACTCGTCCGGTCGCCGGACGAAGTCCATGCTGGCCGCGTCGACGAGCAGCCGTTCGACCTCGACCTCGGGGTACTCCTCGTGGACCTCGTCGACGACGTCGTCCCAGAAGACCATCCCGTGGGCCTGGGCGTTCGACTTCGTGATGCTCGTGAGCGTGCGCTCGCGCTCGGTCGCGGCCTCGAACGCCGCCCGGACGATCGTCTCGGTCCCCTCGCGGGTGAACAGCGCGCTCTGGACGGCGACCTCGTTCTCGAACCCCTCGTACTCCCGGCCGCCGACGTCGGCGTACTCGCCCTCCGTGTTCTGCCGGTAGACGACGAAGTCGATGTCCCCCCCGGCGTAGTTCCGCAGCGGGCTGGTGACGCCGTCGAACAGGTGGGTGGGCCGCTTGCAGACGTGCTGTTTGAACCCCTTCGTGATCTCCAGCCGGAGCCCGTGCAGGGTCACGTGGTCGGGGACGTCGGGGTGCCCCACGGCGCCGAGGAAGAGCGCGTCGTGGTCGCGCAGCCTGTCGAGGGCGTCGTCGGGCATCATCGCCCCCTCTTCGAGGTAGCGCTCGGAGCCCCAGTCGTAGCGGGTCGTCTCGATCGACACGCCGTGGGCGTCGGCCGCCGCCTCGACGACCGGCATCGAGCGGTCGACGACCGCGGGTCCGACACCGTCGCCCGGGATGACCCCAATGTCGTACGTCATCACTCGTCGGCGACCGTGACGGGCAAAGGCCTTTCTGGTTTCCGGTGTCGGGCGCTCCCGGTCGGCGAGCGCCCCGACGGACCAGAGCGACGTGCCAGCGCTGCGAGTGGCTGTGCCGCTCGGCCGGCCGACCCGAAACGGGAGACCGGATCGCCGGGAAGCGTGGCCGGGCGGTCGTGTCGGGTCCGGACAGGCGGTCGTGCCAGGTACGGTCGTTCCACACGCGGAACCAGTTACTTGCCCAACAGCTATTATGCAACTCAGTTACAATATCTGCTGCCCCGCGGGTGGGGGCGACAGCTATGACTGAACACGACACGGACGACGACGGGGGAATCAACAGGCGAACGGTACTGCAGAGCGCGGCGGTCGGCGCCGGTCTCGCCGGAATGTCCGGGCTGGCCGCGGGCCGGGGCGGTGGGCAACCCTGCCACAAGGAGTTCTCGTGTGAGGGCGACGGGACGTACGTCAAGTTCGAGTTCGTCGTCGAGACGAACGAGGAGGGCACCGTCACCGACTGCTACTTCGAGGAGGAGACGGACACCGGCCTCGTCGAGATCACGGACTGGGAGAGCAAGGACGGGGAGCAGTGCGAGCCCGTCTCCGTCACGTGGGAGTCCGCCACCGAGGACCCCACGTACGTCGCGACAGCGGGGCTGGCCTTCGGCGGCGACGACTGTGAGGAGGTCTCCGACCCGGAGGAGGGGTCCTACACGTCGAATCTGGAGAACGCGGGCGGCAACACGGCCGCGATCAGCAACCTCCAGTTCTGCGTCGTCGAGGTCCGGGACATCGTCGGGACGATCAACCTCTCGTACGAGGACCTCCCCAAGGCCTCCTCGGACTGGGACGTCAACGACTGGGTCGTCGACCTGATCGGCACGTTCACGGCGTCCGGCGAGACCGACGAGGGGACGCCCCTGGTCACGGAGTTCACCTTCGACATCGTGCCCCAGGCTCGGGGGGCAGGAGACGACCACGAATGGCACTTCGCCCTGCCGAGTAGCACCCTCTGTGGGGCCGGGTCGTACGACCTGGTGGTGAAAGACGGTACTGGCGCCGAGATCAGGTCCAGCGACGGCGATTTCGACGGCGGTTCGGACGTCGACGTCACCGTCTTCCCGCACACCGAGGACGTCTTCGACGACCTGGAGAACGCCGAGCGACCCGGCGAGACCGACGGCTGTACGCCGCCCCGCGAGTGGGCGACGCTGACGGTCGCCTTCGACGAACCGTGTGCGATAGACGTTCCCCAGGAGAAAGGGGACGTCGACGTGAACGGGAGCAACCTGTTCTTCGACCCCTACCTGAAGAACCTCGCCAAGCCCGTCGAGGTCCACAGCGGCGACGTTCGGCTCGTCGCCGTTCCCGACGACTGGCAGTGGCCGCTCGGCGCCGTGCAGATCTGGGACGCGTACACCGAGGTCGAGGAGAGCGGTGGCGAACCGGTCTACACCACGACGGACTGGTACGATGCGGTGGCCGACGCCGACCTCGTCACGAGCTGCGACTTCGACCCGAGCGATCTGGGCGGGTCGTAAGGCGCACCGCTCGGCCGGCCCTGCCGCGACCGACTCTGCCGCCGATTTTTCGTGCGTCCACCCCACGACGTGCGGACGCGGGCGCTCTCACACCCGACCCGCGGCGGCCGCCAGGTTCGCGGCGAGCCCACAGAAGACCAGCACGGCGGTCGTGCCGTAGTTGGCGGCGGTGTTGGCGAACAGCTGCGGGACGTCGCCGCTCACGGTTCCGAACCCGTTGGCGACCCCGGCGACGACGAGCACCATCCCGACGAGGGCGAGCAGGAGGCCGCCGATCGCCCCGAACCGGCTCCGACCGCCGTCGTGGGTCTCGACCGCCTCGGTCACCTCCGCCCGGACGGTGTCGGCGATCGACGCCTCCAGCTCCGAGAGCTGGTCGCCGACGTACGCCGAGAGGGTCTCCTCCCGCCGGTCGAGTTCGCGCTCCCGCTCGTCGAGGGCCGTCTCGCGGTCGTCGAGGGCCGCCCGTCGCTCGTCGAGCGTCGCCTCGCGGTCGTCGAGCTCCTCGCGCAGGTCCACCGCCTCCTCCCGCCGGTCGAGCGCCTCCTGTTCGCGCTCGTCGAGCGTCGCCTCGCGGTCGTCGAGCTCCCGCTCCTTCCGTTCGAGGCGCTTCTCCATCTCCTCGAGGCGCCGGACCCGCTCCGAGTCCGCCGTTCCGGCGTCCGTCGCGTCCGCGCCGTCCGGGTCGTCGGTGTCGTCCTCGGTCATGCGTCGCAGGTTGTCCGCTCGCGCGGCGCCGTTAATTGACATCCTCCCCGCGCTAAAGCGCGAGGATTCCTCCGTTGGGGGTTCGGCTA